>NZ_JBHSEP010000014.1:0-154361 GCF_042654645.1 Cohnella hongkongensis | reverse complement strand
ATTACTATTACGAATACCGCTTCCGATGCAACAACGCCCACGCTCCCGTTCAGGCGCTCAGCAGCCTTATTCTTGGCGCTTGCACCACGATCTACACCCTGAACGAGTACGGCATGCTCCGGGAGAGAAGAAGACCAGCCGCTTGAAACAAAACAGGCCTACAACAAAAACGGCCGAAAGGGGGGGGGGACCCCTGTCCGACCGTTATGGATTGGCTGCCTTAATATTAATAAAACCTTTCGATTACGCCCTTACGAATTCGGACAGAAACCGTTCAAATGCGGCCCGTCCATTCTCGTCTGCCTTATAGACGCCTGCGTCGCGAAGAACCGCATAGAATTTGTCGCCGACGTCGGCTTGAAGAAGGAGCTTCACCGCTTCTTCGGAGCCATCCGTCCCGTAACGGTCGACCAGCGTCGATATCCATTCGGCATGTTTGTTCAGCGGGTGACCGGCATCGGCAATCGCCGCTTCGTCGTACCGGGTCTTGCCGGTCAGAACATTCGCAATCTCGCTCAGCTCGGTTTGCAGTCGGCCGGGAAGCACCGCTAGCCCCATCACTTCGATTAAGCCGATATTCTCCTTTTTAATGTGATGAAGCTCCTTATGCGGATGGAATATGCCGTCCGGATGCTCTGCGCTCGTCCGGTTGTTGCGAAGCACGAGGTCGAGCTCGTATGCGCCGTTGTCTTTGATGCGGGCAATCGGAGTGATCGTATTATGCTCCGCCCGAACGCCGTCCTTCTCGCTGGAGGCGAGAATTTCCGCGGCAGGGTCGCTGTAGCCGCGCCACCTGTCGAGAATGGCCGAAGCGGCATCCAGAATGGCCTGCCGATTGCCGGATTGCAAGCGCAGAACGGACATCGGCCATTGTACGATTCCCAAGGCGACCTCCGGCTGCTTGGCGCACTGTCGCCACTCCAGAACGGGCGCCGTCTCCATCGGGAATACGTGACGTCCCGCCTGGAAGTGGTCGTGATTCAAAATCGAGCCGCCGACGATCGGCAAATCCGCATTGGAGCCGATAAAATAGTGCGGAAAACGCTCGACGAAATCCAGCAGGCGGCTGAATGTTGCCGGCGATATTTTCATCGGAATGTGCTCGCCGCAAAATACGATACTGTGCTCGTTGTAATACACGTAAGGCGAGTATTGGAAATACCACGCCTCTCCCTGCAGACTTAGCGGAAGAATACGCAAGTTTTGTCTGGCCGGGTGGTCCGGGCGGCCGGCGTATCCGACGTTTTCTTTGCACAGCAAGCATTTCGGATAATGGGACTGAGGCAGCGACTTAAGCAGCGCGATTTCCTTCGGATCCTTCTCCGGCTTGGAGAGATTGACCGTAATCTCCAGTTCGCCGTCCGGAGTGCGATGCTTCCAATAGCCGTTTTTTTGGATCCGGTCCATCCGAATGTAATTGGAATCGATGCTCATCTTGTAAAACCAATCCGTCGCGCGAGCGATGCCTTCCGCCGTCAATTCGCGAAACTTGCGGCTCGTCTCCGAAGGGCGAGGCATCAGCTGCCCCATGATACGAGCGTCGAACAAATCTCTATACGTCAGCGTATCGTCCGGAATGAGACCGTTGGCCGCCGCGGCGTCCAGCAGAGGCTCCAGCAGCGGAACCGGGCTGTCCGGAAGCTCCGAAGCGGGCGGCAGCTCGCCGCTCGCCGGTTCTTTCACGCCGTACAAGTCCAACAGCCGGTTGCGGGCGTCGTCAACGTCGAGCGGCTCAATCAGCCCTTGATGCAGCGCGAAGGCGACGAGCCTTTCGATAGCTTCCGCCAATTCATGCTCTTCGATGGCCATAGGGGTTGATGCGGATTCGTTCATGCGATATAACCTCCCCTTACTTCTGATAGCCGTCCGGATTCGCTCGGTGCCACTCCCATGCGCTCTTGACGATGTCCTCGAGCTTGTCGCGTGTCGGCTGCCAGCCCAGCTCCTGGCGGGCCCGGTCGGAAGACGCGATCAGCACCGCCGGGTCTCCGGCTCTGCGCGCTTCGATCTTGGCCGGAATCGGATGTCCCGTCACTTCGCGGGAAACGTCGATGACCTGCTTGACGGAATAGCCGTTGCCGCTGCCTAGGTTGTAGATCGCGCTATCGCCGCCTTGGCGAAGCCGTTCCAGCGCCAGAATATGGGCGTCCGCCAGATCGCTGACATGGATATAGTCGCGAATGCACGTGCCGTCTAGCGTCGCATAATCGTCGCCGAATACGGATATAAACTCCCGCTGCCCGAGCGCGACTTGCAGCACGAGCGGCACAAGATGCGACTCCGGATTGTGGTCCTCTCCAATTTTGCCCGAATCGTGCGCCCCGGCCGCATTGAAGTAGCGCAGCGACACGAACTTGATCCCGTGGGCGACATCGAACCAGCGGATCATTTTCTCCATTGACAGCTTCGTCTCGCCGTACGCGTTCGTCGGAACGGTCCGATCATACTCGTCGATCGGCACCCGCTCAGGCTCGCCATACGTCGCCGCAGTCGAGGAGAACACGATTCGGGATACGCCGGCCTTCTGCATCTGCTCGAGCAGGCACAGCGTTCCGTACACGTTGTTGTGATAGTATTTTCCCGGATCTTTCATACTTTCGCCGACAAGGGAGTTGGCCGCAAAATGAATGACGCCGTCGATATCGTTCTCTTGAAACACTCGGGAGAGGAAATCCCCGTCGCGCAGATCGCCTTCATAGAACTTGCCGCCCAGAACCGCGTCCCGGTGGCCTTGATACAGATTGTCGACGACGACAACCTGCTCCCCCTTCTCCAGCAGCGCCGCAACCGTATGCGAGCCGATATAGCCCGCTCCTCCCGTAACCAATACCGCCATCGTTTACGCCTCCCCTTTCAGTTCGCCTACTCCGTCTCCAATGTCGCACACGTAAAACGCAGGCTTAAGCCCCGTAGCGGACTCGTATTTTTTGCCCACTTCCTCAATAAAGCGGTCGACCGAATGCTGATGAACAAGCGACACGGTGCAGCCGCCGAAGCCCGCTCCCGTCATTCGCGAGCCGAGCACGCCCGGCACTTCGCGCGCCGCGTCGACCATCGCGTCCAGCTCGGGCCCCGTCACTTCGTAAAGATCGCGCAGCGAATCGTGAGAGGCGTTCATCAACAGTCCGAAAGCGACCAGGTCGTCCTGATTCAGCACCTCGATCGAACGTCCGACACGATCGATCTCCTCGACAACGTGACGCGCCCGGCGGCGCACCGTCTCATCCGAGATCAGATGGGCGTTGTCCTCGAACTGCTGCAAGGTGAGCTGTCCGAGCAGCGCAAGCTCAGGGAAGGCGGCGCGAAGATCGCGGACAGCCTGTTCGCACTGGGAGCGGCGTTCGTTATATTTGGAATCCACGAGTCCCCGGCGTTTGTTCGTGTTGCCGATGACCAGCTTGTAATCGCCGGAGCGGAACGGCACCAGCTCGTATTCAAGCGTATCGCAATCGAGGTGAATCGCATGATCCTTGCGGCCGTTCGCAACGGCGAACTGATCCATAATGCCGCACTTGACTCCGATAAATTCGTTCTCCGCATGCTGGGACCAGAGCGCGATTTGCACCGTATCCGTCGGCTTGCCTTCCAGCGTAAGCAAGGCATAGGCCGTGACGACTTCAATCGAAGCGGAGGAAGACAGGCCTGCTCCGTTCGGGATCTCGCCGTGGAACAGCAGATTGTACCCTCGGGTCAGCTCGATGCCGTGATGCTTCAGTTCCCATACGATGCCCTTCGGGTAATTCGCCCAGTCGTCCTCCTCGTTAAAGGCGATTCCGTCCAGCGGAATTTCCTTCGCCACCGGAAAGTTCGTCGAGGCGAACCCAAGCTTGCGATCCTCACGCGGGGAGATCAACAACGTCGTGCCGAACGTCAGCGCAGCGGGAAAGACAGCGCCTCCGTTGTAATCGGTATGCTCCCCGATCAGGTTGACGCGTCCAGGCGCATGAAAGGCCGATATTCCGGAAGCGTCCCCGCCGAAATGCTCTACGAACCGCTTTTTCAATTCCGTAAGCTGTGCCATATGGATGATCATCTCTCCTCCGAAATCGTTCTTCGTTTGTTCCATTATATCGATAATGACCGGTAATCCGAAATGGTACGAAGTGCTCTTCCCATGGAGAAATGTGACTTTTGCGAGGATGACGGCGGGATGGTCATGGTATAATCAAGAGAAGACAAGGAGGAGTGCTGATGGCCAGGCAAGCAACCTATCGGGTCGCATCCAATCCCTCCGGCTTTCGGGAGGGCGAGCTGACCGTTCTGTTCGCCGGAGACAGTCAGACGAATCCGCTGCACCGCATCGGACCCAAGGTCGTCGACTACTATTTGATCCATCATGTGCTGTCGGGCAAGGGGCTCTTTCGCATGGGGGAATTCGAGGTGGAGCTGGGGACGGGGGACAGCTTCCTGATCTATCCGGGAAGACTGTTTCACTACGTGTCGGACGAATACAACCCGTGGAGGTATCGCTGGGTCGCATTCTCCGGACCGGGCGCGGAGGCGCTCGTAGCGGATGCCGGCTTCCGTCTGGAACGGCCCGTGGCGCATACCGGAGAGGACAAAGGGCCGGGAGAAAGATGCCGCGCCGTCTTCGAGGCGTTCAGAGAACGGAAGAGCTCCTCGTCGCTGACCGCTTCCGGCCATCTGCTGCTCCTGCTGGGAAGCCTCCGTGAGGCTGCCGTTGACGCCGTCCCTTCTCTTCCCCGCCCCGGCACGCACAGAGAGGAGCTGGCGCGCCAAGTGATCGGCTACTTGTCCACCCAGTATGCGGAGCCGATCACGATCGAAAGAATGGCCGAGACGCTCGGTTATAATCGGGCTTATCTGTCCCGCACGTTCAAGCAGCATGCCGGCGTATCGCCGGCAACCTTCCTGACGAAGCTGCGCGTCGATCACGGGCGAAGACTGCTCCGCGAGCGCCCGGAGCTGACCGTGGAGCAGATCGCTTCGTCGGTCGGCTTTCAGGACGCGCTGTACTTCTCCAAGCAGTTTCGCCGCTGGTATGCGCAATCGCCGACGGAGTACAGGACGGCCGTCGGCGACGCCTTGAAGAAGAAATAAGCATCAGCCGCGGCTTCCTCTTAAAATACCGCCTCCCAGCTTCCGGCGGCCTCCAGCGCGTCGTTAAGAAATTCGCTCGGAAACGTCCGCTCCAGCTTGCGCATCGTCTCCTCCGACGCGCCGCCGAATCGCTTCAGCAACGCTTTGACGATATGCGGCCAGGCCACCTCCGTGCCGTCCGTCACCGCCAAGGCAACGCCAATCCGCTCCCTTCGCAGCCCGAGCGCGAATACGCCGTGCGCTCCGCTCTTGGCTACGAGGTTCGGATCTTCGAGCAGCAGGCTCGCCAGCCGATGACGGCCTTCCACGAGCTCTGGGAAAGCGTTCATCGCCGCTGCCAGCCGACCAGCCGCTGCCGCCTCGGCCCCGTCCCCGGCGAGCTCCGGAGACGCCAGCCGTCCGTAAGCCAGCGCCAGCGAGCGAAGCGGCATCGCGGCGACGGGAAAGCCGCAGCCGTCCTTGCCGACGGTCAGCGGCTCCTTCTCCGTATCCGTCCATATCCGGAGGAGGCGAACGATTTCCCGCTGCGCGGGATGCTCCGGGCGAATATAGCCCTCAAGCGGCCATCCCTTCAGCTTGCTCCAGGCCAATACGCCGAGATGCTTGCCAGCGCACGTATGGAGCAGCTTGCGCGGCTGGCCCCCGGACGCGACATACTCGTCCCTCGATCGGCGGCCTACGGGCAGCGTAGGCTGCACGGCCAGCAGGCTTTCATCCAGCCCGGTCCGCTTCAGCAGATCCTCCAGCGCCTCGATCTGCTGGCGGCTTCCTCGATGCGACGCCGCCAGCATCGCCAGATGACGTTCCTCCAAGCCATAGGCATCGGCCGCTCCGTCCAGCAGCGACGCCATCGCCTGGATCGGCTTGGCCGTGGAACGCACATAGGCGAGCGCCTCCGCGTCTCCGTGCGCCTGCAGCAGCCGGCCGTCGCCCGCAGAGACGACGGCGATCCGTCCTCGATGCACGTTCTCCGTCTGGCCGCCTCTTCTCATCGCCAACAGCGGAACGTCCGGTATCGGATTTGAACTCATAAATGGATAGCTCCCTTGGCTAATTTATCGAACTGTCGCGGCGGCGTCCCTCTCCCGGGAGGCTTCCGTTTCCTCGCCGAAATTCACCGCTTCGGCTACAAAATAGAGCGGACGTCCCTTCGCTTCCTCGTACGTCCGGCCGATATACTCTCCCAGCACGCCGAGCAGCGACAGCGTAATGCCGTGAAACAGCAGGCTAATCGCAATCATCGAGGTCCAGCCCTGCGTCGTCGTGTCGGTAAACAGCCGCTGATACAGCACGACGAACAGGTAGACAAAGCCGGCCACCGACATCATGAAGCCGAGCACGCTGGCGATCTTCAACGGCTTCGTCGAGAACGATGTCATCGCGTCGAGCGACAGTCGGATCATTTTCCTGAGCGGATACTTCGTCTCTCCTGCGAATCGCTCTTCCCTGACGTAATCGACCGACGTTTGCTTAAATCCGGTCCAGCTGACCATGCCGCGGATAAACCGGCTCCGTTCCCGCATCGAGGTCAGCGCGTCGCACACCTTGCGGTCCATCAAGCGGAAATCCCCCGTATCTACGGGAATGTTGACCGAAGTCATCGACCTGAGCAGTCTATAAAATGCGGCAGCCGTAAACTTTTTAAACCAGGATTCCCCTTTTCTCTCGATCCGACGGCCGTAAACGACGTCGTAACCTTCGCGCCACTTCGACACCATGTCGGCAATCAGCTCCGGCGGGTCTTGAAGATCGGCGTCGATCAGCACGACGGTTCTGCCTGAAGCGTAATCCATCCCGGCCGTCACCGCGATCTGATGTCCGAAGTTGCGGGAGAACTCCACCAGTTTGACGCGGCTGTCTCCCGCACAGATGGAGCGCACGATATCCGAAGTTCCGTCCCGACTGCCGTCGTTCACGAACACGATCTCGTACGTCTCTCCCAGCTCGTCCAGCACCGCCTTCAGGCGGCGATAGGTGACCTCGATCACTTCTTCCTCGTTGTACATTGGCACGACAACGGAAAGAAAACACCCCTTCTGCACCTTGTAAACTCCCTTCTCATATCTCCCTAGAAACCCCAGCTTGGCAGCCAGCGGATCATCACATTCATCCATTCCCGGCTAATGGTCATTCCCGTATAGACGGGGTAGAACCAGACGAACAGGCCCGCAGCCGCGACTCCAACCGCGAGCGTAACCCTTCGACCGTTATAGCTGCGTTCCTCGAACCAGCGGAGCATCCAGACGATCGACAGAATGAGAAGCGGCACCATCGGAAAATAGTGATATAAAAACGTGATGCTTCGCGGAGCGACCATCCACGGAACGTAGAAGCTGAGATAGGCGACGGCCAACGTCAGCACGATGCGGTCTCTCCGCCTAAAGCCAAGCCACCAGGAGGCGAGCAGCGCAGCGAGTCCTCCCCACCAGATAAGCGGATTGCCGATCGCCGCGATGCTCTGGGCTTGGCCTTGCTCCAGATCTTTTCCGCCATAATACCAGACCGGACGGAGCATGAGCGGCCACGTGTACCATTTCGAAGCGTACGGATGCTCTTCCTTGACGCCCTTGTGATAGTCGTACATATTTTTCTGGAACTGCCACAAGTCCTTGTAGCTGTCCTCCGCCTTAGTCGCCTTGATGAACGGCGCGTAAGTCGCAGAATAGACTCCGGCCGGTACCGCCACGTAAAAGATGACGCACGCCATCAACGTCAGCACGATGCGCCTCGCCGTGTTGTAATCGACGGACATCCGTCCTTCCCGCCAGCGCCGAACGAGCGCGAATACGAGCAAAATGGCCAGCCCCGCTCCTCCGTACAAGTAGTTCCACTTGACGGCAGCAGCCGCTCCGAAGAACAAGCCGCTAAGCGCCAGGTAGCCAAGCGCTCGCTTAAAGCCGCCGTTCTGCCACTTCGTCTCCCCGAACCGGTGCATACCGTAGAACATCAGGATCGTAAACGTAACCCCCGATATGTCCACGTTCGCCGAACGGGAATGCACGAGGTGGAAGCCTTCCAGCACGAGCAGGAGCGCGGCCAGAACGGCATACCTCGTCCGCCCGAACATCCCCTTGGCAACGGCGTAGAACAGCGGCACCATCAACGTGCCGACGACGCCGGCCATAAACCGCCAGCCGTACGGCGTCATGTCGAACATGCGGACGCCGAGCTCGAGAATAATTTTGCCAAGCGGCGGATGCGTATTCTCGTACGGCTCCATCACCTGGACGAACTCGTAGGCCGTGCGCCCGTGATAGATTTCGTCGAAATACATGCTATTGCGGTAATCCGGCCGATAGGGCGCCCACTGCTGCTCGTCGAACACTTCCTGTCCGCCGCCCTCGGACGCCGGAGAATTGCCGCTCCCGGCTGCAATGCTGACGATCGGAATCGGGATGGATTCAATGCCGCTCGTGAAGAAGGCGGCCTCGTACAGGCGATAGCCCGTCCTCTCCGTCGTGAACCGCATATACCGGGCTTCCACCGATTGATCTTCCGACTTCCACGTAAACACGCGATTGGTCTTGTGCTCGACCTTCGCATAGGATTCCCAATGTTGACCGTCGACCGAATATTCGATCTTCGTCTCGCCTCTGGCTCCGGGCCCTTCGTACAAGTTCAGCCTGTCGACCTTCCTAGTTTCTCCGAAATCGACGGTGAAATAATCCCCTGCCTTGGCAGGCATCCAGAACGTCTGGGGCGCGGTGCGATTGCCCAAGTCCGTAAAAGTCATGATTGCCGAAATCGCGGTAAGAAGCACCACCCATACCAGATCTAACGCCGTCCACCGCCGATCCTCCCGGTTGTGCGAGAATCCTTTTCCCCACTGCACCGGAGCGGACCGAACAGATCCATGATCGAACATTTCCGTCCTCGCTTTCGACTTTTTGCCACAGATTTTTCCTGTTCTTATTGTAGACGAACCGCCGCTCTCTGGAAAGGGCTTGGCCTGAATAACCTGCATCGGATGAGGGAACCTATATCCGGATCGGAGGAACAGCGCCATGCCATTATATTTCGGATCCTTGTTCTGGACGAATTCGCTGCCGGAGCCCGCCCGCTACCCCGAACTCGGCGAGCGCCGCCGCGCTCGGGCAGTCATTATCGGAGGAGGCGTATCCGGAGTTCTGTGCGGATACTTGCTGGCGAGAAGCGGAATCGAGACGGATTTGATCGAGCAGCGCCGAATCGCGTCCGGCAGCACGGCGGCAAACGCCGGCCTGCTGCAATTCGCCAACGACGAGATGCTGAGCGAATTGGCCGTCAAGTTGGGCGAAGAGGACGCCGTCCGTTTCTATCGGGCTTGCAGGCACGCGGCCGAGAGAGTGAACGACATCGCCGAACGCTTGCCGCGAAACGTCGGATTCAGAAGGCGCAGCAGTCTGTACTATGCGTCCGACTCCGGAGACGCCGCACCGCTGCGAAGAGAATACGAGATGCTGGCTCGACACGGCTTCGACGCCGATTGGTGGGAGGCGGATCGAATCGCGAACAACTTCCCTTTTCGCCGGTCGGCGGCGATCGTCACTCGCGGCGACGCTGAAGTCAATCCTTATCTCTTCGTTCATGCGCTCGCCGAACAGGCGGTTCGAAGCGGCTTGCATGTATACGAGCAGACGAAAATGTTGAGCGTGGAGCCGGTCGGCCGGCGGTATATCGTTCAGACCGACCGGGGAGCAATCGAGGCGGAGCATGTCGTGTACGCCGTCGGCTACGCGCCGGAGGCGGCTGGAGGTCGCGGGGCAAAGGCGCTTCTTCATCGTTCGTATGCAATCGTCACCGATCCCCTTCCTTCGCTGGCAGACTGGCACGAGCGCTTTTTGCTGTGGGAAACCGCCCGTCCTTACTTGTATTTGAGGACGACCGAGGATAACCGGGTCATCGTCGGCGGCCTGGACGAGAACGTGCGACAGCCCCTGCTGTCGAAGCAGGAGCTGCGCGCACGCTCTATGAAGCTGCTGTCCGGCCTTCGAGGACTATTTCCGGGCTACTCTCCGGAAATCCGATACGAATGGAACGCGACGTTCGGAGAATCCCCGGACGGCCTCCCTTGGCTCGGGGAGGATCCCGATCGCCCCGGCCTGCACTATTGCCTCGGCTACGGGGGAAACGGCACCATCTACAGCTATCTGGGGGCCGAGATGATTCGCGACCGGATTCTCGGCGTGCCGAACCCCGTCGCCCGGATCGTCAGACCTAACCGGTAAATCGGGACCGCACCGGCAAGCCGGCGCTTCGCTACCGCTGGCGGCGAAGTCAATCCGAATCCGGGACAGCGGCTCCCGCTCTTTCAAGGATGCGGCGGGCGTCGATCTCGTTCCCGGCTTCGACCGCCAGCACGATCCGACCGCTGTCGACCGCCCGTGCGCACCGCTTCGACAATCGCCCGGGAATTCCGATCGCGACCAGAGTGCCCTCCGTCCCGGCTTCGCCCCGGTCTTCGTCGACGACGACCGCCACTCCGGGCGTTCCGTTGCCCGCCGTCAAATTTCCCGCAGGATACGCGGATATCGGCGCGACTCCCGGAACCCAGGCCTCCCCGGTATCCTCGAGACGGGCGGCCTGAATCTCGTACGCTTCCTCCAGATTCACATCCGGACTGGCCGCCAGCATCGGCACGTCTTCCCGGTTGCCGACGACCACCCGGATTTCGCTTCCCTTCGCTCCCGCCTCCTGCAGCGCCCGGATCCCCTCAAGCACCTGATCCTCCTGCTCGAATATGCCTACGTTAATCGTCATCGTATCCCTCCGTTCGGAATCGTCCTGCCAGTTGCATTACTTGGTATACCCCGATCGGCCGGCTTTGAATCGGCCCCGGTCCCGGCCGGTGGCGGAGCGCCTCCTTCGCGGACGGATCGGACAACGGACAAGCCGGCTGGATAATAGTTGCAGCAAATCCCTTTTTCAGGTAAAGTAGGCTTTAGCAACTCTCCTCCTGTTTTCCTTGCGGCTTGCCGACGGGGCATATCTTGCACACGATTCGATCAACTTAACTCTCTATTCCTGATAATGATCTTCTCATTCGTTATGGACGCTTCCCTGCGCTTGAATGGCACCATGGGGGGCGTTTTTCTATTTTCCAGCGGGAGGTGAAAGAGGCAGCGGCGATTGCGTTCAGGTTGTCGGTCGGCCCTGCGAGGGGAACATATCAATGAAACGGAGGTTGATCCTATCATGAAAGCTTTACTTCTCGCCGGAGGTTTGGGAACCAGGCTTCGTCCGTTGACGGAGCATCTCCCGAAGCCGATGGCCCTTGTCGGCAACCGGCCTTGGCTGGAGCATCTGCTCCTTCATTACAAGGAGCAGGGCGTGCATCGGTTCGTCATCGCCGTAAAGCACTATCGGGAGCTCATTGAGCGTTATCTGGGAGACGGCTCCAAATACGGGGTCAGCATCGAGTACTCGGTGGAAAAAGAGCTGCTGGGAACGGCCGGGGCGATCAAGCACGCCGAGCATCTGCTCGGCGAGCGCTTTGTCGTCGTCAATGCGGATATCATCCATCAAGTCGATCTGGCAGCGGCCTTGAGCTTTCACGAGCGGCACGGGGGGGCGGCGACCATCTGTTTGACCGAGGTCGAGGATCCTTCCCCATACGGAGTCGTCGAACAGACGGAGGACGGGCGGATCACCCGCTTTGTTGAAAAGCCGAAAAAAGAAGCTGCTCCGTCAAATCGAATCAACGCCGGCATATACATTATGGAGCGCAAGGCGCTCGACTTCGTGCCTGCGGGAAGAGCCGTGTCGATCGAGAAGGAAACCTTTCCCCTGTTAATCGCCAACGGCCGCGGAGTATACGGTCATCCTATCGGAGGGTACTGGATGGATATGGGCACCAAGGAGCGCTATCGTCAGGTTCACTGGGACCTGCTCGACCGCCGCTTCCCGCTTCGCATCGACGGCAGCGACATGGAGGACAGAAGCATCTGGCTCGGGGAGAACGTTCGCGTCGGCCAAGGCGTCCTGTTCATTCCCCCGGTCATCATCGGGGACGACGTCACGATCGGCGACCGTGCGATCATCGGACCTTATGCGGTCATAGGCAGCGGCAGCCGGATCGGCCGGCAAGTCCGCTTGTCCAAGTCCATCCTCTGGGACCGGTGCAAAATCCGCGCAGGCGCGCAGCTTAACGAATGCATTTTCGGAACGGCCATGCAGGCCGGGCCGCATATTTTGCACGAAGCGGTATGCTATCGCAATATGGAGGTGCAACGCCGATGAACGCCCGCCTGCCTCAGATCGCTTATGTCAGTACTTACGTTCCGAAGAAATGCGGTTTGGCCACGTACACCCACCATCTTCGGGAAGCTCTGTCCCACGCCAAAGGCCATCGCTCTCCGGACCCGGTCATCGCCATATGCAACGCGGACGAAAGGAACGACTACCGGGAGCCCTGGATGCTGCAGCTCGTCAAGCAGGAGCTGGACGATTACGGCCGAATCGCGGACCTGATCAACCAGAGCTCCGTGGACATCGTCTCCTTGCAGCACGAGTTCGGCATCTTCGGCGGCGAAGCCGGCGGTTATTTGCTGGAGCTTCTGCAGCGGCTGAAGAAGCCCGTCGTGACGACCTTCCATACCGTGTTCGAGCACCCGGTCGAGCCTTATGCTCCGGTACAGCGAGAGATCGCCCGCAGCAGCGACCATCTGATCGTTATGAACCGCAAGGCCGTCGGTTATCTGCACGACAACTTCGAGATTCCGCTCGATAAAATGACGTTTATACCGCACGGAACCCCGGTTCCGAACAAGGCGGATCGGCTGAAGGCGCGAAAGCAGGCCGGCTGGGATCATCGCAAGGTGCTGTTCACCTTCGGTCTGCTCGGCCGCGGCAAAGGCATCGAGCTGATTCTCCGCGCCATGGCAACCGCCGTCCAGGCCGTTCCCGAGCTGCTGTACGTCGTCGCGGGACAGACGCACCCGGAAGTCCGCAAGCACGAAGGGGAAGCCTACCGAGAGGAACTGCACCTGCTGATCCGACAGCTGGGGCTGCAGCACCATGTTCAATGGATCGATCGCTATCTGCCGGAAGATCAGCTCGTATCGCTCATCTCGGCCTGCGACCTGTACGTCACGCCCTACCCCGGAGTGAGCCAGATTACGAGCGGTACGCTGGCTTACGCGGCCGGTCTGGGCCGGCCGATTCTCTCGACACCTTACGTCTACGCCCGCGACCTGGTGCAGGGCCGCGAGGAGATGCTGCTTCCTTTCGGGGACGCGGACGCTTGGAGCGCCAAGCTGATCGAGGTTTTTACTTATCCGGGCATGCTGGCCGACTGGGAGCGCCACATCTCGGACATCGGGCGAAGCATGCACTGGCCGCATGTGGGCGCGCAGCATTTGCGGCTATTTCAGCGCGTCATGGCGCAGCATAGGGACCGCATTGCCGATGTCGTCTAGCCTGTCCGCCGGTAAAGCGTTCCGTCAATCGGCGCATCCTTCCTTCGCCCACCTGCGCCGACTGACGGACGACACCGGGCTGCTGGAGCACGCTCTGGGCCGCATTCCGCGCAGACGGGAAGGCTACACGACCGACGACAATGCGAGAGCGCTGTGGACGGTCACGGAATGGCTGGCTTTCGGTGAAGAGACGATCGGCGCCGACAATCGTCAGCGCTTGGAGCGGCTGGCCGACGTGTATTTGGCGTTCATGCTGTGGGCGCAAGAGGACAGCGGCTGGTTTCTGAACAACTTCGCCTACGACCGGACGCTGGAACCGGAAGAGATCTCCCACGACTGCCAGGGCCGCTCGATCTGGGCTTGCGCCGACGCCTGGATTCGTCTGGCCGGCCTGCGCCGGGAGACGGCTCGAACGATCTTCGAGCGAACGCTGCCGACGTTCGGCGCCATCGGTTCTCTGCGCGGGCGGGCGTTCGCGATGGCCTCGTGCGCCCACGTGCTGCAAGCGTCCCGGGAGGGCGCGATCGACCTGCCGCTGGACGTCAAGAGCGAGCTTCAGCATCATCTGGAACGGCTGGAATCGCTGCTGATCCGGGCTTATCGCGATTTCTCGAGCCCCTCGTGGCGCTGGTTCGAGCCGGTCATGACGTACAGCAACGGCGTGCTGCCCTGGGCTATGCTTCGCGTCTATCGGTTCACCAAGAGAGCCGAATCGTACCGCGTGGGCATGGAGAGTCTCGGCTTCCTCGTCGAGGCGATGACCGCCGAGGAAGGCTGGCTGCGCCCGATCGGGAACGAAGGGTGGTGCGCTCACGACTCGAGCGCGATCAGCCGGTGGGATCAGCAGCCGTTGGAGATGTTCAAGCTGGCGCTGGCGCTGACTGAGGCAGCGCTGGCGGAGCGGCTGGCCGAAAGCGAAAATTCCCGGCTCGTGGGCAGCGCCCGCAGCCATGGCGCGAGCGACTCGCCGGCGGAGCGCGGAGGCGGGGCCGGCCGACCCGGCGGAATGGTCCGTTCCGCGACAGGGGGAAGCTCGCTCCTCGGCAAGGAGCCTCACCGAAGCAGCTTCGCTCTGCGCAGCCTGTGCCGGGACTGGTTCTACGGCGCCAACGACCTGGGCGTTCCCGTCGCCGACCCCGAGGACGGCAGCTGCTGCGACGGACTCACGCCGTACGGCCCGAACATCAACTGCGGCGCGGAAGCCGCGCTGTCCTACTTAATGACGGAGGCGCTTTGTCTCAGATCGTAACGCCTAACGAATTTTATCCTCCGCGGCGAAGCTTGTCCAGCGCCTCCCGGATATCGTCCGGAAGCGGCGCGGTCACCTGCTGCTTCTCCCCGGTCCACGGGTGATGCCAGATCAGCCGCTCGCCGTGCAGCGCCTGGCGGGAGATGACGCCCCGCTTGCCGCCGTAAAGCCCGTCCCCGGCGAGCGGGTGGTTGATCGCGGACAGATGGACGCGAATCTGATGCGTACGCCCCGTCTCCAGACGCAGCCGCACCAGCGTATGGTCGGCGAACCTCTCGGCGACCTCGTAATGCGTCACGGCCGGATCGCCCGTCTCGCTGACGCGGCGTCGCGTGGAATGATGGCGATCCTGACCGATCGGCTTGTCGATCTTGCCCTTGTCGCCTTCCACGTTCCCCTCCGCCAGCGCCAGATAGACGCGCCCGATCGTTTTGTCGCGCATCCCTTTATCGTACTGATACTGGGCAAACTCGTTTTTCGCGTACAATACCGGTCCTGTCGTGTCCTTGTCGATGCGATGGACGTGACGGACCCGCAAGTCCTGCCCGGTCATCTCATAATACGCGGCGACCGCATGCGCAAGCGTGCGGCGCTGCCCTTTTTCGCTCGGATGCACCTCGATGCCGGCCGGCTTGTTGACGACGAGCGTAAACTCGTCCTCGTACAAAATGTTGAGCTCCATCCAGTCCGACGGATAATCCCGCTGCTCCCTCGGGAACAGATGCAGCCGCAAGCTGGCCCCTTGCAGCAGGCAGCCGCGATTGTGCATGAGCTTGGAGAGCAGCTTGGGCGGCAGCGGCAGGTGCTTGGCCACGGCCGCCATCGGCGCGCCCGCCAAGAAATCCGGCAGCCGAATATCCATCCACTCGCCTTTAATGCGCCCCATGCCAAGCAGTTGAACGCGCTGAGCCCCGGCGGCGGCTGTGCGCGGCGGACGCGGCTCCGGCCTGAGGGCCGTCTCCGTTCGGGCGCCTCTCCCTGCGGGCGCGCGTCCCTGGCCCCGGTCGCGGGAAGCTCCGGCGTAATCTCCCCCCCGCGACGGCTCCTTTCTGCCGTATCCGCTCTTGCCGCCGTTCGGCCGGGCTCTGCCGCCGGACCGCTTTCTTCCTGCTCCGCTCATGTTCCGTCGTTCCTCCGATACGTTTCATTTCTCGCCGATCAATATACGGGAACGACAGGGCAAAGTCAACCTCCGCTGACGAGCGGCAGCCCAACGCGACCGTTTACGAATCGATTTTCATCATCATCTCTTCCAGAAGCCGCACTCTCGCCAGGGAAGCTCGGAGCAGGCCGATCCCGATCTCCGGGTACAGGCGCACCAATCTCGTCACGTCCTCCCGCTGCAGCGTCAGCACCCGAACGTCGCCGAAAAATGCCTGCGCGGTAACGGACGAAGGCGACTCGTCGAGCGCAGAGGTCGCGCCGCACACGTCGCCGGCGCCGAGCACGCCCAGCGTGCCTTCCCAGCCGGCGGCGGATACGCTTTTCAGCTCCACGTTGCCGTCGACGACTACGTACATCGCCGGGTTCTTCTCCCCCCGGTCTAGCAGGCAGCTGCCGTCCGCGAACGTCTGCTCCGTCGCGACTCCCGCGATCAGGCCCAGCTCTTCAAGCGACAGATCGGCGAAGAACGGCACCTTCTTCAGGAATACGACCTTGTTCAGTCTGCCGAGCGCGCCCTGCTCTTCCTTCATCGTCCTTCCCTCCTCCCCTCGCCGCCACTCGCCGGCCATCTCCCGCCACCAATCGTCGGACGACTCCGCCGACCGAAGAACGATCTCCGCCGCCGCTTCGGCGGTCAGACGATCGGCGCGCTCCGAAGTCGGCTCCCAGCCCGCCGCCAATCTCTGCGACAGCTTGCGTACGCCGCCGATTCCCTCGGCAAGCACCTCCAGGCCGCCGCTGCGAATTTCTTCGTCATCATCCGCCAGCGCCCGCTTCACGGAAGCGACCACCTGCTCGTCCGTCAGCCTCTCCAGAATCGCCCAGGCGCCTTCCCGGATCGTCCGATCCAGATCGCGCTGCCTGAGCGCGGCCAACTCCGCCAGCTCGGCTCGGCCAAGCCGGCCGTAAGCGGCGGACAGCAGCGCGAACTGCGCATGGTCCGCCAGCTTGTCCGCGCTCCGTTCGGCGAGCCAGCCGCGAACGTCCTCTTCCGGCAGCCGCTTCGCCAGCGCCGTGACGCAGGCGCTCCACACTTTCGGCGCAGCGTCCTCCAGCGCTTCCTTCAGAGCGGACGCCGCGCTCTCTCCCATTGCGACGAGCGCCTGCACCGTCACGCGGTAAAGCTCCTGGTCCGCGGTCGGCAGCTTCGCCAGCAGACCGGGAACGACCTCCGCGCGCCTCCATACGCCAAGGCACTCCGTCGCCGCCACTCTGACCGCCGGATGCGGGTCCTCCAGCAGCTCCTTCACTTCCGGAACGAAGCGTTCCAGCCGCAGCTCGCCCACGACCCGGCAGACGTAGATCGACGACTCTCCGCCTTCCTTTAATATCCGCTCGACCACCTCGAAGCAGGCTTGATAGCTTTGCTCGCTTTCCAGCCCGTACATCGCCTTGACCGCTTCGGCTACCACCATCGGAGACGAGTCCAGCAGCTTCATCCGCAGGAAGAAAAAAGCCTGCGAAGGCATATGCTTCATTGCTGCCAGCTTGCGGACGACCTCCTGACGGACGTCCGGATCGGGGTCCTCCAGCAGGGAAGCCGCTTTGATCATCTCTTCCAATCCGGCGCCGGACAAGTCGAGCGCCTTCAGCGCGGCCGCTCTCACCCGCGGACTCTCATCGTCGATCATCGCCAGAATGTCCGGCAAATACTTCGAATCCTTGCTGCGGCCCAGAAGATGAAGCGCGACTTCCCTCGCCTCTTCGCTGTCGCGGCCGAGCATCGCCTGCACGGCGCCCATCGTCCGCGAATTGCGGAAAAACTCCTTGTAGCTCTCCTCCAGCTCCCGGTCCTCCGAGAAGCCGGCCGTCTGCAGGCTCCGGACGAGCTCCTTCATATACAATCGGCGAACGAGCAGCGCAAGAACGACCATCGCCGCTGCGGTCCCCAGCCCTAGCGCCGCCAGCTCCGCGAACCCCCAGCCGAACCCCGTATGAAGGAATTGCAGCCCTGCCCCGAGCAGAATGCCTGCGAAGGCGGCCACCCCTTGAGCGACGTAACGAAAGCCGTCTCGCTGCTGCAGCGGCAGCATCTTGTAGAACAGCTGGTAAGACGGCTCCGCCGAATAGTAGATCAGCAGATACGTCAGCATGTAGCCGCCGGACACCGCGAGCATCGCGGCGGGCGAGCCGATCAAGCCCCATGCGGCCGCGAACGACAGCACGTAGACGGCCGAGATTCCCGCCAGCATGCCGCTGGCTCCGAGCCAGGCCATCAGGCGCCCCGATACGAGCTGAAGCAGAAAGGCGAGCGCGAACAGCAAGGTCGTGACGACGCCGAACATCCTGCCGAAGTCGGCCTCGTTCGGATACGCCGCATGCGCCGTATTCAGAAACACGAACTCCATCAAAAAATAAAGCGCCGGCATCAGCGTCATCATGCCGAGAACGCCCAGCAAAAACGGAGATTTCAGCGTTCCCCTGAAATAGTCCATCGAAGTGAGCGATTCCTTCTCGCTCTCGTCGCCGTTTCTCGATCTAAGCGTCAGCGGAACGAGATAGTCCGCGATCGCTTTGCGGTAATTGTACAGCGCGGCCAGCAGGAACAGCGGGCCAAGGACGTAGACGATGTCCGGGCCGAGCAGCGGACTCGTGAGCTGCGTAATCAGGCCCGCGGCCACGCCCCCGAGCGTCGCCGCCGCCACGAAAAACGGCATCAAACGCTTTGCCTGCTGAGTCGGGCAGAGATCGACGGCCAGACTCCACAGCAGAATCGTCTGCTGCCGAACGACGAAGCTGGACGTCAAAAAAAGAAACGGATAATAAAACCGGAAATCGGCCTCGGCTGCCCTCATGCCCAGCAGCACAATCGCGTTGACCGCAACGATGCCGAGCATGAGCATGTACATCGTCCGCATCAGCGCCGGCTTCGTCAATCTTCCGGCCAGCCAGGTCATCAGCCAGGCTTCCAGCGGCAGCACAATCGCTTCCCCCACGTAGACGTAAGGCAGGTAGGCGCTGCCGAAGCGTTGATTGAACAGCGTCATAAAGCCGTTATAATTCAGCATCTCGGCTATGCCGCACAGCAGGAAGACCGGCACCATCAGCGCTAGCTTGTGCCGGTCCTCCGCCATAATTCCCAATCGACGTGCCCATTGTTGTGCAATCATACCCAACTCAACTTTCCGATGTAATCCTCAGCCAGTACATGAGCCGGTCTTCTCCGTCGAAATAATAGTCCGGGCACCGGCCGATCAAGCGAAAACCGTTCCTCTCGAACAGTCTGCGAATCGTCCGGTATTCGGGACGGCTGCAGGTATACGTCATGAGATACCGCGCGGACGCCTGCCGCAAGTAGTCGAGCATTTGCTCGAGGAGAGCGCCGGCAATTCCCATGCCGCGGTAGTCGCGGTGCACGACGACGTAATCCCAGCTGTAGCCGCCGGTTTTCTGATCGTTCTCGGCCACGCAGCTGACGCCGATCGTCTCGTCGCGTTCATTCACGGCATACCATATGCTCGCCTGATCCTCAAGCGCCCGGTAAGGCAGCGTCTTTAACTGCTCTTCCTCGCCGGGCGTATATCTCGTATCGTCGAACGAATGCTCGGAGAAAAAGAACTCCACGATGCTCCGGGCGCGCGCCTCCGTATCGAGCCTGCGAATGTCGTAAGTTCGGGTCATCATTTCCCGTTCCCCCTCTTGGCGCTATACCGCCAGCGTCCCGTTCCAGCCGGATGACGTTCCTTTCTGGAAGTACTCGTCGCAGAGGTAGAAGTACAGCTTGGCCGCTTTATCCATTCGATTTTGCTTGAGAACCTCGACGAACGTTTCCCGCGCGTCGTAGAACCGGCCCTCCTGGCACAGCATCAATCCGCGTTCGAACAGCGCCTTCGTGCGTTCCTTGGCCAGACGAACCGGTTCCGGATCGCCGTCAAATACGTCGATCAGCTCGATCGCCCGATCCTGCCCCTCCGGCGAGATGCGCCCGAGCGAGCGGTGGCGGAACCTCTCCGGCTCCCGCAGCTGTTCGAACAAATCCCGGGTTACAAGCACCGAAGCGCCCAGCTCCTCGGATATTTTCTCCAGCGCGGCGGTCAAGTGAACGTCGTCCGAGATGACGTTGCCCTCCCAGCGTCTTTCTTCGCCGATAATGCCCATCATAAGCGGCCCTCGATGAATCGCGACGCCGATGTCGACCGGCACGAAGCCCGATTGCCTCCGATTGGCGTTGTAAGCGTCCAGCTCCTGCCGAATCGCGATCGCCGCCCGGAGCGCCTCCTCCGCATAGCCGGGGAACAGCGCCATGAAGCCGGCTCCGAGATATTTGCTGATCAGCCCGTCCTCCCGGCGCACGAGCGGCCCGAACCGGCGCAGGAAGGAGTTCATGAAGTTGAAGTTTTCTTTCGGCGTAAGCGTCTGCGACAGCTTGCGGAAGTCCCGGAGGTTGACGATCATCACCGACATCTCCTGCTGAACCTGATCGCCCAACCGGATGTCGAGAATGCCCTTTTTGCCGAGCGACTTGAAAATCTGCTGAGGAACGAACCGGTAGGACACCTCGGAGAAGCTTGTAATGTCCGTGACGTATTGCCGGATATATCGGGCCATGCGGTTGAACTGATCGCCTAGATCGCCCACCTCGTCCCGGCTCTTGACGTTCACCTCGACGTCCCAGTTGCCGTCCGCCATCGCCATGACGCTGCGCCTCAGCTTGCGCACCGCCGACAGCATATAAAACGTTCCGGCCAGAATGACGGCAAGCAGCACAGCCGTAATGATCGCGATATTTTGCAAAATGCTCTGGTAGATTTTCTGGTTGGAGCGATGGAGGACGCTTAAATCCCGGCCGGTCTCGTAGATGCCGACAACCTCCTGCTTGCTGTTGTAGACGGGGCCGATCGCGTACAGCCATTTGCCGTTCGCGTCCTCCCACAGGCCTGTCCGAATCTTTCCTTCCCGGCGAACGGACTCGTTCTCTTCGTTCGTCTCGAACGGTTTGAACATATTCACGCCGTCGTCGTCGTCCATCAGGATGTAAAGCTTGCCTTCCTCGTACTTGTACAGCGTGCTGTACAGCCCCTGGCGCTCGAGGTTCTGCTCGCCAGCGAAGAGGAAGTCCATCTTGTCCCGTATGGCTGCGTAATCTCCGTTCCGGTAATCGGCGGGAGAGTTCAATCTCTCCAGCCGGTCGCCGTCGATCAGCTGCTGTCCGTTGCGCGCCAGCAGCTTCAGCTCGCGCTGCATCTCCTCTTCCATTCGCGACGAAAAGCTGTTATAGATGAAGTTCGACAGCAGCAGCATGCCGGCCACGAGGATCGGAACAATGATGACGACTTGCTTGAGAAAAAGGGAGAACCGGCGATTCATCAGGTGAACGTAGACGAGTCTGAGCGAGACGATCAGCAGCGCGAAGCCGGCTGCCGCAGCGGCCCACCCGAGCCATCCCGATGCCAGCTCGCTCCCGGAATAACCGGGCCGAGCGAGCGCCTCCGTCAGCCGATTCTGCCGGTCGTAGAGAAGAACGCGATCGCTCAGTACGACCGCATAGCCGCCTTCGCTTCTTGGAACCACATCCATAATCTCGTGGCTTTCCGCGCCCGGAACCGATTGTACGATCGAGCTTCCGTCCAGAAGCACCTTCGGGTTCCCGCCTTCGGAAGGCATGGCCGTTACGGCGTTAAGCAGCCGGTCAACGAACATTAGACTGCCGTCGGAAGCGACAGACAGCCTTTCTGGGAAGTTTTTGCGGGTGCGGTCCATAGTTGCGAGCGGGTACAGCATCTGGCTTTCGCCGTCCGCCGTCACCCGATAGATGCTGCCTCGCTTGGTCGTATAGTAAATCTGCCCCGGCTCCGTCCCCTCGATCTCGGATAGAAAGCGATCCTTGGGGAGGGAGAACGAGAACGCTTCCTGCGGCTGGCCGCCGCCGAGCGGAAGCTGCATCAGAACGGCTCTGTCGGAAGCGGCCAGGAAGAAGAAGAGGCTGTCCCCTTTCACTTGAAGGCCTTGAAGCTGGCCGACTCTCTTGGATACGCCGTCGCCCTTCCATTCGTAGAGCGTCTCCGGGGAGCCGCCCTTCTCGCCGTAACGAACGATGCGTTCGCTCTGCACGATCAGACCGTAGGCGTCCAGCACCGTATCCAGCGCGATCAGACGGCCTTCGCCATCCGTCGCCGCTTCCGTAAAGTCCTGTCGGGCTTCCCCGCCGATTCCGGCGTGCCGCACCGACGCCTCCAGCCTTCCGTCCGAAGAGAGGCGCACAATCTCCTGCTTCGATCGTCCGATGACGACCATCGAACGGTCCGCCGCCTCCGCGGCTCTCGACAAATTTTCAAGCCGATCCTGCCGAGACCAGGGACCCTCCTGCCATCCGCCTTCCTGCTGAATCCGGTATACGGACCATCCCGTCAGCGCCAATGCAACGACCAGCGACAATAACGCGAGTTTTCTCATCATCGTTATCCTGTCTCTTCCTTTTCAAGCATCCGCGCGATGCCGATCCGACTATTAACCTATAATTTCCATGGTACTATAAACGGCGACATATTACACCCATTTTCCTATGTAAATGACATTTTTCATCTCTTGTTGTAGTATGGAAATAGATAGAAAGTGGCGCGTGCGCCGCAGGAGGATGGTTCAATGGGTCAACTCGTATGCGGGGGCGCCTCACTGCAATGTTCGTTCGGCTTGGCGCCGGGCATGCTGAACGTGCTTCCGGTTAACCGGACTACGACGGCTGCGCCGATCGCCAACATTATGGATAACAAACCATTCGTGAACATTTCGCCCTTCGGAATGTGCAACTCGATGGCCAATCCGTCCGTCGCGTCCGCTACGGCGGCAGCCTTAGGGGCGCTGACGCCGATGCCGTGCACGCCCGTCGTCGCGGCTCCGTGGGCCCCCGGCTCCCCGACCGTGCTCGTGGCCAACCTGCCGGCGCTGAACAATACCTCGAAGTGCATGTGCAATTTCGGCGGCGTAATCCAGATTGCGAATCCAGGTCAGATGACGATACAGGTGCCCTAGCTATGATTGAGATGATATTAAAGCCGTTCATCCAACCGGTCAAAAGAATGATCATCATGCCGCTCAAGCGCGCCAAAAGCTTGCCGAAGCGGATGGTTCGCTGGCTGGTCAAATGGATGAGAAGCGTCATGGGCGGCAAGCTCCGCTCGCTGGACAACTACTGGAGGTTCGGAACGTTCTACATCGCCAAGAAGCTGTTCGTCATCCTCGTTCTGCTGACGCTCGTCGTCGTCTACTTCGGCTTTATCAAGCCTCCGAAGTTCGTCGACAAGTGGTTCGCGAGAACGCCGAAGATCGAAGCTTCGGCAGCGCTGGCACGGGGCTTTACCGGAACGGCCAAAATCGTCGACGAGAACGGCAAGCTCGTCTACCAGGGCCCTCTCGACAACGGGCAGTTCTCCGGCTCGGGCAAGCTGTTCGCGCCAGACGGAACGCTGCTCTACATCGGAGACTTCAGCCAAGGGCTCAAGTCGGGCAAAGGCGAGCTGTACGACGCGAGCGGTGCGCTCCTCTACCGCGGCCAATTCGCGGCCGATCTGTACGAGGGCAAGGGAACGCTGTTCAAGCCGGACGGATCGGTTCTGTACGACGGCGGCTTCGCCGGGGGCCAATACGAAGGCAAAGGAACGCTTTACTCCGCGCCGGATCGGCCGCTGTATGCGGGATCGCTGGCGGGCGGCGAGTACCAGGGCGCGGGCAAGCTGTTCGACGACAGCGGGAAGCTCGTCTACGAAGGCGACTTCAATGCCGGCAAGTATGAAGGGCCGGGCAAGCTGTACCGGGCCGACGGCACTCTGCAATACGATGGGCAGTTTCTCGCGGGCGTCTTGTCCGGAACGGGCAAGGAGTATTACGGCTCCGGCGTGGCGAAGTACGAGGGCGCGTTCCTGCTCGGCCGGTATCACGGCAGCGGGAAGCTCATGAGCGAGCAAGGCATCCTGCTGTACGAGGGCGGCTTTGTCGGCGGCATGCGGGACGGGGACGGCAAAGCGTTCGGGCCGGACGGCGTCGCGCTGTACGCGGGCAAGTTCAAGAGCGACAAGTACGAAGGCGTCGGGACGCTGCTGGACGCCGACGGCGGGGCCGTCTACACCGGCTACTTCAAAGGCGGGGAAATTCACGTCCAAGGCTTCCTCGGCCTCTCGCTGCCGAAGCTTCAGGAGCTGCTGGGTCCACCGGACGCTCCTCCGACCGGCGAAGCGGAAGCTCCGACCGAGTTGCCCGGGGAGCTTGGGCCGATCGACGAGGAGGAGCCTCCTGTCGACGCCTCTACGGAGGAGAGCGGCAATTCCGACGACAACGGCAGCGGAGCGAACTCCGTTGGAGCGGACTCGGGAGAAGCGGCAACCGAGGGTTCGAGCACGGATAACACAGGCACTGAAAGTGCAGGAGAGCCCCCTGCCGGGAACGGTGGAGCAGGCTCGGATGGCGGCGCTGCGCCGGGCTCGGATGGCCCAAGCGCCTCGGAGACGGGCGGCGGCAATGGCAGCGGCGATACGGGAGAAGAAGCGAGCAGCGGCAAAGGCGGTTCGAACGCCGGGGGAACCGGCTCCCGTTCGCCGTCCTCCGTCGTCTTGGCGGCGGCAAAGACGACCATCGATAAGGTGCTCCCCCCGGCTCCGGATCCGACGGCGGAGGAAGCTTTGCCCGACCTGCCTACAGAGCCGCTCGAATTCACCTATGCGGCCCATCAGTTCTCGTTTAAGCTGAAGGCGGACGAAGACAATCCCGAAGCCTACGCCGTCACAGAGATCCGCACCTGGAACAAAACAGTGCTGGAGCGGTTTGAGCAGGCGATCCACGCCGAGAAGCTGAAAGGCGTGAAGCAGGCGCTCGGCGGCAACAAGTTCGAAATGACCTACCTCTGGAACGACGCTCTCTGCATTTTCACCTACAACAAAGACGTTCTGGTACGGTTGAGAGTCAGCCTGTTGCTACGATGATTTAGCTCGGTTTCGCTGAACTGGTCAAGCCCAAATTAGAAACAAACTGCCCAAGAATGAGAGGAATACCCCTCGAATCTTGGGCAATTTAGTCTAACAAAATTAATTCTTCTTATTCTGATTGTTACTTTTAATATAATCAATAACCATAATTAAAATCGTTGCAATAACAGCCTGTAATATTGGTTTTGAATAGGAAGATTCTTCGTAAATGAAATAAGCTGCTATAAAATTAATTGCCAGCACAATAACATAAATCAATTTTTGCATCACTCATTTCAGAACCATGGTACCAAGCCTGTACTATTTTGTGAGTAATTCTCAACACTACCACCTGTGCCATTAGAATTCTTTGTAACTCTGATTTCCCTTCTAATTTCGTAATCGCCATAAAAATTACCATTGTGATCAAAAAAACCAGGGCCTAATTCACGGAAGTAGTATTTAACGAAGGTGTATAAGTCTTCTGTTTCAGAATTTACAAAATAATAGGTGCCATAGCCAGCAACTGCGGCAGCTACAATTTCTTGCCAAGGACCGAAAATATTTTTAACCCAAGCAGCGAAGGCAAGAGAAAAAGCTGTTTTTGTGGCCGCAGTAAACTTCTTTGATGATGCATTATCGTATTGCACCAAATGATGCCAAGGGCCAGGATAAACAGCAGCAAAAGTGCTCCAATTGAATTGATACTTCGATCCGAGTAGACCATTAACCTCAGCTATAAATTGAGGTGATGTGTTAGTCAATTTGATTGTACCATTATCAACGTGAAAATCAATGTTGTTTGCAATTAAAACACTCGTAACTCTTTCATTGACAAGAACCGGAACCTCACCTTTAACTTCATCAGCAGAAGCAACTGGAATAATAAGCGTGAACATAAGGCAGATTGAAAGAAAAATACCCACAATTTTCTTCATTACATTTCCTCCAGTATATAGTTTTTTATGTTTCAATTATATTTTAAGGAATTATATAGAAAAAAAGATATAGACCCATTGCATTAATTATTCGACATTTATTCTTTTTTTGCGGCAGAAATCTTCATTCCGAATTTTCAGACAAATTTGTCATTTGCTTGGATTAACAAAAATAAAATTATGGCTATCCAATTAGCTCAGGATAGGTGATCGTATTTGTAGATAGACATGATTGAAGCAAGCGGTTAAACAATTCGCCCGTGAATTTACGGCGATTAAAGAGATGCTGAATTCGTCCAAATAGCGTTGGAGATACCTGGAATCAAGCCCACGGAAAGTGCCCTGAACAAAAGATTTTAGATTCGAAATAATCGTGTATATCGAATTCGGCAAGAGTATCTCGGGCAAATCATCGTATATATTTACCAGCAAGCCTTGAGAAGAAACCATTATTCGACATACTTAAGCATCTCAAGATATCAGCCTAAGAAACCCAATCGCCTATCCCGTTACACGTCTGCTCTTTTTCATGATATTGTGCGGAAGACTCATGTTAATTATCGAGAAATGTGAGTCTTCCAGGCTCCAACTTGCCGGACTGCTATCCATACACGCTGACCCTAATTACCTCAAACCGCGAACAACGTTAGTCGCTTCCAGCACAGGCTTCAACGCCGTAGCAGCTACGGGCTGCGACAATGGATGCGTTTTTTTCCGTCTGCGGTTGTCCGACTCGCGATGAATCGTGCGCCATTCCCCATCGATCAGAGCTTGCAGCGAATAATCCTTCACCAGCTCAGGAATCACCTCAAAGTTTGTACGATGATGATGCAAATTAATTAAATCCTCGTTCACATCGTCGTTGAAAATCAACTGAATTTCTCACCGTGACCGGCTCTTCCCACGAAAGTTCAAGCCATTGCTGCTCGTTCCTCACCGTCTCCAGAACGACCGGATCCCAATAATACGGATTGCCTTCCTTGTTGCGATACTGGTTCTCGACGAACATCTCGCCCATAATGCCCGTTTCCCGCGCATACCGATGAATGCCGTGTCCCGTTGCACCGCATACCCATACGCGCACTTCGCTGCTCGAATTGCCGCCCAGTGCCGGGCGATTGTGCATGAGTGCAACCTTGCTGCCTAGTCGGGCAGCCGCTACTGCAGCGCATACCCCGGCCAAGCCTCCGCCTATGACCGTGATATCGGCTTTTACGATTTCCTGTCTCATCACTCAGTCCTCCTAAAGTTCGAATTTATAATATATCTTAGTTTTCATGATATAATGGTTAATCTTCATAAAATGCACCTTATTTCATTGGTTGTATCCAAAAATTCAATCGGGATGATGAATGATCTGTTGATTTACATTGGCTTCTATGGGGTTCTACATGGCTTCGCCCGAGCGACGATATGCGGCTTTTCCGCGCTATCCCCTCAGTTCAGGCACCTGCATCACCAAAGTTGCTCACTTAGCGGTCTGCCAGACCGCAAGAACCGGCTGAACTCAAGAATAAGGAGGGATTGTTGTAGCCGAATCTGCCCCAACTTCTTCTGCATGTGCACTGGCTTGAAAAAGAGCAATTCGAGTTGCGCGAGGATGAATATGAGAATTGGGCTCTCTTCCTGGTCAAAGCGGGCAGCCTTCGTTATCGCATCGGGAAATATGAAGAATTGTCGGCCCCGGCGATCTTGTTCTTTGTCCGCCGAACTGTCGGTTTAAACGGGAAGCGATCAGCGCGGTTACGTTTCACGTTTTGCGGTTTGCTTGCGAATCGGCTGCCGATCAGCTCTGCGGGCGGATTCGTCTTCCTAATCAAATTCGAGTTGCCCACAACAGCGCCGACCTTCGTGCTTATGCGCTGAATCGCTCTGCTTTTGCCGTGCAGTATCGAGAGCATCTTTTACAGGATCTATGGTTGATGCTTTTGAAAGAAACGTATGGGAACCCCGAGCCCGGAAGCAAATCTGCCAGAATAGACCCGGTCATGCAACAGGTTAAAGCTTATCTCGAGGAACATGCATTTGAACCGCTCCAACTGAAAAATGTCGCCGCGGCCTATCAATTGACGCCTGTCCAGCTAAGCCGAAGCTTCCAAGCTTGTTACGGACAGAAGCCGATCGCCTTTATAACCGAGCTGCGGATGCAGCAAGCCATAAAGCTGTTAATGACAAAAAATTGGACCGTCGAGGCGATCGCCCAGGCTTGCAGCTATGAGAACGGTTTCTATTTAAGCCGGGTTTTCAGCAAAAATATGAAGCTGAGCCCGTCGGCCTTTCGGAAAGAAAATCGCGTTTAGTATAGGGCGTTAAATCGAGTGTCAAAGTGCACTTATCCGCCATATTTCCCATTCGACTCCCATAGGAACATCTGACGTTATTCGGCGGATCGGCTCGACTGCTCCCGCTTTCGAGGAAACCGGCCAATAACCAACAAAATAACACCGTTGCCACTTTTTTACTTTCGATATAACGTGAATGGTAGGGGATTGTCCCCCACATTACGGAGTCCGGGAGGTAATATCGATGGATGCAGAAGAAGTAGTAGCGGTAGAAGGACTGGAAGCGGAAGTTGAAGCGGTTGCGGAAGCCGCGGAGGAGGTCGCTCAGGAGGCGGTTGCCGAAGAAGCCGTAGCCGAGGCGGTCGAGGAAGCGGAAGCAAGCGCCGAGCAAGAAGAAGCGGTTGCCGAAGCGGCCGAAGAAGCATCCGAGGAAGTTTCCGCGGAGGCGGAGGAGGAAGGGGTAGTCGCCGAAGCGGAGGAAGCGGTCGCGGAAGAAGCTTCCGAAGACCAAGCCGTTGCGGAAGCCGAAGCAGACGAGCCCGCGCTGGCCCAAGTCGCCGCGCACGAGAGCGAAACTTCGGAAGCGGAAGCCGAGTAATCTTCCATTCCTGATCGGACAAAACGAACGATCTGGGGGCTTTCCCGCGCGGGAAATCGATCCGCTTGCGCCGGCAAGCCCCTTGTCATGCGGCCGAATTCAGGAGCGGCTGCGCATTGCGGCCCGAAGAGCCCATCTGCGCTCATGCCGCTTCATATATTTGGGCAGCGAACGATACAATTGACGGCACTGTCTGAACGCTTCCGCAGCTTCGGCCGATTGGCCGAGATCGGAATAGATGGCGCCCAATCGGTAATACGCTTCGCAGGACGACGAATTGACGTCCTTGAATTGCTGCAGGAAGCCGATCGCCCGGTCCGGTTCCGTTCTGGCTAGCGCCTCCGCCAGCCTCAGATAAGGCTGACCGTATTTGACCTTGGGGCTGATGGCCAGCGCCCGCCCCATCGCCCGTTCGCCCTCCTCCAGCCTTCCGAGCGCCAGCTCGCAGCTCCCGAGATCGCTCCAATATTCGGCGGAATGCTCCATCTGCTCGCCGATTCCCTGCAAAATCTCGCGCGCCTGCTCATACTTCCCGCTCTCCATCAGCAGTCGGGCCAGCTCGGACTTGGCCGATACGTCATGCGGGCTCATCTCCAGCTGCCTTCTCCATTTGGAGATCGACCTGCGCCTGCGCAGCGGCTTGACCAGGCTGGGCGACAAACCGACAAAGCGCCTTTCCAGCACGTAAATCACAATCAGCAGAACGATAATCGCTATAAACGGATTGCCAAGCAGCCAGGTCAAACCGAAAAACAGTAAAATTTTGCTCATGATCAAGCCTCCTATCCGTTTCGCTCTTGCGAGCCTTATGGCGACGGCGGCTGACTTGACGCTTCCCTAAATCTGATCGACTCCCGCAGCCGCTTCGTCGACCGCCTTGCGCAAATCGGCGGTCGGGTAACCCGAGCCTTCCGGCAGCTTTTTGAACGCCCACCAGCGGATTCGCAGCGACGTCGCCGTCGTCGACCCGGCCAGCTTCATGCCGATCCGGAAGCTGCCCCTGTCCGGATAGATCAGCGTTCCGAAGCTGACGTTCGGAAGCTCCGCTTCGTACTCCGTATCATTAAATACGTCGGTCGCGCCGAAATAGACCTTCGAACTGCCCGAGCCGACCGGCGCCTGGGAATCCGCAATCTCCTCCAGCCCGACGACGACCGTCACCTGGCCTTCGCCCAACCCGTGCCGGATTTCTTCGGTCGCGTAGTTCCGCTTGCCGCGCGAGAAGAAGCGCTGCCCCTGCTTCGCCTGCGGGTCGAGCGGCACTTCCACGACGCCGGTAGCCATCTCGTCCTGGATCGTCTGAGGCTTGGGAATCCCAAGCTTGAAGTCGAACGCGTTCTGTTCCGGGTGGTAGACGACGTCCAGCTCCGGCTTGCTGCCGTACTCGAGGTCGTACGCCCGGGCCTCCGCGTAGAAACGATGAAGCGACGAAGCTCTTCCGCTGCGCGAAAGGCGGTTGGCAAGAGCCGCGTTAGGAATATATTCTCCAAAGGGAACCCGTTCTACCTTCTCGATCATATAAGTCGGCCCCAGCTGCAGCAGTCCGATTTTCGCCAGGCAGACGTCTTGCTCCGAATAGCCCTCTACCGCCTGCTCCAGCGAACGTTCGTACCACATTTTCATAATCCGATCTTCAACCGGCTGCGAGATAATGTCGACCGAGTGGCGGACCGTGTGATCGACGGCGACGCGGTTGTCGCCAATCAGCAGCTCGACGGCTCCCGGATTCACGGTCAGCTTGCCGATCGTTCCCGGGCGGTCCTGCGTCTTCACGCTGTAGCTCAGACGATATTCCGTATCCTGCTTGTCGCCGGGCTCCAGAAATTTGACGATGCTGCCGTCCTTGCCCAGCGGGTCGAAGCCGTCGGCCTCGTAGGCCATCGAGAGCGAGACGCGCGGGGCTTGGAGCGTTTTTTCCACGACCAGGGTGACGTCGACGACTTCGCCCGGGTTGGCGAACTTCGGCATTCTCTGAGTAATGCGCACGTCCTTGTCCTGATAGATCGTGGCGATGTCCTCCATCAGGCTATCGTGCTCGAAGGAATGCGGGGACGGCGCTTCTTCCTTGACATAGAGCCGGTAGCTCTCCAGAAACCGGTTATATTCGCTCATTTCTTCCCCGCGCACCGACGAATTCCCGACCGAGTGGACGGGCTCCCGGCCTTTCTCATCGTAGGCGACGTACAAATATACGTTTTTCTTGTACTCGTTGTTCGTGAAGCCGTCGATCATAGACAGCTTCAGCGTTACCGGAGCCGAGATGACGATCTCGCGTCCGAGATAGTCGAGCGCGACGCCCATCTCCACCGTAATCGTCTTGTCGTCCACCGCCACGACCTGCATGCCGGCCACGACGCCGCTGCCGAAGAGCAGCCGATTCAGCAGCCTCCTCTTGTCGTTGAAGTACTTCTGCTCCGACTCGAAGTCCCGCACGGTCAGCAGCTTTCCGTAAAAATACCTGTTTCTCTCAAACGGAAACATCCTCGACTTTTTCACCGGAATCCCTCCTAAAATGGTGCGATCAAACGAGTGGCGCCCTGCGTCACGGTTTGTCGTCACATCGGTGCGATCAAACGAGTGGCGCCCTGCGTCACGGTTTGTCGTCACATCGGTGCGATCAAACGAGCGGCGCCCTGCGTCCGCGGTTTGTCGTCACATCGGTGCGATCAAACGAGTGGCGCCCTGCGTCCGCGGTTTGTCGTCACATCGGTGCGTCATTCCAACTCCGAATCCATCCCGAGCCTCGTATGGGCGTCCATCCTGCCATCCATATCCTGATCCACGATGAGCGTGTCGTTGGGCATGCTTCTGTCCGTCCGCAGCGTGAACAGAGACGGCTCGGCCAGCACCGTATTCACGCCGAGATACGTATGCAGATTGAGATACATCCAAGGCTCCAGCCATACGAGCCGCGCTTCGGTATACGCCGGCTTGTGCTCCTCGATGAGACTGCGAAGCAGCACCCGCTCCTTCTCCGTAGGAGCCTGCTCCTGATCCAGCAGCACCGTGAACGTATACGGATTGTCTCCGTAGAGGCCGTCCGTCAGCTCCCTCAGCTCGGCATGGTCTCTCATCGCCTTGTATTGGAACGGCTCGACGATGATCGGCGGCCGGCCCGTGAACGTCTCGACGAGCTTGGCGATGCCGCGTCGCGTTCCCCTGTACCGGTAGAGCTCCGGGGCGGCGCGAATGAGTCTGCGCACCTTGTCGTCCTTCCAGTGCTCGTCGCTGTCCAGGCCGAGCCAGGATCCGAGCCAGCGAAGCTGCCCGCCCCGCGCTCTCTCGCTGTCGAAATAAGCGGCCATGCCGTCGATCTTCTCTTCCACGCTGTCGAACAGCGTGCCGAACAGCGACAAGTATCTCTCCAGAAAATCGCTGCTGCTTTCTTCTTCCTGGTAGACCGAGGGCAAATAGGACAGCAGCGTCTCCCTCGGGAAGTAGACGCGAAGACGGCGCAGCAGCGGCGTATGCCAGTCGCTTCCGATCCATTCGATCTTCAGCCACAAGTATCTTCCCCGGGCTCCGAAGAACAGGGCGTCCGCCGGATTGACGATCGGCGCGGACCAATGCGGCGCCAGTCCCGCCAGCTTCTCCCGAATCGAGTGCTCCTCCTCCTCGATCCAGTCGTCCACCTTCCACACGGAGCCTTGAATCGGCAGAAACTCGGAATCGGAGCTGCAATAAGACACCCGGATTTGCGTACCGTCGGGAATGTCCGCATCCATCACGAATTTGTGCCATACCGTCTCGGCCTCGGCGCTGTCGAACGCCTTGGAAAGCCATACCCCTTCAGGGATCGCGCTTCCTTCCCAGCCCATCGTCTGAGGCTGGAGCTCGAGCACCGTCACCGTGCCCTCCTCCCCGTTCCAGACATACATCCGGTCCCGCCCGTCGACGACGATGGCGCTCGCTTTGCCGCGAAAGCCGGATATCCGGTCCTGATGCTCTCCGTTGCTGCTGAACCGTACGAGGAAACGGTCGTCCTCCCCGTCCTCCCCGATCTCTCGCGAGTCCCCGATGTAGATCATTCTGCGGGAGTCGACGCCCAGACCGGCAAAATATTGTGGCGGCATCAGAAAGCGGGTCAGCTTGCGCTCCCCTCCCGAACTGGAGAGAATATAGAGAGCGCAGGTCAGCGTCTCCAGAATGAAGGCGTCTCCTTGCGGCGTTACGGAAATAAATTGGGTTCCTCGCCAGCTGTTCGTCTCCGCCGGCAGCTTCGCCGTGAACCGCTCGTTCTCGTAGACGTCCGAGACGACTCCGGACAGCGTCATTCGGATCAGCGCCAAAGGTCTGAAGCCGAGCGCATCCGCTGCATTCGGATCGTCCGGGGGCTGCCGCGTCGTCAACACGTACAGGCCGTGCTCGTCGGAAGCAAGCGCCAGCGGATGAAAAGGGATGCCGTCCAGCTCGTGCCCCGATCGGCGGAATCGCAGCTGTCCGTTGGCCATATCGAACGCGGAGATCGACGGCTCCCCCGCCGCGTCGGCGACGAACAGCGTATCGCCCGTGATCGCCAGGTTGGCCGACGCCGTAAACAGATGATGTCCCGGAACGAACAGACGCTCATGATGCCGGCTCCCCCGGTCGTACGTCCATAGATCTCCTTCGGCGTTCAGAAATACGAGCCGGCCTTGAGGGTGAACGGCGAAGGCGGTCACCTCGCCGACGCCCTTGAGCTGAGCCAGATGCACCGTTTCCAGAGCCCCGTATTTCTCTCCGCGCTTGATGCCGACTTCCTCTTCGAACTCGAGATTGCGTCCGATTCCGCGGCGCGCCCAATGCTCCGGCCGATTCAGCGAGAAGTATGTCGTCCCGCCCTGCACGTCCATCCCTCCTTCGTCTTCCTGTCGATCATAGCTGGGAGCTGCTGATCAGCTCGATCCGGTGCTGTCCCGAATAAGCGATTGCGGTTTCCGGCAGCTCCAGATCTCCTCCCGCGCTTTTCCTTACGGCTCTGCCCTCCGCATCCAGCCACAGGTCCTGAACGTAGGCGACGCCCTTGATCCGGCTGATCGCGCCGTAGATGTCGCCCTTGTGCACCGATCGGCCGAACGGCCAGCCCTGGATGCCGCCCGGCTTGTCAAGCGGAGCCAGCATCCGGTTAAGCGCGGCGACGATGCGGTGGCCTTCCTCCATAAAGTGCGGCTCCACGACGACGACGGCGTGAACGGTCACCTTCACGTAGTCCGGAGCGACGACATGAACCTCGGTCGCAATCAGCCTTCTGTCGTCCAGATGCTTCGCGACCGTCTGCAGAAACCCGGCGCTGGGCTTCGGCGTATCGCCGATGCCCTTCGGCACGACGACAACGGTAACCGCGCCGTTCGCCGCCGAGCCTCGTCCCGGCGCATAGTCCGGTATGACGTGCACTCTCGACACCTTCAGACCCGGCGTGCTCATCGCGATTCGGACGTAGTCCTCGCTCGTCACGGCGCAGTACGGGGTCTGCCACTGCTCCCGGGCGCGCTCCACGCACTCCTCGAGCGTCTCGGCCTCCGCTCCCCCGAAGCCGTAGCCCAGATTGTCGGCGGTCAGCAGCAGCTCGTCCTGCTCCTGCACCACCCAGCGGTTCAGCAGTCCCGGCTTGATGTTGCCGCGTTCTCCTCCTCCGAACTCGCATACCGTCACGCACAGATTCGGCTCCGAAGAACGCGTCGGAATCGCTCCGTTCTCGTCGTTGCCGAACGCAAGCTCTCCCGTGGAACAATCGAATACGTAATGGCGGTCGAGCGGACCGGAGCGGTCGAAGCTGTCGACCGGCTCCCAGTCTTCCCAGATCATCCGGCCGTCCCTGCCCGCCGACACTCCGACCTGAATGCGCAGGACTTCCCGTCGCTTAACCGGCAGGTCATATAAGCGCAGCTTCTGATGAGGCAGGCCGTTGCTTCGTCCGATCCAACGCAGCTCCGCGAAGTCGTCCGTACAGTGAATCCGCCGGATATTGCCGCTGCCCTTGGGCGGGATCGCTCCCCGCTTCCCGTCGCCGAACCGGACGATCGAAGCTTTACGCCCGGAGCCCGGCTCGACGACATACACCTCGCTCTCGGCGTCGGACTCGCTGAAGTCGGACACCTCGCGCCATTCCCTCCAGCGGCCGTCGGCCTGGCGCACCTGTACTCTCAACGTTCCGAAGCGCGCCAGCAGACTGTCCGCTGCGATCGTCTGGTTCGGAAGACCGCTGCCGTCGAACGGCGTCTGCTCGCTCTTCGTGTCCCGCTGCCGCAGGCGGGCCGTATTCAGAAGCACCTGATCGATTCGCGGCGGCAGCTCGTACCCCGGCTCCTCCAGAATGCAGCAAATCCAGTAGCGCGGCCGGTCCGCCGCCGGATGGACGATCACCGGTCGCATCGGAGACGCGATCCGGAACGTGATCCGCCCGCTGCCCGTCAAATGAAGGGTATCGTCCTCCACCAGCTCGAGCGGCAGCCAGGAAGTCCCGTGCTCCTCCTCCCAACCGTAGCTCTTCCATGCCACCCTTGCGGACGGAATGACGCCGGCCGCCTTCGTCTCCCCTCCGTCCGCCAGCTTGACGTACAGAGAGAGCGTCTCTCCCTCCTCAAGCTCGCGGTCGAAGGCGATATACAGCCGGCTGCCCGCCTCGGCCTCCCGGCCGAACGCATAGAAGGCGACATTGCCTTTCTCGTTGGAGGCGGATCTGTCGCTCGCTTCCTTCTCCGTTCGAGTGACGATGCGCTCGATCGCAAGCGGCAGCAGCTTGACGGCCTCGGTCGTCTCGAACACCTGCTCCTCGGCCTGCAGCTTCGTGCCGGCGGGAAGCGTGATCGGCACGCGGACGTTGCTGAACGTCACGTCCGCTTCCGCCTGCACCGCTTCGCGGGGAACGATGCCGAGCAAATCCAGAAACTTGCGGACGTTGCGCTCGGGAACGCGGCTCAAGTAATACTGCTGCATCTCGCTGAGCCAGGCGAACAGCTCGAGGAACGTCATGCCGGGATCGTGCGCGTTCTCGTCGGTCCACTCCGGCAGCCGCCGGGGAATGCTGCGGCGGGCTTCCTCTACGATGTTCTCGAACGTTCTGTCGTCGAGCGGAATTCCGGGAAGCATCGGCGATCCTCCTTTCGGTCTACGTTTATTTCACAGTCATCACGAGCCGGTGGCCGCCGCCGCACGAGATGATGCCGTGCGGCACCCGGCGAATATCGTCCGGCAGCATCTCCGCGGACTTGCCGTTCTCCGTGCGCACGACGCCCAGATAAAGCTGCTCCACTCGCTGCACGCCCTTGACCGATTGCAGCAGCCCGTAGAAAACCGAAGCGTGAATCGGCTCGCCAATCTCCCAGCCCTGTCCGTCCATCTGTCCGGTCAGCGGATCGAGAAAGCGATTCAGAGCTTCGAGACATGCCGCTTCCACCGGCACCAGAATGTCCGGGGAGTCGGCGACAATCGTGGCGAACACCGAAATCTCGATCAGCGCGGGAGCGATAACGCTGAGCCTTCCCGCCGGGGAGACCAGATTAGCCGCCCTTCGGCGAAGCTCCGACTCGAGCTTGCGCTTCGTCTCGGCGAAGTGCTCCATCCCCGCCTTTCCCCCGGCGGGAAGGACGACGACGACGAAGGAGCCCGGACTGTGCTCCAGCCGCATATTGCGATTCGGCAAGCATCTGACCTTCGTAATGCCCGGTTCGAGCTCGCGGACGAGCCATTCCGCATCGGAAGACGAGATGGCGCGTCCCCGGTGCTTCAGCAGCTGAGGCCCTCTCCTCAGCGCTCCCTCAAGCGGTTCGGCTTCCCCTCCGCCCGCCGCCGGCAGCGGATTGGAGACGCCCTGCACGAAAGCGATCGACTGCATCAGCCCCGTCACCTGCCCGGCGCCGACGTTGCCGCGGGCACCGCCCGTCACCCGGTAGGTGACGCGGATTTTGTCGCTGCCTCGCTGCGGCGGCTGCCTGCCGTTCGTTCCGTCTCCGAAGCGGATCAGCCCGGTCGCCGGCTGAATCGTATAATGTCTCTCTTCCGGCGAAGAGCCGCTTAACGAGCGAACCTCGTCCCAGCGCACCCACAATCTCTGGAGATTGCCTTCGCTGTCGCGAAACGCCTCGTACCGGACCGGGTCCGCTTCGAGCAGCCGGTTCAGCTCGTGCTCGCCGAACGCTCCCGTCTCGTCCACCCATACTTCCTGTTCGACGACCGGCGTCTGAGAGAGCACGAAGCCGCCCTTGCCCGGCTCCGGATATTCCCCCCGGACCGTTCGAAGCTGCACCGCCTTCACGGAGTTCCGATGAAGGCTTCTGACGCTCGGCAGATCGGCGCCGTCGCTATATTTTCCGTCCCGACTCACCGCTCGCAGCCAAGCTCTCGTCTTGCCGAACATCGAAGCCGGAGCGAGCGAGGAGGGGCCGACGAATTGCAGCAAGCCCGATTGCGTGAAGCCCTGCGTTTCATCCACCGTTTTGAGCGCTTCCCAGGTCCATTCGCCGCCTTTGCGCACATACGCTTCCCATTCGATCCAGGGGATCCCCTCGCCGATGTCCGGCTTGCTGCCCAGCACGAACTGCATGCAGATCGGGCCCCGCACCGGCGGAACGTCAAAGCCGAAGTACAGAGCGGGCGCCGGGCACGGAATGGGCAGGAACGCCTTGAACGTATCGCCGCCCTGGCGAGCCGCAGCCGTCACATCCGTCAGCACGGCATTGTTCAGCGCATAGGCCGATTCCGGGCTCAGCTCCGCCGTAGACGGATAGGCGAAGGAGAACGCCAACGCCTCCATCCTCGGACTCATATATTCGACGACCGGCGCGGTAGGCGCGTCGGTGGCCGCCACTCTGACCCGAATCCACAGGTCCTCCCGGCCGTTTACGAGCGTCGGCGCCATATCCTCCGGACACGTAAACTCCAGCTCGATCTCCTTCGGCTCTTCCGGCAGACTTGCGAACATCTCCTCGAACGGGCCGCTGTCGGGCAGCCTCATCCAATTGTCGCCATTCCAGTACTCCCACAGCGCTTTGCGAATATACAGGCGGGGCGGAGGCTTCGTCTCGAAATCGGCCGTTCTCATAATCATCTTCCAGCGAATTTCCGGATCGGGCCCGACGCGGAGCTCGTTCGGAACGTTGCGCGCCCGGAAAGTCATTCGCAGCTTGCTGCCGCGCTTGCTGAACGCCTCCGAGCAGGAGGCATAAAACACCGAATACGGAATGGAGTGCTCTCCGAAAGGATAAAATGCCGTCTTGTCCAGCTCTACGTCGTTAAAATACAGCTCGCCGGCCGGTATGGCCTCCGGATCCGCCTGAAGATCGTGAGACGCCCGCAACGTCAGCCGATCCATCTCGGGCAGCGCCTGCAAAATCGGCGGGCCTTCTCCACCGTTCGCAAGCGGATTGACGCGGCAGCGAATCCAGCGGCCCGGCACGCCCCCGACCTCCGTCTCGCCGACCGGGCCTCTCGTCCGCTTCCGCAGCGTCACTTCCCGGCCTTCGGCCGTCGCGGCTTCGAACGGAATCCATTCCTCGCCGTTCGAATAGCTCCATTCCAGCCAATCCGTTCTGGCGAACAGGGAGGCGAGCTCCTCTTCGACATATCGGCGCTCCGCGTTGTGCCATTTCAGCGTCAGCAAGGCCGGGTGATCGAGCCGGAACAAGTCGTCGTTCCGCACGTAAAGGACATGCTCCTGAAGATTCTCGCCCAAGGCCGAGAACAACGAAAGCTCGGACGCGGAGCCCGCCTCCAGCCTGTCGCTGTAATCGTCGCTCGCCAGCACGATGCGGTCCATCCCCGGATGAACGTTGTACAGCTCCATCAGCTTGGCGGGACTGACCAGCAGCGCGCCCTCCGTCTCGAACGGGAGCTCTTCGCCTCCGTCTTCCGCCGCCGCCGTCAGAAGCGTCCCTCCGGGAATGTACACCGATTCCCGCACGCCCTCGTTCAGAGCGAACACGACGTTCGTACGCGCGGGCCGCGCCGGCTGAAGCTGAACCTGCAGCATATCCAGAAAAGCAATGAAGTTGTTAAGCGGCACCCGGTTCAGCCGCTTAATGTTCTCTCCGAGCATCTCCGCAGCCAGATAGAACAACGCCGTCCCCGCATCGGGATCTTCCGGCGAGAACCGCCATTCCGGCGTATAGTGGGGAACCATTGCCTTCATCCGCTCGACGAGAGCGTTCAGATCTCTTCCGTCGATCGCAGGGGCGCGGGCTTGCCCGTGTTGCCGCAGCTCTGATTTCATCGATTTGTCGCTCCCGTTTATTTCGTGCCTTCTTCGAGGTAGAAAGGATACACCTGGTTAAACAGATTATTCGTGGAGCGGACGACGTACGAGATGCCGATCGACAGCTTTCCGGGACGGGACGGATCGAGCTTGGCCGTCACTTCCACGTCCGTCACCCGAGGCTCCCATACCGTAATCGCTTGAGTGATGTCCGTCTCCAGCAGCCGCAGCGTCGTCTCGTCGGTCGTGCCGAAAGCAAAATCCCGCAACCCGCAGCCGAAATCGGGACGCATGACGCGCTCTCCCCTGGAAGTCATTAAAATCAGGCGAATCGCTTCCGCGATATCGTCTTCGCCTTCCGACAGCATGAATCGTCCGGTCGTGGCGTCCACGGCAATCGGGAACCTCCAGCCTCTTCCGAGAAACGATGCGCTCACCTCTTGTCCCCCTTTCGCTTGTTGTCCTAGTTGATTTTGACCATTGCGCCCTTAATCGTGACGATGCCGTCCGACATCAGGTCGAGCTTGCCTCCCGCCTTCACTTTCATCGCGGCGGTCGCCTCCAGATTGATCTGGGCGCTCTTGACCGTAATCTCCTTGGCCGACTCGATCTTGATGTTTCCCTTGTTGTCGATCGTGATCTTGTTCGTTCCGGTTTTCACCGTTATCGTATTCGCCGAGCTGCCTTCCAGGACGATGCTCTGCGCGTCGTTCTTCGTGGCTATCGTCACCTTGTCGGCGCCCTCGTCGATGTCCAGCTTAAGTCCCTGCTTCGTCCGGAGCGTCACCTTCCCCTTCGAGTCCGTATCGTCGAAGATCAGCTCGTGCCCCGCTCTGGAATGGATTTTGCGCAGGTTGTTCTTGTCGTCCTTGGCCGGCGGCTTGCGGGCCGTATTCCACAGCGAGCCGATGACGTAGGGCTGATTCAGATGTCCGAGATGAAAAGCGACCAGCACCTCGTCTCCGACCTCCGGAACGAACAGCGTCCCCTGGCCGTTGCCCGACATCAGCGACGCGAGCGGCGCCCAGTCGGTCTCGTGCGAGTTCTCCCGCAGCGGGAACTTCAGCTTGACGCGGTTCAGGCCGTCCGGATCCTTGTTGTTGGTCACGGTTGCGACCATCACTCCTTGAACGTAGTTCGCGCCTCCGCCCGCTTCCGACGGGCCGCCAGGGAATAAATCATTCATGAAAGCCATCAGAATGCATTCCCTTCCGTTTTGAATTGGGTCATGTAACCCCGGCTGTTGATCGTGTGGGTGACGGACACGAGCAGCAGCGATTGATTGAACTTGGCGCCGAGCCCTTCCAGCTTGATGTTCCGTCCCGCCCGCATGACCGGGAGGCCGATGCACTCCCCTTCGCCGCTTACCAGACTCATCGCCCTTTCGTTCATAAGCGCGTTGGCCATCGCCTGCGCCTCCGCCTGCGCGGTCGCGTCGCTGTACACGATCTCGACGGCCTCTCTGGACAGCGACGTCATAATGTCCATGCCGGTTCTCCCGTTGCTTCCGTATTTGTCGACCGTCTGGGAGATCGCCTGGAACGGCTGCCTCGTCTTCGGATCGGCGCCTCGCACGATAAATTGGCCGACCTGGCTGGAGATGTCTACGGTGGAGGAGTAGCTTCTCAGATTTTTCCCGTACATCAGCGTGACGACGGGATTCGCGCTAGGCGAAGGCTTTTTGAAGTAAAGCTTCTGCTCGATGACGTAGAAGTAGTGATGACACTCGGAGGCCAGCTTTTTCAAAAAATGAAAATCGCTCGTCTTGAACTGCTCGATCGTCGACTTGGGCAGCGTCGTATCGTCCACCTGAAGCTGGAAGCCATACTTGCCGCCGATTTCCTTGACGACGTCGCTAATTTTCTTGTTCAGCCACAGATTGGACTTGGCGCTGCGCATCATGAAGAAGGAACGGTCCATTCCCTGAACGACGATAGAGGGCTGGCCCTGTGCGGGATAGTCGACCGATATCCCCGTAATGATGCCGTCGAACACCGTCTCCAGCTTGTCGGTATACCCCATCTCGATCGTAATCGTCTTGCCGACGTCGATGAGCGAGCCGACCCACTTGAACTGGCGTGCCACGGCATCATAGGCGTTCTCGATTCTAAACTGAAAATTGTCCGATTTGGCGGCGATCGACGTCTCCACCTTCAGCATGGACACGGCGATCTGCTTCAGCGTAAAGCTCTGCCCGTCCACGATAATGTCGAACGCCGGAGCGAAAAACTGGCGGTAAGTCTGTTCCAGCTCGGCAAACGGGTAGGTCTTGTTGTCCATTTTGATTTTCGCCACGGCTCGCTCACTCCAACCTGGGTATAATCAGCTTCCGTCCGTACGGCAGCTTGCGCGGGTTGTCGATGCCGTTCGCCTCCGCGATGGCCCGCCAGCTGCTCGGATCCTCGTACTCCTCGGCCGCCAGCATCCAGAGCTGTTCGTCCTGCTTCAGCATCCTCTGCTTGGTCCGATCGGCGCTTTGCCGGGGAACGTTCTGATACTGCTCGGTCATCGACTGCACGGCGCGGAACGTCACGTTCAGCGTGGCTCGCACCGGCACGCCCGAGTCCAGAAACATCGTAAACCGCTGCTGCACCTTCTCCGCCACGCCTTTGAAATCGAGCGAGCCCCAGATGAACCTGCAATGCGGCGGCGCATGCAAATCCCGATCGACGTTCAGGAGGCCGGAAATTTTGGCCGTATGCGTGCGAACGTCCACACGCCGCTCGTAGGTGTCGAAGAACAGATCCATCGTCAGCGTCGTCGCCTCGCCGCTGACGAATTGGGCGATCGGAGACTGCAGCCCCGGAATCGTCTGCCAGGCGAACTGGTTGCCCGACTGCAGCACGTATTCGTTCGGATTAAACAGCACATCGAGCGTTTCTTGGCCGTTGCTTTTAATAATGATGATCTTCGCTTTGCTGAGCGCCATTCCCGTCTCCTCCTTCGTTTGCTGACGCCGCTCGCCGCTCGCCGCTCCCCGGCGGGGAGCGGTACGCCGGGCTAAAATCCGTGAAGCCGCTGCTCCAGCTTTATTCGCCGCACCAGCGACTGGTACACCTGGTCGGCAAGCTGATCCGGATGAAGCTGCGCCAGCTTCCTGATCGCCTTCTGCAGCGCCTCCGCGCTAATCTCCGCCGCCGGCTCGGGCGTCCCGCTCCGCCCCGGGCTCGTCCCGGCGGCCGCTGCGGGCGCCGGGCGGCGGTACTCCAGCGAAGCGTCCGGTTCGCCCGGAGACGCCGAAGGCTCTGCGGCGGGAAGCGGGACGGACTCGGCCGTCCTCTTCCTTCCCGCCGACAGCGCGGCATGCGCCAGCGGCGAGCCGGGGGCGTCCGGACGTCCGGACTGCGCCGCCGTCTCCTCGCCCGGCAGATCGCGGATCCGGCGCGGCAGCTGCATCCAGCGGAGCGTCGGCGCACTCGGCGACGGAGACGGCGGCCGAGACTGCGGCCGAGCCGGGCCGCCGAATCCTTCGGCCGGGCCGGGGGAGCGCCGCTGCGAGGCACGTTCAAGCGGCGCGAGAGGCGGCCGAGTTCCGCCGACGGCCGGACGGCCGCCAGCGAGAGCGCCCGCGGCGCTTCCTGGCGGGGGCGAACTCCGCTCGCTCCCGGAAGCCGGCCGCACCGCGGTTGCCAGCGTCTCCGCGCCGGTTCCGCCGCGCCGCCTCGCTTCCTCTGCGAGGCCGGCAGTCGCTTGCCGTGAAGGCCCCGTTGACAGGAAAGCCGTTCTTGCCTGCGGGATCCGACCTGCGCCTGCCGGCGGAAAAACGGACGCGCCGAGCCCGCGCAGCGCTGCCGACAGATCGCGGCGCTCGGCCGGGACGGGAGCGCCCTGCCGGCCGATCCCCCCGGCACGAGAGCTCGACCCGGAAGGGCTCGCAGCGGTTCGATGCCCCGCTCTCCCGTCCTGCGTCCGCTCTCTGCGAACCGGGAATACGAGCCGGCCGGGACGAATCGTGCTGCTTCCTCCCGTTGGCGCGGCTTTCAGATAACCCGAGAGTCTCGGGGCGTCACTCTCCCCCGACTGACTAGGCGCCCCCGTCTCCCGTCTCGCTCGAACCGCCGGCGAGCGCGGACCGCCTCCGGGTTCGGCGCCTCGTTCTCCCGTTCGCGCGCCGTCCTCCGAAAGCCGCTCTTGTCCGGCCGACATCCTTCGAGCGTCCTCTCGAGCGGCTGCGAGCTCGCCGGCGACGTTCGCTCTGGCCGAGGCTCGCTCAGCCGTTTTTCCGGCTTCGGTGAAAGCGTTCCGGCCGGCCGCGCCGATGCCGGACAATCGCCCCGTTAACCGATGCGACAGCTTTAACGAACCGGCCGTCAGGCCCAGCCGAGTCTCCGCTTGCGGCAGCGCTTCTCGCGCTCTTGCCGAGACGCGCCCCGACGCTTCGGAAGCTGCGGACCGGTTCCCCGCCGCGGCCTTCGCCTCGCGCCGAGGGCTTCTCTTCGCCGCAACCGGCCGCCCCCGCTCGGCGAGACTTCGATAGATCAGACGCACAGGGGAGTCTGCGTCCGGTTTGCGCAGCAACCCGGAACGTCCGCCAAGCGGCGGCCGAGGTTCGGCCGTTCCGGCCGCCCGAGACATACCGGAAGCCTGCGGCCGGCCGAACGGACTTCCCCGCTGCCCGCGATCGGGCTGCGATAAACCGGGCCTCAGCGCATCGGACAGCCGGTAGACCGGGCGGTTCCCGAACTGGACAGGCGCCCCGTCCGCGAGCGCCGCGCCGTCCGTGCCGCCCCGAGGCTCGCCCGCGGGACGGTCGGACGGTCCGGCGGCCGAGCGAGCTTCCTGCGGCGAATGTCCGCTCGGCCCGCCGACCGTCGGCCGACGCTCCGAATCGCGGGAAGCTTCGACCGACCGCCCTTCTGCTCGTTCCAATCCTTCGTGCGGACCGTCGGCGGAGCGGGCTTCCGGCGAACGCGGCGCGCCCTCCGGCCGCTCCCGTTGCGCTCGGACGCCGTCGGGCAGACCGCTCCCCCGCTGTCCCTCAGCCGGACGCCCCCTGTCCGCTCCCGTATGGCGGGCCTCCGCAGTTCCGTCCGTCCGTGCCGTCAGCCGCGGCTCCTCCTCGGTCGTCGGCCGCTCGGGCCGATGCGCTCGCTCGCCCCTGTCCGGAGCCAATGCCCCGCCGGCCGGAAGGCCGCGATCGGCACGCAGCTTCGGATGGACGAACAGCAGCTGGGCGTATGCGGGCGAAGATTTCTGCGCCCGCGACCCGCCGTCTGGATCGGCTTCCTTCCTCCGGCTGCGGGAGGCGGAGCCCTTCCGCGAGCCCGCTTCGCCCGGCGCTTGAACGCGAAGCCGCAGTCCGGCCGCCGGCGCGCGGCCGCGCGTTCTGCGGAAGGCTGCGTTCGCCTTCGCGCTCAGCGGCCACGCCGCACGATGGGCCAGCCTCTCGGCGAAGGTCGACTTCCCCGCAGGTGAAGCTGTGCCCCGGGAAGCTGCAAGGCCGCCCCCTTCGAAGCTTCCCCGCTCTTCCTCCTCGCGCTCGCGGGAAGAAGCTTCCGCTTCGGGCGCCGCCTCCGCCGCGCGATCGGCCGGGCTTTCTTTTGTCCGCCGGGACGGCTGGGCGGAGGCGCTCGAACCGGGCCGGGTTCGGGAAGGAGCCGCCGGCTCCTCCGCCCGTCCCCGGACGTCGGCCGATAGCGCCGTCTCCCTGATAAGCCGTTGCTCCACGATGATGCGCACCGCCTCGCGGACAACGACGGTGCGGCGCTCCACGACCCTTTCCCGCTCGACCACCTTTTCGCGTTCGACGATGCGGTCTTTGCCGGCCGCCGCCGGCCGCTCCCGAACGACGTCGCGGTATCGGATCTCGGGCTTCTCCCTCGCGGGGGCGGCCGGTCCGGCTTGCGGACGCTCCGGCGCGCGTAGAAGCGTCCGGTCGCGCTCCGGCCTGACGGGCGCGCGACGGTCGGACGGAGCGGCGCGGAAGACGAGAGGACGTCCGCTCCGGACGCCGGAACGGATCGGGCCGTACTTGCCGGCAATCTCGCCGGCGAACCGCGCATGAGCGGACGCCGCTCCCGCAGAGCGCCGACTGCCGCCGTTCCTCATCGCTGCCCCTCCCTTCGCCGCGTCTCCCGCAGCCGCTATGCTCTGAATATCGTTTTGATTCCGTTATGTACCAACTCGATCGTCTCGATCGCCACCTCGCTGGAGGAGGCGATCAGACTCGGACCGCTCCACTTGACCGGATAAGCGTCGAAAAAATTCCACCGGCAAAGCTCGGCCCCGTCCTGCTTGTATAAAATAATCGAGCCGCTTTTGCGGGTGACCGTCCCTTGCGACGCCTGTGCGTACCAGTTCCACAATTCCTGCGAGGAGGTCAGTCCCCTTTTCAGCACAATCGTCGAATTTCGCACGCCTTTGGGCAGGCGGTGAACGTAGCCGTTCACGCCGCCTTCGCGGATTTCCTCATATTCGATCTGAGCTTCCAAGCCGTGCGCTTCGGAGAAGCCGGCGACGAGCATGCCGTCCAATTCGACGGCGAAACGAAACGCTCCGTTTACCTTATGATGCATTGCAGCCGCAGACACGTTCCGCCGTCACCTCTTTCCGAATACGTCGAACACGTTTTGCTTTTCGGGCTCGTCGTTCAGCTTGCGATTGATCTTCGAGATTTCGTCGCACCATCTGCGCCGCTCCCGATGCTCCATATTCATAATCTCATCGTGGGGCCAATGAAAATAATAGGCGATGAAGCCGACTTCCTCGTAGATTCTGTCGGGAGAATAAGCTACGAGAGGCCCTCCGTTGCGGATAAAAAATCGACTTCCACCTCGTACTCGTGATCGCATTTCGGACAGGCAGTGTGCAGCTTCGGCGATTCCAGATCGTTGATCTGCCTGTACAGATTTTGCAAGTAAGCCAGGTCGGCCGTGAACAGCTTCTCTATCGTTTTCGTATCGACGTGCTTGACGTCTCCCAGCCGGGTAATGACGCGGGCCAGCAAAATGATCGTCAGATAGCTTTGATTTTGCTGTACGCGCGGGTCCCTCATCGGCAAAATTTCGTCCGCCGCTGTCGCCAGCCGCATCACGCCCCGCTTATGCAGCGTGCCGCTGTCGTCCACGTAGCCGCGGGGCAGCTCGAACTCGTATTCCGTTTGAAAAGCCATCGTTATTCTCACTCCCTTGCTTCGTCTAACCTCTGCCTATCCTTAAAAAAAAGCAAAACAAGAGAGAGGGCCTCCCTTGTCGGTAAACGCTATTCCGTTCGTTATTGCCGCAACGGGGTTCCCGACCGGACCGCCCGCACGCGCGGCGGCCCGTTACGGGAACCGCCGCGCGCTGTCGGACTCTCTTACCAATGCTTTGGACTTACGCCGTGCGAGTCATGCCTTCGTGGGCGAGCTCCAGCAGCTCGATCGCCACCTCGGCGCCCGAACCGTTGAAGGACGGGGCCGTGTAGCGGACAGGCCACGCTTCGATAACCTGCCATGTTGCGACGTCGCCGCCTTCTTCGTCGATGGCGATAATCGTGACCGTCTTGCGCTCCACGGTGCCATTAATGCATTCCTGCACCCACTCGTACAGCTCCATCGACTCGGTCGCGCCCCATCTTAACGTAATGTTGCCGTAGCGGGCGAGGCCCGGAAGCTTGCGGGGCGTAATCACCTCGTTGCCTTCGCGGTATTGCACAACGTCGAAGGAGGCGTCGAATCCGGCGACCTCGCTGAATCCGGCCTGCTCCAGCCCTTCGACCTCCACACGGAATCTAAAATTGCGGTACGGATCGTTGCGTTCTCCTGGCATGGATAACCTCTATCCCCTTCCGTTCATATTAAAAGTTTCTTACTCGGAACCGGTTTTCTGCGTAATGCGGAAGACGACGAACTCGGCCGGTTTCACCGGAGCGACGCCGATGACGCAGATCAGCCGTCCGTTGTCGATATCGTCCTGCGTCATCGTACTGCGGCCGATGTCGATGTAGAACGCTTCGGAGGCGCTGCTGCCCATCAATGCGCCGTCCCGCCAGATGCGCGTCAGGAACGCGTCGATCGTGCGCTGAACGCGAGCCCACAGCTGCTCGTTGTTCGGCTCGAAGACGACCCAGTTCGTGCCGCTCTTGATCGATTCCTCGAGGAAGATGAACAGACGGCGAACGTTGACGTATTTCCAAAGCGTGTTGGAGGATGCCGTGCGGGCTCCCCATACGCGAATGCCTTGGCCGGTGAAGGAACGGATCAGGTTCACGCCGGCCGGGTTAAGAATATCCTGCTCGCCTTTGTTGTACTGCACGTCAAGGCCGACGACGCCGCGCAGCACTTCGTTCGCGGGAGCCTTCTGCACGCCGCGCGTCGTGTCCGAACGGGAGTAGACGCCGGCGATCGTGCCCGACGGAGGCACGAAAACGTTCCGCTTGTCGAGAGGATCGAACACCGAAAGCCACGGATTGTATAGCGCGCAATAGCTGGAGTCGAACAGGTTGCGGTGCGTCATGACGTCGGCGACCTTCGTTTTGTCGCGGGGGATGTCGAGAATGGCGAAGCGGCTGCCCAGATTCTCGCAGTGCGCGACGAGCGACAGCTGCACGTTAGGATCGGTCACGCCGGGGATCGCCATAATGCTGACGACATCGTTGTCGATGAATGCCTGGATGCCCGTACGCCGTCCCGGCCCGCGGTCCTCGCCGATAAAGTCGGCGGCGGAGATGCCGTCCACGGAGCCATCGGTGCCGCCCGACAGCACGAATTCGACTTTGCCGGAAGCGCCTGCGCCCGACACCGTCTCGAACGGAGGCACGGCGTCCGTCGACAGAACGAGCGCCTTGACGTTCACCAGATTCGAACGGCCCGCCACCTTCTCGACGAAGGTCGGCGCTTCCGGATTCAGCGACACTTTCTCGAAGCTCTCCACTTCGTCGTTGTAGACGACATGCAGCGTAAACTCGCAAGTCGACAAGATCTTCGCAGGCAGCAGAGCGCTGTCGACGACATCCCCGGACAGCTCTTCAGCCAGCTCGATGACGTTGCCCTGCACGCTCACAACCCGGTTGAACTGCGTCTCTCCGCCGGCGTTAAAAGCGACCACGTCGCCTGCGTAGAATCCGCCGGCGTTCTTGACGCGGTAGCGTCGGTCCGTCACTTCGTAGATTTGCGTTTTCGCTTTGCTGGCGTCGGTAATGACGACTTTCACCAGATTGCCCCAGGCGCCCGGGTTTTTCGCCGTAATGTTCAGCTTCTCGGAGACGGAGCCGCCGTTCTCCGCGACTTTGGCGTCCGAAGGAGCGACCCGCATGACGTAGCAGCGCGAGCCTCCGTTCGTAAAAAACTGATCCACCGTATAAGCCAGATAGCGGTAGCTGCCGAAAGCGCTCTCGGACAAATAAGAGCCGAAATTGCGGTGAAAATCGGCCGGACTCGTTATGAGCAGAGGCAATCCTTCGACCGCTCCCCGCTGCGCGAGTCCGATAAAACCGGCGGTGCTCGTGCTTACGCCTTCGAGCGGCTTGGAGCCGCTCTCGAATTCCTCCACGTATACCCCAGGCGACAAATACTCTGCCATGATCCCCGGTTATCCCCGATACCTGTATGTCCAGTTCCCGTCTAGCTGCTTGTAAGGGGAAAACCAGTTCCTCCTCTCTCAAAATGGGTTTATCTTATCGTCAACCGGATACGTCTTGCCGAACGGCACTTCGTCCAATTAACGTCACACCCTTCAGGAAATGCCGACGGTGAACGCAGGCAATCGGGCGACCGCGCCGCCTTCCGCCTCCCATGTCGTCCTCCAGACGCTGCCCTCCGACCGGATCTCGGCCTCCATCCGGCATACCGCCGGCAGCAGACCGCGAAAGGGCAAAATCGCGCAGCCGGACGCATCGGTCGTCGCGCGGACGGCCGGCAGCAGCCGCGTCCCGCGGCTCCACCCGCTCCGTAAAGGCCGGTCCAGCACGATGACGGAGGGTTGTTCGGTCCAATCGGCCATTCGATTCCACTCCGGCTCCGAGCCGTCCCTGTCCTTCAACACGAACGCGTCGCCCGGAGCGAGCCGCCCGGAGGACGGCGCCACCTTCAGCAGAAGGCCGGCGCCTTCGCCCCGTTCTTCCGCCAGGCGTCCCCTGACCGCCGCTTCTTCGTCTATGTAAGCCCTAATCTCGGCTCCCGCCAGCGGACTCCCGTCCGGCTTCAGAAGCTCCACGACCGCTCCCGTGCCGGCGGCGGGCGGCGCATAGGTTCGACCGGGGAGCAGGCTCACCGTGACGATCGGCGGAACGCCGCCCGCCGACAAGTCGACCGGCTCCCGAACGTCCCGGTAGGTCGCCGATTCGATCTTCACCGTACAGCGATCGCCAGGCACATCCAGAAAAACGTAGCTTCCGTCCGAGCTTCGAATCGGCTTGCGCTCGATGCCCTCCAGCGATACGTTCAGCGAGGAAGGGACCGGCGGCGTCCCGGTCCAAATATCGAACGGCCTCACCGCCAGCGAGCAGCGGGTAACGAACGTTCTCTCGGCTCTGTCCACCTGGCGTCAGCCTCCCTTGTCGCGCAGCGTGATGCGGCGCTCCAGAACGCGGGAGCCCGGCTTGACGCGATTCGATTCGAGCAGAACGGGGCCGACCCGGTAAGCGAGCGAGAGCTTGTACGGACTGTCCCCGAACTGCCAGAGCTGAGTCATTTGGTCCGGGGTCAAGTTTTCCGGCGTAATGCGCAGCTCCTCCCCGTTCTCCAGCAGCGTCCCTTCCAGATAAGGAGCGCGCAGCACGGAATGGTCGTAGAGCGCTTGCATCGCTTTGCCCAGTATCCGATGCTCGTCCAAAATCCGCGTATGCAGATCGGCGGCGGAATGGGCCGTCAGCATATAGTGCAGGTCGACCGCGAGCGGGGGATAGCGAAGGACGCTGCCCTGCGGCAGCATCTCGTTGCGTCTGGCCTCTCCGTTCTCCCGGATGCTGAACAGGTAGAGCGACAAGACCAGGTCTCCTTTATCGACGGGAGAAGCCATGCCAATCAGATCGGGCCGCGGGACGGGGTCCGGAGACAATTGTTCGCGCAGCAGCTTGAGCAAGCTTAAGCCGACGTCGGCGACAACAGTGTACCCTCCGATGCGAGCTCCTCCTCCCGTGAGAAATCTGAAAAATTTCTAAAAAATTCTACATTCCCGTTTATTATAGCGGTAAATCCAACAAGTGACTATGTTTTTCCAGCCTTTTCTTCGTCAAAATAAGGGGCGAAACTTTCTTTAACGAGGATTTTCCCCATCTTTCGCAGCTCCTGCCTCGCCGCCCGGACAAAGTGGGCCATCCCGATCGGCTTTCCTCCGCTGGCGGCAAGAAAGGCGGCGGCCAGCGCAATATTTTTGATGTAGCCGCCGGACACCTCCAGACGGGACGCCAGAAAGCCCAGGTCCACATCCTCCGCCACCGGAGCCTGCGGCGGCAGATGAACGCGAAAAATGCGCTCCCGCTCGGCCGCGTCTGGAAAAGGAAACTTCACGACAAAGCTCATTCTCCGAATCAGCGCCTCGTCCATGTTCTGCAGCAGATTGGTCGCGAGAATCGATACGCCGTCGTACGCCTCTATCCGCTGGAGCAAATAGGCCGCCTCGAGGTTCGCGTATTTGTCGTGCGCGTCCTTGACCTCCGTGCGCTTGCCGAACAACGCGTCTCCTTCGTCGAAGAACAGAATCGCGCCGCTGTTCTCCGCCTCCGCGAACAGCTCGCTGAGCCGCTGCTCCGTTTCTCCGATATATTTGCTCACGATTCTCGACAGATCGATCCGATACAGCTCCAGCCCCAGATCCCCCGCGATAATCTCGGCAGCCATCGTTTTCCCCGTTCCCGGCGGACCGGAGAACAGCAGGCTGAGCCCTTTGCCGTACGGGAGCTTGCGGCCGAAGCCCCATCTCTCGTATACCGTCTCGCGATGCGTAAACCGGTCGCAGGCTTCGCGAATGAGAGAGAAGGGCTCTTCCGCCAGCACGAGATCCTCCCATGATCTTGCGGGAACGATCCGATCGGCAAGCTGCGCCAGCCGATGCCGGAACTGCCCCCGGCAGGCCGCCTCGATCTCGCCGCGATCGGGAAGCTCCGCTCCCCGGCTCGCCGCCAGCGCCGCCGCTTGCCGCCAGGCATTCCCGATCTGGCCCGGGGTAAACCTGTACTTGTCCGCCAGCTCCCGCCACGTCCCGGACGGGTAGCCGGCGGAAGCCTCCAGCGCTTCGGCCTGCCAGAACGTCTCCCTGACGGAGGCTTCGGGAATGCCGACCTCCCCGTATATCCAGGCGGCCGTCTCCGGAACCGGCAGCTCGGACGGCTGGCGCCGAACGTTGGACGTCCAGGCGATCAGCGGTCTTGCCGCATAACGGACATAGCGGCTCAGCGCGGCCTCGATCGCTTCGCGGTGGGGAACCTCGGAGCCGGCGATCGCATGCTCCTCCCGGATGGCGAGGACGGAGTCGGTCAGCGCCGCTTCGCGAACGATGCGCAGCAGCGCCGTCTCCGCCCGGTCGGCCTCCCCGGGAAGGCTGCGAAGTCGGACGACGAGCAGCCTCTGGCCTCTCGCTCCGGCCAGGTAGGCGAGACGCAGACGCTTCCCCCCGCCGGAGGGACCGGACAGATGAACGAACGGGACGGGCTCCCGAGTCGCCGCGCCGACGCCGGCCAGACCTTGCAGCGATCGCATGACCGGGTCGTCCGGGACAAGCGCGGGCAGCTCCTCGGGCCGCTGCGGCCCGCTGGCTTCGACGATGCCCTGCAGTCGGGCGTCAAGCGTCTCGGTCCGCAGCAGGAAGCTGATCGTCCGTTCGTCCAGCCGCAGCGCCGTTTTCAGCTTCGGACGCGGCGACGCGCCCCCGCCGTACGGCTCCTCGGGCTCCATCAGCAGGCCGCGCAGCGCTCCGTCCCCGCTCAACAGCGCCCTGGCCTCCGCCGTCTCTTCGCTCGCATCGCAAAGAAGCCGATACGCCAAATCCGGCGTCGGCGTCTTGCACGTAATGTCGTCGTTGAAATAAGCGTACCATTTCTCGTATTTCCGGCTCGTCTCCGCGGCAAGGCAGAGCACGACGAGACGGCGTTCCCAGACCGTAAGGCGAAGCCTGTCGCACAGCAGCGACAGGGGAAGCTCGACGCCGGCCCGCTTGGAAGCTTCGGCGGCCCGGGCGATGTCCCTTTCGTGCAGCCGGCGGTCCCGAACGTACCGGCGCCAAGCTTCCGGCGGCGCCGCCCCCTCCTCGCCCGGCTCCGGCTCCATCAGCTCCTCCGCCGTCACGACGAGCCCGCGAGGACCGATCAGCGGCTGCGCAAACGGGTTGCCTCCGCCCAGCTCGAGCAGTGTCAGAAGTCCTGCGTCCAGCCAAGCCAGCTCGGCGTCCAGATGATCTTGCGCGTTCAGAAACGGTTCAACTTGTGCCACCTCTACCTTGCTCCCCCTTCATGGACACCCTCTCCTTCGGACGCGCCCGTTAAGCTGCCCGGCGCGCTTATTCGCCAGCCGCATGCCTCGCGGGCTTGTTCGCCCTTTATCGCCTTTTCGCCTCATCTTCCTACCGCCTTTATCGCCTCAACGCCCTGCCGCCTAACGACGCATCAAAGTCAGCACCGCAATGTCGTCCGACTGCGGCGCTCCGTCCGCGAACATGAAAACGTGCATGAGCAGCGCGTCGATCGTCTCGGCGCTGGACATGCCCGGCGTCATGCCGAGAAACTCCCGCAGGCGATCGGACGAATACTGCTCCTGCGCCGAGTTCTCCGCCTCCGTAATGCCGTCGGTATAAAGCAGGAGACGGTCTCCCGGTTCAAGCGACAGGCGGGCGTCGTGGTAGACGGCGTCCTCCATCGCGGCGAGCGGCAGGCTCTTCTTCAGCTTCACCGGCTCGATGCTGCCGTCCGCGCGCACGACGTATGGCGTGCAGTGTCCGCCCTCGCTCATGACCAGCTCGCCCGTGGAGCACGTGTACACGCCGCAGACGATCGTCGCGAACACGAGCGGATTGTCGCGCGCCAGCTCGTCGTTGACCATCGTCAGAAGCTCGCCGGGCGACAGGCCCGGGCCCATTTTCCCCTTGAGCAGCGTCAGCGTGACCGCCATGAACAGCGCGGCCGGAATGCCCTTGTCCGACACGTCGCCAAGCGCGAAAAACAGATGGTCGTCGTCGATTTTGAAGAAATTATAGAAATCCCCTCCGACTTCCTTGGCCGACTTGAGCAGCGCGCAGACGTCGTAAGGCTCGTAGGCGGAAGGCATCGTCCGGGGAAGGAAGCTCATCTGGATCGTGCCCGCTACCTGCAGCTCGCTTTCCAGCCTCTCCTTGATCGCCGTTGTCGACTGCAGCTCGGCAAGCGACTCCTCGACTTTGGCGTACAGCCTCGCGTTTTCCAGGGCGACCGCCATCGGTCGGGCTACCTGCTCGAGCAGCAGCCGGTCGCGGTTCGTGAATTTGCCGCTCCTCTTGTTAATGACCTGCAGCACGCCTTCCACCCGTTCGCGATTGACAATCGGCACCGTCAGCAGATTGCGGGTATCGAATCCGGTTCTCTCCGCGACCCGGTTGGACCACCTGGAATCGGCTTTCGCGTCGTTGACGACCACACTTTGTCCGCTCTGCGCCACATGGCCGGCAATTCCTTCACCGGGCCGAAGCCGGATCTCGCGGACGGCCGCCCCCTTCTCTCCCTGGGCCAGCTCGAAGATCAGCTCGTCCGTCTCGGGATCGACGAGCAGCACCGAAGCCGCCTCGACCGGCAGCACCCGCTTGGCGGTATTCATGATCAGCTCCATCTGTTCCCTGCGCTTCAGCGTCGAATTAAGCTGCATGCTGATCTCCAGCAGCGTTTTCATTCGCCGAAGCCGCATCTGCACGATCGCGTACAGCGCGCCCGCCCCGGCCGCGGCCCCCGCAAGCGCGCCGACGCCGGCGGCTATCCATTGTCCATCCATGCGTTCCCCTACTTTCGCCGGCGCGCGGCAAGCGCGCGGCTTAAGCTTTTAATCGTTCAAGCGCCTCTTCCGTCGAGTCCGCCGTTTCCAGAATGCTCAGAAAGCCCGACATTTCGAACACGTCCCGCACCTGGTCGTTCATGCTCGCGCAGATGAGCCTCCCCTGCAGGCTTCTGACCTTTTTCGCCGCCACGAGCACGACGCGCAGACCCGCGCTGCTTATGTATTGCATGGCCGAGAAATCGAATACGAACCGGGTGTGGCCTTCCGCGGTCAAAGCCAGAAACGAAGCCTCCGCCGTCTGCGCGTGCTGGCCGTCCAGACGTCCTTCTAAGCTCATGATGGCCGCGCCTTCGCGCTGCGTCGTTACGATAATCATCGATAATCTCCTCCCGAATGCGTTGAACCGGGCCTGCTCCCGTCCGGAAAAGGCCGCGCCGTCAAATGATTTTGCGCAGAATGACGAGATTGCCCGTATCCGTGCGCTCGTAGATGAATTCGTTCATCAGCCTTTTGGCGAAGAAAATGCCGAGTCCGCCGACCGTCCGCTCCTCCAGACCAAGCGACAGGTCCGGCTCCTCGAACTCCAGCGGGTTAAACGGCACTCCCTCGTCCTCCAGCCTGATCTCGACCCCTGCCGGGGAAAACCGTACGGACAGCGTAATGACATGGCGCCCGCCTTGCGGAAATCCGTAATTGATCGTGTTGGTCAACAGCTCCTCGCAGCTCAGCGTCATGTCGAATTTCAGCCGATCGGGCCAATTCGAGCGCTCGCCGATGTCCTCGAAAAAAGCGTGCAAACGCTCCAGCTCGTCCAACCGGTTGTCCAGCCGAATGACCGCCTCTCCGGTGCGGCCTTCTTCCATGTCCGTCATTACGCCACCCCCCGCTCCCGTTCGCCGGCGTTCGAGTTTTTTCGCTTCATCCATCATAACATATCGCCCTGGCATTATAATGCAGTTTTAATGAAACATGAACGACACGGAAGAAAAACTGACGCGAGGAAAAAGGTCGGCAAAAGGAGAGCAGCGATCGGCGCCAGGCCTTCGCTGCTCTCTTCGCGTTGAACGCTGAGTTAAGTTGGATCGGGAACGGGGACCGTTCGAGGGCAAGCGCCATTCGCTACTGCCGGGGCCGGACGCGGCGGGTCGCTTCCGCCTCGAGCGGGTTGTCCGGCCAGTAGTGCTTCGGGTAGCGCCCTTTCAAATCTTTGCGCACCTCGAAATAAGCGCCGCGCCAGAAGCTCGCCAAATCCTGCGTCACCTGGACGGGCCGCTGCGCCGGCGACAGCAGATGAAGCGTCAGCGGAACGCGGCCGCCCGCAATTCGCGGCGTCTCCGGCAAGCCGAACAGCTCCTGCAGACGCACGGCGACGAACGGCGCGTCCGGATCGCCGTAGTCGATCGGAACGCGCGAGCCGCTGGGCGCCGTCCAATGCGTCGGCGCCTCTTCGTCCAGCCGCCGGCGCCGATCCTCCCACGGCAGCAGCGCCTCCAGCAGCTCCTTCACGTTCAGCCGCTGCAGATCGGTCCGGCTTTTCATCCCTTCGGCATAATCCGCCAGCCAAATCTCCAACGTCGCCAGCAGCGCCTCGTCGGACAAATCCGGCCAAGAATCGTCGTGACGGCGCGCGAACGCCGCCCTCTCCTGGAACTGGCGGGCCGCCTTCGTCCACGGCAGCATCTCCAGCCCTTCCGAGCGTATCCCCTCCAGCAGCGCTTGCAGCCGCTTCTCCTCCGGCAGCTTGCCGAGCGGCTTCTCCTCCAGCACGATCGCGCCGAGCTTCCGGCGCTCCCGCCCGCGAACCGACTTGGCCTCCGCGTCCCAGAACACGTCCGATTCGACGGCGACGGCCTCCCGCAGGCTCGCGGCGACCCGCTCCAGCGACACCGGAGCGGCCAAGCGGATCCGGCCGTCCGCCCCCGCGTCGTCGACGTCCGCGACGACGATCCACGGCTCGCGGGCCAGCGCCTGGCCCGGGCCGAACGCCGCGCCCCTGCCGCCGCTGAGCAAATACTTGCCGCTGTCTCGCTGGCGACCGATCCGGTCGGGGTAGGCGAAGGCGAGCAGCAGGCCGCAATCGTCCGGCCGGTCCGCATCTACTCCCGGCGCGCTCAGCCCCAGCTCCCGCCGCAGCCGCCGCGCCTCCTCCGCCAGCCGCCTGCGGGCTCCTTCGTCTGCGGCGTAAGCGCCGCGGCCGCGCAGCGCTTCGATTCTGGCCCGCAAATCCGCCGTGGGCGCTTGTCCGTCGGAATACCGCAGCAGATCCCGCTCCCCGAGCACGACGGCCAGCTCGCACGCCAGCCCCCCCAGTCCGAGCGGCAGCGCCCGAAGCAGCATATGGGCGATTCGGGGATGCTTGCCCAGCTCGGCCATTTGACGGCCGTGCTCCGTCGCCCTCCGGCCGTCCTCCTCCAGCGCTCCCAACTGCACCAGCAATTCGCGGGCTTGCTGCACGGCGGGCGCGGGAGGAGCGTCCAGCCAGATCAGCTCTCCCGGATCGCCGACTCCCCATACGGCCAGCTCGAGCAGCAGCGGCGCCAGATCCGCCTCCAGAATCTCCGGCGAGCTTCGAGGCGGCAGCGCCGACTGCCGCTCCGCGCTCCACAGCCGGTAGCACGTCCCCGGGCGAAGCCGTCCCGCGCGTCCCCGGCGCTGGTCCGCGGATGCGGCGGACACCGTAACGGTGTCCAGCCTCGACATGCCCGTGCGCGGCGAGAACCGGGAGACGCGCATCAGCCCGCTGTCGATCACGACCGTGATGCCCTCCACCGTCAAGCTCGTTTCCGCCACCGACGTCGCCAGCACGATTTTCCGCTCCCCCTGGGGAAGCGGAGCCAGCGCCCTGTCCTGATCCTCGGACGACAGGCTTCCGTGCAGAGGAAATACGCGGACGTTAAACGCTGAGCCGCGCAGGCTTTCCCTCAGCCGCGCTTCCACCCTCCGGATTTCCCCGACGCCGGGCAAAAACGCGAGCACGTCCCCTTCATGGGAGCGCAGCGCGTCGAGAGCCGCCCGGGCAACGGCCTCTTCCGCCTCGATTCCCGGAGGACCCGGCCGGTACACCGTCTCCACCGGATAGCTCCGCCCGGCGCTGCGCACGACCGGCGCCCCTCCGAGCAGCTCCGCCACCGGCTCCGCTTCAAGCGTCGCGCTCATGACGAGCAGCTTCAGGTCCTCTCTCAGCAGCGCCTGGGACTGGAGGCTGAGCGCAAGCCCCAGATCGGCGTGCAGGCTTCTTTCGTGATACTCGTCGAAAATGACGAGGCCGACGCCTTCCAGCGCCGGATCCGACTGAAGCATCCGGGTCAGCACGCCCTCCGTCACGACTTCGATCCTCGTCCTCGCGCCGACCTTCGCGTCCATTTTCACCCGGTAGCCGACCGTCCCCCCGACTTGCTCTCCCAGCGCCCGCGCCATATAATCGGCCGAGCTTCTGGCCGCAAGCCTGCGGGGCTCCAGCATGACGATTTTGCGATCTTGCAGCCAGCTCTCCCCGAGCAAGGCGAGCGGCACCCGGGTCGTCTTCCCCGCTCCCGGCTCGGCGACCAGCACGGCGTTGTTTCCCTTCGCCAGCGCCCGCTTCAGCTCCGGCAGCGCCTCGTCTATAGGTAAAGGCGAATACGACATCACGCCCGATTTCTCCTTCCGTTCCATGGCAAGCTTGAATCTTTCATCGTTGACAGCTTACCATTTTCGGACACGCTGCGAAACCGGGTTGGCTGAGCCTGGTTCAACCAAGCCTCTTAAAAGTGACGATTGTTGTTCCGAACTGGATAGATCAGGAGCCTAACGGGACGGGTACGAGCTTCCACTGCACGTTGGAGTTCGTATACGTGCTGCTAGTCAAGCGAACGAGCCAGTTTTCCTGCGCTTTCGAGTGCAGCCGATAGCCGTTCGCTTTATTGTCGATGAATTTCCAGGTGCCATCGTAATCGGTTATTTTCCATTTCACGTTATCGCTCGTCGTCGTGCCCGCCGCCTGATAGACGTCGGACCCGTCCGTCGTCGAATAGAGTCTCGTCCCGAATCTCATGTTCTGGATGTAATAATATCCGTCTCCCGCGTCAATCAACTGCCACCGGAGGTGATAGCCGCCCCATTGCGAGTCGGACAGCGCCACGTCCGAGCCGATCGGCGTGTCGTTGTAAAACCGGCGCAGGCCGTTCGTATTCGTCGGACTCCCCTCGTGCTCGATAAAATAATACGTCGTCCCCGTATCCCCGGGCTTCCAATAAGCGTCCGACGCGGTCGTCCAGTCGCTCGCTCCGTCGGTCGACAACGTCACGTCGGGCCCCTTCGCGCCGTACTGTCCCGTCGTCCAGTAGGGGATGTTCCGCGCCTGCAGCGTATCCACGACCGTGACGGCGATGTCGTGCGTGCCGTTGGTGATCAAGGCCTTCGTCACCCCGAGCCGGTCGAGGAACGCCCCGCTGGCCGGCCACTGATCGACGTCCTTGATGCCGTGATGGCCGACCTTCAGAACTTGGATTCCGTTCAGCTCGCTGTTCCGGTAAGTCATCAGATCGGATTCGGTCAACGACTTCGCGTCGCCCATCATCAGGATGGATTGCGTTCCGTACGTAATTTTGAGGATGAGCGAAGCGTCGTTGACGTTCGTATAATCGTTGCTGCCCCCGTTGACTCGCCAGTACAACGGTCCGATCGCCTTAACGATCAACGGTTTATTGTCATAGGTCGTATTCACGATATATTCATTGTCCCAGAGATACTCTATCGTCAAATTGCGATTGTCGGCGGCTTTCTTCAGATTGGCGTACTCGGCATTGGTGCGATGAATCGCGCCGTCGGGATAATAAATCTTCGTGTTATCGATCGGAAACCCGCTGTTCAAGAAATGATCCAAGCCGCCGATATGATCGACGTGCTGGTGGGTTCCCACCACGTACTTGACCGAGTCTATGCCCAGACTGTTCAGCTTGGAGACGAGCGCGCTGCCGTTCTGATTGTCGACGACCATCGCTTCGCCGTTCGGGAGCTCGAAGATAAAGGAATCGTTCCGGCCATCGTCCTGCGACAGCATGTGCACCTTCAACATCCCGGCCGTTGCCGATGCGGCCTGGGGAAACACGAATGTCGACGGCACCGTCAAGGCGAGAATCAGCAATATCCCGAGTACGATCCTGCAAGCCTTACTCTTCATAGATTGCATCTCTCCTAACTTGGAATGATGACCTTCACTTCAATTATAGAAACGGCGTGCAGGGATAAAAGGACTGAACCGGCTGTAGGGCTGCACAATTCGGCTGACTTGCGCCCTTCGCTTAACGCCGGCATATCGCCTGCGATCAAGAGCCTAACGGAATCGGGACGAGCTTCCACTGCGCGTTCTCGCCAGTATCCGAGCTGTCGGTCAGTCCGACATGCCATTCCTCATCCGCTCCCGCGTGAAGCCGGCCTTTGGCGGCTTTGTTCTCGATCGCCTTCCATGTCTCACCCTTGTCGATCAATTTCCATTTGACATTGTCGCTCGTCTCGGTACCCGCCGCCTGATAGACGTCGGACCCGTCCGTCGTCGAATACAGTCTCGTCCCGAATCTCATGTTCTGGATGTAATAATATCCGTCTCCCGCGTCCATCAACTGCCACCGGAGGTGATAGCCGCCCCATTGCGAGTCGGACAGCGCCACGTCCGAGCCGATCGGCGTGTCGTTGTAAAACCGGCGCAGGCCGTTCGTATTCGTCGGACTCCCCTCGTGCTCGATAAAATAATACGTCGTCCCCGTATCCCCGGGCTTCCAATAAGCGTCCGACGCGGTCGTCCAATCGCTCGCTCCGTCGGTCGACAGCGTCACGTCGGGCCCCTTCACGCCGTACTGTCCCGTCGTCCAGTAAGGGATGTTCCGCGCCTGCAGCGTATCCACGACCGTGACGGCGATGTCGTGCGTGCCGTTGGTGATCAAGGCCTTCGTCACCCCGAGCCGGTCGAGGAACGCCCCGCTGGCCGGCCACTGATCGACGTCCTTGATGCCGTGATGGCCGACCTTCAGAACTTGGATTCCGTTCAGCTCGCTGTTCCGGTAAGTCATCAGATCGGATTCGGTCAACGACTTCGCGTCGCCCATCATCAGGATGGATTGCGTTCCGTACGTAATTTTGAGGATGAGCGAAGCGTCGTTGACGTTCGTATAGTCGTCCCTGCCCCCGTCGGTCCGTCTGGTCAGGGGACCGAGCGCTTTGACGATCAGCGGTTTGTCCTCATACGTCGTATTTAAGATATAATCGCCTTCCGCGAGGTACTCGACGGCCAAGCCGCGGCTCTTGGCCGCGCTCTCCAGGTTGGCGTATTCGGAGTTGGTTCGGTTGATCGCTCCGGCCGGATAATACACTTTCGTGTTGTCGATCGGGAACCCGTCATAGAGAAAATCGAAAAAGCCGCCGATATGATCGACATGCTGATGAGACCCGACCAGGTACCGGATCGACTCGATGCCCAGCTCGCCGAGATCGGCCTCCAATTGTTCGCTGTTCTGATTGTCGACGACCATGACCTCGCCGTTCGGGAGCTCGAAAATAAACGAGTCGTTCCTCCCGTCGTCATGCGACAGCATATGCACGATTAACCTGCCGTCCGTTTCCGATTCGGGCATCGAAGCTGCGCATGCGGTCTGCGCCAGCAAGCAAACGCCCAAAGCGAAGCCCAGCATTCTCCGTGAAGCTTGGAATTTCACCGACGTCACCCCATCTCCCCAAAATGAATGCCTGAAGCAAAAACGCCTTCGGAGTCCCTGGCTGCTGAAGATGCTTTGCGGACATCGTTCAGGCAATGCGAAAGGTGAAACTTATCCATTCTGAACGATCGAGAAGCCAAGGCTTGTTCATCTTTCCGCTTGATTAACCGTTCTGCAGCACGAATTTCGCCGTCGTGTACGCGTATTGCAGCGCTGCGTCGCGCATGCCGTCCGGCAGCGGCCGCACCGAATTATGCGCTTCGTACGTGAAGTCGCCGGAATAGCCGACCTCGCGCAGCGCGGACATGACTTCCTTCCAATCGATCGTGCCGAGGTACGGCAGCAGATGCTGATCGTGAATTCCGTTGTTGTCCTGGATGTGCAGCGTCTTCAGCCACTGGCCCAGCATGCGGATCGAAGGCGCCTGGCGCAGACCCTGCCGGTGGCCGTGCCCCGTATCCCAGCAAGCGCCGAACAGCGGATGATCGAGCTTCGCGAGCAGCTCCGCCAGCTGTTCGGGAATCGCGCAATAGATTCTGCGGAAGAGCCCCGTCTCGCCGCCGGTCCGGTCGAAGATGTTTTCCAGCGCGATCCCGACGCCCGTCTCTTCCATAACCGGAAGCAGCCTGCGATAAAAGCCGACGTTGTATTCGAGCACCTCCAGGTGCGATTCCTCTCCGCGGAGCGACAGCGGACTCGGATGGAAGACGACCCACGGCACGCCGAGAATGCCTGCCGCTCGCAGCGACCGGGACGCCATTTCGAGAAAAGACTCGACGTTCAACCCCATGACCATTTCGGTAAAGGAGCCGCCGTGAACCGGTCCGTGCATTTGCGTAAAGCGCACGCCTTGGACGTCTGCGGCTGCCCGGATATTCCGGGCCCACGCCTCCTCCTCCTGCCAGGTCATCTTCGCGACGGTCTCCTGGTAATCCCAATAATTGAAATCAAGCGCAAGAAAGCCCGCTTCCTTGCACCTGCGAATTTGCCGCTCGACCGGATGATCGATTTCGAAAACATTCAACGAAGTAGATATGTTCATGGTATGCCTCCCTAATCATTTGTCGTTTACCGAATGTCCATCTTAAACAGGCTCAGCACTTCGCCGATCGTCAGCCCCTGCGCAGGACGGAAATAGTCGCTCGTCAAGTAGCGAACGATTTCGTGCGTCAGAAACTCCGTTTCCGGCCGCTTGCGCTGCGCGTCCGCGGTAAGCTGCAGCGACGTCGCGAACAGATTGCCTTTGCCGAGCTTCGCCTCGAAGGCGTACGCGAGCCGCTTCGAACGGTTGAAGTTGTCCACGACTTCGATAATCGGCTTCACATGCGGCACGGCGTCCAGACAGATCGCCGAAGCCATGTCGACCAGGTGGTACCAATGCCAGTCGGAAAACCCGTCGTTCGGGAACCGCCCCAGCGCCGGATGCTGCTCGATCTTCATGCCCATCGTATGGCCGACCTGCGTCGGAAACCATAGGAAGCTCCAGAACGGCGGAATGTACCGCGTCGTCACCTCGTCGTACGACTCTCCGGGCTCGGTCATCAGCCACACGTTGCCGCCGTCCATTGCATACTGCAGCACGCTGCCCGTCAACCGCCTCACGATCGCAAGCTTCGTCCCGGGAGGGATCGTAAACGTCAAATACGAGCTCGCGTATTCCCGCTTTGCATCCGGCAGCGCCGGGTTCAGCGCTTCGACGTTGCTGAAGATGCGCTCCTGACCGGGGATTGCCCTTGCGCGAGGAAACGACCAGAACGCCCACTCGTTGCGAACCCGGCCGCCTTCCCATTCGAAGACGACCTTCAGCGTCCAGGCGTTCGCCTCCCCCGGCGGCGTAGCGGCAATTACGGTCCCCAGACGGCCGATGCCGCCCGCCGCGACGGCTTCAGTCCTTAGTGCGCCTTCCCTGAACGCGCCGCTCTCGCTCTCCAGACGCCAGATCAACCGCCCCGGCCCGCACGGCCCCGACCCGAAGTTCGACAGCTCGATCTCCGCTTCGATCTCCTCTCCGGCGTACCCCGTTCTCCCGTTGCTGCGCATCAGAAGCACCCGTTCGTCGTTAATCGTCCGGAACGCTTCCGGATCGATCAGCCCTTTGCTGTCCCAGAATGCGTCAAGAAGCCCGATCGTGTTATGCCCCTGTCCCGGGAAATCGCGCAGGTCCAAGTATTGGAACCCCGATAGGCCGGGCGTCCGCCGCATCCGCTCGATATTTTCCTTCATCGACCGGATCAGATGGATGCCGGAAGCTTCAACGAACGAATCGATGCGCTCCGTCAGCCCCTTCTTCGCCAGCGACTCCTCCACGCTATGGAGCCAGCTCGGCTCGAAAATGCCGGCATACTTCCCCGCTTCCGACGGCCGGACGTACATCGTATACTGTCCGTGCTCGTGGGCAAGGATCGGGGCGTCATCCGCCCGGGTTACGCTGCGGAAATCTTCCCGGGTGTCCGGGGTGGCCGACAAATCCGTGCGCTGCGGCGCGTGCCAGTTCAGGCTCGGGATGAAATAATCGCCTTCCCGGCCGACGGCCGGCAGCTCCCCGAACCCAGTGTTGTCCGTGTACAGCCGGGTCGGATCAAGCTCGCGAGCCCGGTTCACCAGCTCGTTCAGGCCGGGATGGCCGTCGGCCTTGATCAGCTCGTTGCCCATCGAGAGCAGCACGAAGGACGGATGGGCGTTCAGCGCCGGAACGACCCGCTCCAGCTCCCGCCTCAGGAAGGCATGAACCGCCTCGGGCACGGCAGCGCTGCGGCCTTCGTAATGCATGGACCAGTGCGGGAGCTCCGTCTGCACGAGCATGCCTTCTTCATCCGCCGCCTCCCAGAAGGGCTCCGGCGCGTTCCAGCTATGCAGGCGCACATGGTTGAAGCCGTAGGAGCGCGCGATGCGGAACTGGCGGCGGTACTGCTCCTTGTCCCATACCGGGTAGCCGGTAAGCGGAAAGACGCTGCAATCGACGTAGCCCCGCAGGAAGATCGGCTCGCCGTTCAGCAGGATGCGCTTGTCCTCCGCCCGGATCGTGCGCAGACCGAACCTGCGCTCCGTCCGGTCTATTTCCAGGCCGTCTCGGAGCAGCTTTACCTGCACAGCGTACAGAAAAGGGTCGCGATCCGACCAAAGCCTGGCGGACTCCCCCATCGAGACCGTCAGATCGGCTCGCCCCAGGCGATCGACGATTCCTTGCGCCGTAATCGCCTCCGCGCCCGCTTCCTCATTCGCCGCGCGTATCTCTACGCTCACCAGATCCTTCGTCGTCTCCGAATCGGCTTCCCGGACGACGTCTACGGTCAGCGTCACCGACCGCGAGGCCGCATCCGGCGCAATCCGGACGAAGCCGATTCTCGTTCGCGGCGACCGGACCAGCTCCGCCCCGCCTGTAATGCCGCCCCATGTCGACGCGGTATGAATCGAATGAGCGTGGCTTTCTTCCAGCGGCAGCTTCATCTCGTTGTCGATCCGCAGCGCCAGCTTCTGCTTCTCGCCCGCCCGCACGAAGGGCGTCAAGTCGAAGCGGTGCGGGTGTGCCAGCGACTCGCCGGCGCCGGCGATGTTCCCGTCCAGCGATACTTCGCAAATCCACCGGACGCCGCGCAGGACGAGCTCGACTTGATCGCCCTCCCACTCGGCCGGAATCTCGATTTCCTTCACATACCAAGCCTGCCCGACATATTCGCAGCGCTTGGTCCACGTGCCGATCCGATGCTCCTTCGGCTTCTTCCCGAAGCCTTGCTCCTCCCAGGAACCGGGCACGCGGATTCGGTCCGCCGGACTGCCGGACTCGCTGTCCCCCCATTTCCCTGCGCGGTCCGGATCGAGGGCGAAGCGCCATTCCCCATTCAGCGAAATGGTTCTATTGCAATATGCGTCCAATGTATCCACCTCTCCGGATGTTCAAACTGTCATGTTAGCTCTTTACCGCACCCGAAATCCCCTCGTAGAAATAACGCTGCATGAAAATGAACACGAGCATGACGGGAACGAGAGAGATCGTCGCTCCGGCGGCCATCCCGGTCCAGTCGGTGCCGTACAATTCGGTGAAGCTCAGCATGCCGACCGCCAGCGTCTTCAGCTCGGGCTTGGTTATGGTCAATACGAGCGGCGTCAGGAACGAACTCCACGTCCAAATGAATTGCATGATCGCCGCCGTCGCGACAATCGGCATCGAGTTGGGCATCGCCACGCGCGCGAACGTCTTCACGAAGCCTGCGCCGTCGATGAGCGCGGACTCCTCGATTTCTTTCGGAAATTTGGAGAAAAAGGCGGCGAACAGCAGGATAAACAAGACGTGCGCGCCTGAAGACTCGGCAAAAATGAGGCCCAGGTACGAATCCTTGATGCCCAAAAACTTGACGAGCTGGTACAGCGGAATGATCGTGTAGCCTTTCGGAATAAACTGCAGCGCCACGATAAAGGCGATCATCGCCGTCCGTCCCGGAAACGCCACCGTCCCGATCGCATAGCCCGTCAGACAGCTTAAGATGACGACAATGACGACGGTCGACACGGTAATGACGACGGAGTTCATGAAATAGTGGGAGATGTTCGCCACATCCCATGCCCGGGCGTAGTTCTCCCACATGAACACCTCGGGGATCGGATTGATGGCGGCTTTATAGAAGGTGACGTTGTCTTTCAGCGAAGACGACACCATCCAGACGAACGGATAAATCCAGACGATGCCGACGGCGATCAACACGACGTGTAGGATCGCGCGCGCCGTTTTGGAGCTTGTCATGCTTGACCTCCTCTGTCCGCGAGCTTGCTCTTCTTGCCTTCGCTCCCCGCCTTGATGCCAATCCAGCCGAGGAACAAGCTGATGAAGAGGACGAATAAGCCGAGATAGACGCCGGCGGCCGAAGCGTAGCCGACTCTGGCGCCGCCGAACTGGGTGGCGAACGCGTGTTGATAGATGAACAGCTCAATCGTTTCCGTCTTATGGTACGGGCCGCCGTCGGTCAGCGTTTTGACCAGGTCAAACACGTGCAGGCTGCCACCGACGGTTAAAAGAAGAATGGTCGCGGCCACCGGCTTCAGCAGCGGCAGCGTAATTTTCATCAGCATTTTCCAATAGCCCGCCCCGTCCATCTTCGCGGCTTCGTACAGGTCGACCGGAATCATTTGCAAACCCGCCAGCCAGTAAATCATGACGACGCCGATATGCTTCCAAGAACCGACCAGAATGAGCATGATCATCGCGAGAGCAGGGTCGAGCCAGAACCGGATCGGCTCGTCGATCCAGCCGAGACTTTGCAGAAACTGGTTCGTGAAGCCTTGAATGCCGAAAATGTTGTTCATAATAATGCCGATGATCGACGAAACCGTGACGACCGGCAGGAAATAGAGCGTACGGTAGATCGATTTTCCCTTCATGGAAGGGTCGTTCAGCACAAGCGCCAGCAGGAACGATACGACGACCGTCAGCGTCGTAGCGGACAGTCCGTAGACCAAAGCGTTTTTAAAGCTGTTCCAGAACATGTCGTCGCGCAGCAGCTCGGCGTAATTGGCCAAGCCCACGAAGTTGTCGAGCGGTCCCAAACCGTCCCATTCGTAAAAGGAATAAACGTAGCTCATAACGATCGGATACATGGACGCAAGCAAAAAATAAAGCACCTGAGGCAGGATAAAAATATAAGCCCATATATACCTGCGGCGAAGCTGCGGATTGATTTTCGTTCGACTTTTCCCGGTCCGCATGCAATCCCTCCTGATTTCTGCGAGAAAAAAAGAAAACACGGCGGCCCGCCGTTCCCCGGTCAGCCTGAGGCTGCGAGAAGCCGTGTCTCTCTTCTGTCGTGCAGGTCGTTACTTGTCGTAATTCTCTCCCGGCACCCAATCCGGGAAGATAAAGTCTTCCGGCTTCACGACGCCGCCGGACCCGTCGATCGCGCGTTGCAGCGCGGCATTGTGATCATCGGTCAGCTTCTGGAGCGGATTTTTCAAATCCTTGAGCTGGCCTTGAAGGTAACCGAGGAAGAGGGTGCCGATGTTGTCTTTCGGCGCGTAGCCGCTGTATAGCGACATCACTTCGGTAGCGGCCGGATTGTTTTTGTAGACGGTCGGCGTAAGCCGCTTGAATTCCACCATCATTTGAGAGATTTTCTCGTACTGCTCGAACGGCGGCTCCGCGCCTTCAATTAACTCGATTTTTTTGGAAGGCAGCGTCTGCCCGGATCTGACGACCTCCGCATACATATGCTCGTTCAGAAACTCAAGGAATACCTTCACTTCCGGCCAGTGCTTCGTTCTTTTGGCAACGTACAAGTATTCGCCGGAACCGCCTTCGAAATATTGGAACTGCGGACCGCCGTTTTTGGACGGGATCGGCACGACTCCCCAGTCCTCCGACGTGAATGCTTGGGCATCGCCTTTGTCGTCCGAGCTCAAGTAATCGCCGCTCCAATTGCCCCCGATCATGAAGGCGGCTTCGCCCGTCTTGATCAGCGAGTACGCTTTGCCCGTATCCGCGTCGATCGTGGCGGGGTGCAGCACTTTCTCGTCGTACGCCTTCTTGAGATATTGCATCGTTTCGAGATATCCCTGCGTGTTGTAGTTGTATTGCCCCGTCTTATAGTTGAATCCGGATTCCGGAGAAATCGGCGCCGACAGCTGGTTCAGCAGGAAGGTCGCCATATAGTTCGTCGCTGCGCCGAAGGTCAGCGCGTACGTATGGCCGCCGGACTTCTCGTGGAGCTCTTTGCCGAACGCCAGAAATTCGTCCCACGATTGGGGAATGTCCGCTTCCGTGTAGCCGAGACCTTCGAGCACTTCCTTGTTGTAATACATCATCAGAGCGCCGTGCAAGGAAGAATACAACGGGAACGTGTAGACGGTTCCTCCGATGCTGCCGTAGCCCTCGGCGAATGTGCCGTCCGTATAATCGCCGTGGGTGTCCGCCGGAAACACCTCATCGAGGCTATGAACTTTGTCCAGCTTGACCAACTGCGAGATGGAATACCCGGTCGGTCTGACGAAGACGTCCGGCAGCTCGTCGCCATTGATCGCCGCCTGGAACTGCGCAACGTCGCCGCCGCCCTCCGGCATATTTTCCAGCTTCACTTTAATGTTCGGATACTTCTGATGGAATTCGGCGATGACGTTGTCGAACGTATCTTTCCCCAGACGGTTCCACATCGTAATCGTCACTTGCTCCGGCGGCGCCGAAGCCCCGTCCTCCTTCTTATCCGCGCCGGCATTGCCGGAATTTCCATTCTTCGAGCATCCAGACAGAATCACGCCGACAAGCATCATCACCGCTAACATCATGTAACCGTATTTTTTCATGACTCGAGTTTGCCCCCTCGGGATTCGAAATGGTTCAACCGTTGTACATTTTGCCTGCTTTTCCTTAAGCGCTTACATGCGTGGAGCTTGGCCAAGTCCTCCCTCGCATGTTTCCCTGTTCAATCAATCTGCATGCCGGATTGATATGGGTTCATTGTATCAATGAGAATTCGGCCAAGAAAGTGACGAATCCGCTATTAACCTGCACGATGCGGCTGACTCTTCCGCTTTGTAAAACGAGGGTAAATGATGCGTAAAACCGCCGTAAAGCTTGGAATTACGCGAAAAAATAAAAAATCGCCCAGACGGCAGCCTGAACGATTTTTCGCAATACACGTCAATTCGGCTATGCTAACGAGCTCTCCTTCGGACCTTCCCATTTATTCCTTTTTCTATACATCCCGGGGCTGGTTCCATAAAATGACATGAACTTCCGAGTGAAGAACGCCGGCGAATTAAAGCCGACCTCGGCGCATATTTCGACGATCGATTTGTTCGTGGACAGAAGCAGTCTCGCCCCCTGCTTCAGCCGATGCTTCTGAAGGATGTCCGTAATCGAGCGGCCGACCTGCTCCTTGAACAGATGCGTCAATCTCGAAGGAGACAAACACACTCTCTGGGCAAGGTCGTTCAGTTGGATTTGCTGGGCGTAATTTTGCATCAGAAATTGTACGACCTCCTGGATTCGCGGATCCAGCACGGCTTGCTTCTTCTCCCTCTGATACTTGGAGAGCAGCAGAATGATTTCTTCCAGGGCGTTCATGGCCAATTCCTCCGACATCGGACGGACGGACTGATTGTTATGCAGCAAGCGCTCGAACGCCTTGTGCACGTCGTCCCGGATATCGGAATCGTCCAGCCGCAGATGGAGCACGCCTCCCACGTTCTCGGTGAAGGACAGCCAGCTGTAGAAGCTCGGCCGCGGCGTGAAATGGCACCACATTTTCTCCCATACGCTGCCTTCGGCGGTGTAAAATTCCTGCGGCGTTCCGGGCGTGATCAGAGCGACGTCGCCATGCTTGCATTCGTACGCGTGAGAAGCGCTTTCGACAATGCCGGTGCCGGAAACGGTGTACATGATCAGCCAGTCCCGCGTTCCTTTGGGACGATGACAGAAGTAACCGTGCTCCTTGCGATACAGCTCCGTCGCGAGAACGCCCGGCGGTCGATTTTTGGGCGTCACGAAATCTGCGGGGTAATAGGGTTTTCCGCTCAAATGACCTCATCCTTTCCTTGCCGTAGTGAAAGGTTCGTTCCGCGTTCGTTTTTTAGTATAACGCAGGCTCCTAAGTCAGGTTAAACCAATCAGTAAAAATTCGCAATAATGCCCTGGCTGCTGACCGGCAGGCTGGCATTATACAGGTGGGAAACGTCGCCGAGACCTAAGCAGCGCGGCACCCCCCACTGCTCGGAACGGGTATCCATCAGGATCGTCGTCACCGAGCTGGGCGCCAGCCAGAATCCCGACCACAGCAGAGGAAGCGGTATTTCCAGCAGATGAGCAAGCCAGGCGAGGCCGAAGCCCATATGGCAGAAAATGGCGATCCTGCGATCGTTCGGTTTCAGAATGCGATAACGCCCTTCTTCCCTGCGGAAGCCGGCCGCCTCCATAAAGCGGTCCGAACTGGACCGAATCCCGGCAAAGCCTTGACGGATGGCCGGGTTGCAGAAAGGCTCGGTTTCATAAAAATTGTCGTTTGTCGGCAGCGGCATCCTGCCGCGTATAATTTCTCCATCCACATTCCAGGCGGGAATCGAGCGGCCCTGCGTATCGAGCGTCTCCCAGTTCTGAATCTCGGCCAGCCAGTCCTGCGTTTCGAACGGCAGGCCTGTCAATTCCCGGGTATAGTTCATCGTGTGCTGCGCTCTCTGCATAGGAGAGCAGTAAATGCTGTCGATGTTTTCCCGGAGCATCCGCTCCGCCAACGCCTTGGCCTCCAGGTGGCCGCGAGGAGTGATGGTATCGTTCTCGTAGTCCGGATCGGCGTGCCTGATGATGTAAATGCGCATGAGTTCACTCCTTCAATGATGGTGATGCATAAGCGTTTGGTTTGTTGGGACGGGACGGCATCCATGTATCCGATTCCCAGCTAACGAGAGCGGCGGCGGCCTTAATCTCTTCCATAGCCAGGACAAGCGACTTGTTGCGGACGTTTTTCAAATGGAAGCGGAACGCGACGACAGGCCGGCCCGCCCCTCCCGAGTCGTCCTCAAGCTCATGATCGACCTGCACTTTGCCGATCTGAATGCCATGAGCCGACAGCCTTTCGATAATGGCGCCTAGATTGCCCGGGCGGTCCTCGACCTTGATCTTAACTTCGCGATAGCGGCGGCTGCGCATCATCCATTTCTCCAGCTTGTTCAGCAGGAACAGACTGAGCAGCGCAATGGCGGTCGTCAGGACGGCGCAGTAGAAGAACCCGGCGCCCGTGCAGAGCCCGATCGCCGCTACGACCCATATCGAGGCCGCCGTCGTAAGGCCCGAGACGTTCGAGCCGGTTCTTAGAATCGCGCCCGCGCCCAAAAAGCCGATGCCGCTGACCACTTGCGCCGCCAGTCGGGCAGGATCGGCCCTTACGTTCGGTTCCGCCATGAATTCGGAGAAGCCGTAAATCGACAGCAGCATAATCGCTGCCGAGCCCAGACATACCATGATGTGCGTCCGCAAACCCGCGGCGTGGTTGTTCCATTCCCGCTCCAATCCGATCAAACCGCCGAGCGCTGCCGCAAGCGCGATGCGGAGCGCGAGCTCACCGTCGTTGATGAGCCATATCTCGTTCATCGATGCAGCCCCCCTGCCTGACATTATATAGAACCCTGATCGGACGATGTAACGACGAAACGGCTATGAAGTCTTCACAATTCCGCTAATTTTAAGGCCTGAGGCTCCAACGGAAGTAAAATGCCATCCCGCAGAGGTCGGCCCTGTGGCTGCGGCCGGCCCGACACCGCCGCCTCCTCCGGGGCCGCTCGGACCGAAAGAAGAAAAAGCTCATCCCAACTCTGTCATCGAGGCAATAAGCCTGTAGGACTGTTGGGATGAGCTTCCTCTATCGAAAGAGCGGGACCTTATCCGCGCTGTTCGTCCGGAACCCCTTCCGGCTTGGCGGCGGGCGCTTCCGGGGAGGTCAGCACGACTTTGCCGTCGGACAGCTCCAGCTTGATCTTGTTCGAGTCCTTCACGCCGATCGACTCCAGATAGGCGGCCGGAATCTGCAGGCGGCCCGCCTTGTCGAGAATCGCGTACTCGACGTGCGAATCCTCCTCCGGCTGGGCGACGCCCTGCTCGAGCTCGGCCAGCTCTTCGGCGTAGGATTTGCGCCGGAGCATCTCGGACGAGATTTTGCCGTCGCGGATCGCGACGACGCGATCCACCTTCTTCGCAAGCAGCGGATCGTGCGTAACGATGACGACGGTAATGCCGATCGTCCGGTTGAGCTCGCGGAACAGGTCGAGAATCTGGTCGGCCATCCTCGAATCCACCGAACCGGTCGGCTCGTCGGCGAGCAGCAGCTTCGGATGATTCGCCAGGGCGATGGCGATCGCCACCCGCTGCTGCTCGCCTCCGGACAGCTGATGCAGCCTGTTGTTCTTCCGATGGGTCAGCCCGACCGCCTCGAGCAGTTCCAGGGCGCGGAGCCGCTTGCGCCTGCCCTTCAGCAGAATCGGCAGCTCCACGTTCTCCAGCGCCGTCAAATACGGAATGAGATTGCGCGCGTTGTTCTGCCAGACGAAGCCGACGCTCTCCCGCTTGTAGCGCACCAGGTCGCGCTCGCTCATCTTCAGCATGTTCTTTCCGTCAATCTCAAGCCGGCCGGCCGTCGGCCGGTCCAAGCCGCCGAGCATATTCATCAGCGTCGACTTGCCGCTGCCGCTGTTGCCGATGATCGCCATCAGCTCCCCGGCCTCGATCTGCAAATCCAGCCCTTGAAGGGCGAATACTTCAAGATCCGCCGCCTTGTAAATTTTGACCAGCCCTTCGCATGTAATCATCGGTCAATCCTCCCCGAGCTTGAGCGCTTGATGGACGCGGATGCGGGAGAGCATGAAGGAGAGAATCCCGACTCCCACAACCAGCATAACGCCCACCACCGTGTACAGCCTGACCAGATCGTTCGCCTCGAAGATTACCTTGAACGGAGGAACGAGACTTCCGGGATTAAACGCGATCTGGAAGTTCGGCACATACAGCACGCTGACGGCGTTGCCGACGACGATGCCGAGCAGCACCGCCGCTCCGGACGTCAGCAGCTGCTCCAGCGCCAGCATGCCGATCAACTGACGCAGCGACACCCCGATCGCGCGCATGATTCCGTTCTGCAGCGTTCGTCCCTTGATCGACAATACCCAATACAGCAAAAAGCCGACAAAGCTGATCATAATGGAAATGAGAAAGCCTAAGGTCAAAATGCCGTTCAGAGCCAGCAAAAACGGATCGTTCTTCGCCTTGATCAGCTCTTCCTTCGTGTTAACGATTTTCGTCAGCGGAATTTTCCGCTCCTGAATGCTGGCGTACAGCTCGTTCGTCGAAGCTCCCGGCTCCAGCTTGAGCCACACCTGGTAGGGCTCCAGGGCGAGCAAAAACTGAATCCGGTTCAGATTGCCGACGACGAGCATCGGCGCGGCGTTAAGCCCGCTCTTGTCGGCCGAAGTGACGCTGCCGAGAGGCGGGTTCGGATTAAACGTCGGAAAGTAGTCGAGGATGCCGAAGACGATGAAAGGCTGATAGCTGACGTTCTCCCAGCCGATGCTGATCGTGTCTCCCTCCTGCAATCCCCGCTGCTCCGCCATCGTTCTCGAGATGAGCACGCCCCGGGGATCCGACGCCATCAAATTTAAGTATTCGTAAAGCGGGTAGTCCAGCAGACGATCCGGGAACCAGGCCGTTCGTCCGAATTCGTCCGTATCGATGCCGATCAGCGTCATCGAGCCGAGCTTGTCTCCCGCGGAGAAGGCGGCGTTCTCCTTAACGAACACCTTGGCCGCCTCCTCGACGCCGGTCAGCGTTCGGAACGGATCGAATGCCGGCTCGAGATAATGAACCGGCGCATTCGCCGGTGCGGGGGACGGCTCCGGCGGTCCGCCTCCGGGCGATGTCGAAGGCGGTTTATCGTTGATCCACTGGGCCTCCAGAACGACGTCCGCCCCGTTCGCGTAGCGGATGCGCTCTTCCGTATTGCTGTTGATCGTTCGGGCGGCTCCCGCGCTGAATACCCCAATGGCGATCGTCATCACCAGGAAAATCATCAAAAACTGATACTGGCTGCTGGAGCGGCCGACCTGAATGAGCGCGGCGTACAGGGACGGCGGCCACCAGCGCCGCCCCGCCCGATAGATCAGCTTGAGCATGAGCGGATACAGTCTCAGAAGGAACAGTCCTGCGCCAACGACGAACAGAGCCGGCATGACGAACTGAAGCGGATCGAGCATCAGATCGTCCGAGCCAAGGCCGAGGCTTTGCATATCTTTCAGCCGGCGGCGGAACGTGTACAGCCCGTATCCGGCCGCGGCAAGGGCCAGCACGTCCGCGAACGCACGATGCCACAGCGGCGTTCGCTGCGTTCTGGCCAGCTGCTGTTTGCGGCCGACGATCGAGACCCGGGTGGCCAGCAGCACGGGAGCAAGCGTCATCACGAAAGCCGCGCCCGCCGCGATTCCCCCGTACGCGTAGGCCTGCTCGTTAAGCCGAACCGTCATGCGCGCCCGTTGGACGAATTCAAGGAACCCGTTGGAGGCGCCCAGCACCTTCGTCAGCCCCATGCCGAGAAGCGGACCGAGGAGCCAGGCCAAGCCGCACAGCAGCAGCCCTTCGACCGCGAACGAAGCGACGATCTGCCATCTGGCGGCGCCGCGGCTTCGCAGGACGGCGATCTCGTTTCGCTGGCGGTCGACGATCAGGTTGGACACCATAAACATATAGAAGCCGAGCATGATAAGCACCGGCACGTTCAAAGACCACATCAGCTTGCCGAGCTGCTTGGAACGCTCGAAGTAGGACTCGATCGTCGGAATCGCCGGAGCGTTGAATTCGGATTGGAACGCCGCCGACCTCGCCTTCACTTCGGCCCGGATCGCCCGGTCCGTGTCGAGAAAGTCGTTCACGTTGCGAAGCTCCATCTTCGCGTAGTCCAGCACGAAGTACCAGCCGCTGCCGCTCACGGGCACTCGTCCGCCCCGAATAAATTCGTTCTCGAACAGCTCTTCGTTGGCGACGAACACGGCTCCCATATTGCTCAGACTCGCGTTCCGGAAATACGGATCGTCGGTCTTCCCGCTTCGTGAACAGGCCGACCGGCTTGATCTTGACCGTTCCCCGGATGCTGTCGTCCTTCAACAGCATCACCTGATCGAGCACCAGGCCGAAGCGGATCAAGGCCTGCTCGGTCAGCATCACCTCGTACACGCCGTTCACGGGCTGCTTGGCCGGCAGCCGTCCGTCCACGATCCGGATGTGGTTCTCGAAGTCGCTGTACGACCGGAGCGCGGTCGTCACGGCGTTCTTCCGATCCGGCTCCTGCTCCGGAAGCAGCTGAACCTGCTTGGTTCTCCGCTCCTTCACCAGCTCCTTGACCGGGATGCCAAAGCCCGGAGCGGCCGAGAGCTCCATGAACCGGTCGAGGCCGTCGATCACCTCGGCCCGCTTCTCCGGGCTCTCGTTGTAGAAGCCGACTGTCGACCAATGCTGTCCCGGATAAGTGCCTCTTTCGTTCTGGAACGCTTCCAGATCCTTGACCAGCATGCGGCTCAAGATCGCTTCGGAATAGACCGGCATCGTTCCGACAAGCGCCACGGTCGTTAGCAGGCCGAGAAACAAGCTCGCAACGAGCCATTTGTTGTTGGCCATTTTACGGATGATCATGATAAACAAAGCCAAGACGTCCCCTCCCCGAGGCCCGAATGCCTGCCCGCCAGTTACTGCAGAACGACGATCTGCCCTTCCTCCAGCCCTTTAACGATCTCGATTTCCGTCGATCCGACGAGGCCGGGCTCCACGTCGACCTCCCGAAGCCGCTCTCCGTCCTCCAGCACTCGCACGAAGTTGCGCCCGAGGTAGGAGCGCAGGCCGCTGCGCGGAATTTTCACGATGTTTTCCTTCTGCTGGGTAATGATTTTCACGTCCGCAATCGCTCCGATCTTCGCTTCCTTCGGCAAGCTCGGCAGCTCGATATAAAGCGTTCTGGCATACCTCTCGGCCAGCTGCGGATCGGTCGCGGCCGGCGCCGAGGAAGGCGTCTGCGTCACGGTGCCGACGATCTTCTCCCCTTTCAGGACGACTTCGGCGGGAACGCCGACCTGCACCTCGCGGATATCGTTCGCATTGTCTACGCGCAAGGAAACGCGCAGCCGGGACGGATCGGCGATCGTGACCAGCGTCCGGTATGGCTCGACGTAGTCCCCCTCTTCGAGCGTTTCCGCGAACACGACCTGCCCGTCGATCTCGGCGGCAAGCTGCATGGCGTCGAATTGCTCGGCCAGCCGATCGTATTTCAGCTGTTCGATCTCCACCTGCAGGCCGGCGATCTTGAACGCCTGCTCGTCGCCGTCGCGGGCTTGGCGGAAGGCGTATTTCGCCTTCTCGAGCGCCAGCTGCTGCTCCTTAAGCCGAATGTCGAGTCCGTCCACGATCAGCTGAGCAAGCGGATCGCCCTTGTTAACCTGGTCTCCGGATTTGACGAAAATCGCGTCGATGCGGCCGCCCTGTCCCGAGAACTGGGCGACGCTCGTCGTCACCGACTCGAACACTCCGCTCCCGGCGACCGCCTTCACGATCGTTCCTTTCTCCGCAGTGACCGTCGTATAGTTTTCCTGTCGCGGCTTGACCAGAGGCGGCTTCAGCTCCTCTTCCTCCTTGGGCAGCAGCGAGCAGCCGGCCAGCGCCCCGCCGATCGAGAAAGCGATTCCAAAAATGACGGCCCTTCTAAGAATGCGCGACAATTTGTCCATCCTCCAGTTCGTATACGCGGTCTACGATCTCCATGATGGCCGGGTCATGAGTCGTCAAGGCGATCGTCACTCCGCTTTGCTCTACCAGATCCTTAAACGCTTTCATGATCTGCAGTCCCGTTCGGCTGTCCAGCTCCGCCGTAGGCTCATCCGCCAGAATCAGCTTGGGCCGGTGCGCAATGGCGCGGGCGATCGCCGTTCTCTGCTGCTCGCCTCCGGACAGCTCGAAAGGCCGATGATGCATCCGCCGCGCCAGCCCGACCCGCTCGAGCGCCTGTACGGCAGCCCGGGTTCGCTCCTGTGCCTGGTACCCCGCCACCCTCAGCACGAACTCCACATTCTCATAGGCCGACATTAACGGAATCAGCGCGAACGATTGGAAGATCAGCCCCATCTCCTTCCGTCTAACCTCGTCCCGCTCCTTGTCGGACATCGACGAGAGCTCCCGCCCGTCGAACGTGATCGTCCCTTCCGTAGGCCGATCCAATGCGCTCAGCAGATTGATCAGCGTCGTTTTGCCCGAGCCGGACCTCCCCTTGAGCGCGACGAGCTTGCCCTGCGGAAGCCGGATATCCACGCCCTTCAGAACGGCAACCGCGCCCGGGCCTCTGCCGAACACGCGCTTGACCCCCTCTGCGCGGATGATGTCCCTGTCCTCCGTTTCGCTTCTCGCCATCGACGATCCCCTCCCGGTAGGTTCATCCTGAAATTCTCTTCCATTATTTTCAATTCTGTTCTAACTATAATCACTCGCTATTGTGGAGTCAATTTACGGTTTTATATATCGTCTGAAATCATCAACAAAAGTGCAAAAGTATCACAAACGCAGAATAATGGCCACAATGCCGGGAATTTTACACCCTGTCGCCCCCTCCTGCGCCGAGAAGGGGCCGATATCGATTGCGCGGGGCTCGGATTTGCAGTAGAATGGTCATGAAAATGGTTTTCCTGTTTTTTTAATTTTATAAGAAATTTATTTTCTAGCTATTGCGCCAACCTATCTATTCATGGGTTCAGCTTATCTAAATAAAAGGGGGACCGCCATGAGCATACTCCATGCGATCCAGGAAAGATGGGACAGTCTGCATCAGAAGGAACGGGCGCTGGCCGATTTTCTGCTTCAGCATCCCCACGAAGCCGTCCAGATGACGATAACGGAGCTGGCGGCGCGCTCGGGGAGCAGTCCTTCGACGATCTCGAGATTTTGCAAGACGTTCCATTCCAACAACTTTCCCGATTTCAAGCAGCGGCTGGCGACCGAGCTCGTGCAGTCAACGTCCACCTCGACCCGATATCAGGATATCGTGGCGGGCAATCCGCTGCCCGACATCGTGTCCGCCATTACCGCGAACCATCTTCGCTCGATTACGGACACGACTCAGGTGCTCGATCTGACGCAGCTTCGTCTTGCGATCGAAGCGCTGCACAACGCGTCGCGCATCGACCTGTACGGTTCGGCGACGTCCGGCATCGTCGCTCAGGATTTTTTCCATAAGCTGATCCAGATCGGCAAAGCGGCGGCCGCGTTCTCCGACCCCCATCTCCAGCTCACGTCGGCCGCCTCGCTCACTTCCAGAGACGTCGCGATAGGCATCTCGTATTCGGGCGAAACGCCGGAGACGATTCATTCCCTTCGCTGCGCCGCCGAACGGGGAGCGACGACGCTGTCCATCACCCGATTCGGCGCGAACACGCTGGCGGATCAGGCGGCGATCAACCTGTTCACCTCCTCGGCGGAGGTCGGCATGCGCCGCGGGGACATGGCATCCCGCATGGCGACGCTGCATGTGATCGACGTGCTGTTCACCGGGCTGGTCAGCGAGCACTTCGAGCTCTACGTTCCCAGACTGAAGCAATCTTATTTGACGGTCGACTACTACTCATCAGGAAAAGGAGAGAAAAAGCCGAAATGAACATCCTTACTTTCGACAGCGACGAGAAGCTTAACGAGGCGGCGGCCAATATTATCGTCGGGCAGGTTCAGACGATTCCGAGGGCGGTGCTCGGCTTGGCGACCGGGGGAACTCCGGTCGGCATCTACAGGGAGATCGTCCGCATCTACCGGAGAGACATGGTCAGCTTCCGCAATACGACCACGTTTAATCTGGACGAATACGTTCATCTGCCGATCGATCACCCGGAGAGCTACCATTCCTATATGAACGTTCATCTGTTTTCGCATATTGATTTGCCGGAATCGCAGCGCCACATTCCGAACGGCAACGCCGCCGATCTGGAGGCCGAGTGCCGCCGCTACGACGAGGCGATCGAGCTGGCCGGTCAGATCGACCTGCAGCTGCTCGGTCTCGGCCACAACGGTCATATCGGATTTAACGAGCCGGCGCACGCTCTGATCAAGGGCACCCACATCGTGGAGCTGGCCGAGCAGACCCGCGAAGCGAACGCCCGCTTCTTCGACTCGATCGACGACGTGCCGAAGCAGGCGCTGACGATGGGCGTTGGCACGATCCTGAAAGCGAAAAAAATTCTTCTCGTCGTCAAAGGCGCGGACAAAGCCGACATTATCCGGCAAGCGCTGCAAGGACCGATCACGACGGACGTGCCGGCCTCCCTGCTGCAGACCCATCCGAACCTGATCGTGCTTCTCGACTCCGCCGCGGCAGGTAAACTGGCATGAGCGCGGCCGTTAAGGAATTACAAGTCGTCAACGCCCGGGTCATCACCCCTTCCGGAACGATCGAACAAGGATACGTTCATATAAAGGGAGATCGAATCGCGGCGATCGGCAGCGTCTCCGAGCTGGCCGGACAGCCGGCGGGCCTTGAGCGGTTCGACGCGGAGGGCGCCTGGCTCATTCCGGGCTTCGTCGACGTTCACGTCCACGGCGGGGCGAATCACGACTTCATGGACGCCAACGTCGAAGGCATACGAGAAATTACGAAGTTCCATGCTTCGAACGGAACGACGAGCATGCTCGCGACGACGCTGACCGCGTCGCGCGAAGACTTGACCGCCGTCATCGCGCTGGCGGCCGACTATATGTCCAAGCCGATGCCTTACGCGAAGATCGTCGGCGTGCATCTGGAAGGCCCTTTCGTCAACGTCAAATGGAAGGGCGCGCAAAATCCGGCCTATATCCTTCCTCCCCAGCCGGAGTGGCTGGAGGACTGGGTCGGCCGCTTCCCCGGCGTGATCAAGCTTCAGACGCTCGCGCCGGAAGTCGAGGGCTCGCTGGACTATATCGAGAAGCTCGCCGCCAACGGCATCGTCCCCAGCTGCGGACATACCGACGCCACCTACGATCAGATTATCGCCGCCGCCGATCGCGGCTTGCGGCATGCCGTTCACACGTTCAACGCGATGACGCCGCTTCATCATCGCCATCCCGGCACTGTCGGCGCGGTTCTGACGGACGACCGCATTACCGCCGAAGTGATCGCCGACGGCCACCATGTGCATCCGGCGGGCATCAAGCTGGTGACTCGAGCCAAGGGCGTGCACAACGTCATTCTCGTGACCGACGCGATGGCGGCCGCCGGCATGCCCGACGGAGATTACGACCTGGGCGGACTTCCCGTTCACATGAAGTGCGGCGTCGCTCGCCTGAAGGAGAACGACAGTCTGGCGGGCAGCACGCTGACGATGATCGGCGCCGTTCGTTTTCTCGTTCGGGAGATCGGCGTGTCCCTCGAAGACGCCAGCCGGATGGCCAGCGCCAACCCGGCGCGCCAGCTCGGCCTTGCCGACTCGATCGGCACGCTCGAGGTCGGCAAGCAGGCGGATTTCCTGCTGCTCAACGACGAACTGGAGCTGCAGTCGACCTGGATCGACGGCAAAAAGCTTCTATTCTAACCGCTGCTGTACCGTCCCGCCCTTCCTCCTCCGAGGACGGGCGTTTTTTTTATGTCCCGATCGGTCTGCTTGACGTCCGCCGCCCGCACGGGGACTGTCGACCGAAATTTGCACAAAATAAAGCAAATAACAAGAACGGCTGCAGCGCAATTTACAGCTCGGCAAGGATCGGTTCCGCCTGCGGGAACGGCTTCGTCCGGGCAATAACGACAACGAAACCCGGTTGCGGATCGCCCGGTTCTAGCGGAAGTCGACAACGATTTCCGCTTTTGCGTAAGCCCTTTCAAATTTTGAAATAAAGTTTCATCATAAACCGTTGACCCTTGAAATAAAGTGTGTTACTATTCGCTCAAGCGTTGCAGCGTCGCCCATTCTTTCATTCAAAATTCGGGAGGTCATGCAAGTATGTTCAAGAAAAAAAGCGCGTTCCTCATTCTCGTTTTTCTATTGGTAGCGTCGTCTCTTGCCGCATGCAGCTCCAAGAAAGAAAACGCCCAGCCGTCGTCTCCGGCGGCCGGCTCGAGCCAAAGCCCGGATTCTTCGGAATCGCCCTCCAGCGGCGCCGAAGAGCCGATCCAGTTCTCCGTCTACTACTCGGACAACGCGACTCTCCCGTTCAAGGAGGACTGGCTGACCGTTCAGGAAGTGCAGAAACGCTTCAACGCCAACATCAAGTTCGAAATTATTCCGATCGCGGATTATCAGACGAAAGTCTCGCTAGCGCTGAACACCGGCAATAACGCCCCGGACGTGATTCTGTATCAGTCGACGAAGGGCGAGAACGCCTCCCTGGCGCTTAACGGCGCTATCGTGCCGATCAGCGACTACTCCGACTGGACGCCCAACTTCAACAAGCGCGTGCAGGACTTCGGCCTGGAGGACCAGGTGGCGACCTTGAATCTGAAGGACGGCAAGCGCTATTATCTTCCCTCGCTGTACGACAAGCCGTTCTACGACGGCGGCCTGATTATGAGGCAGGATCTGCTGGAGAAATACGGACTGCAGCCGCCCAAGACGTTCGACGATCTGTACGCCGTTCTGAAGAAATTCAAGGAAGAGAACCCGGATTCCTATCCGCTCACGATTCTCGCCGGACCTCGCGTGCTGTACCGCATGACGATGCCTTCCTTCGGCATCAGCGTCGGCAAGAACGGCGCGGACGGCTCCAAGACGTTAAGCTGGGATTACGAGAACCAGACCTACTTCCCGGGCGCGATCAGCGATCAATACAAAGAATATATGACGTTCTTCTCCAAGCTGTACGCGGAAGGCCTGCTCGATCCCGAGATGGCGGATCCGATCGACGGCGACAAGTGGTCGCAGAAGATGGCCACCGGCAAGTCGTTCGCAACCTACGCGTATTACGACCAGATCGGCGGCGTCGAGAGCGCTTCGACGGAGCCCGGCTTCAAGCTGCAGATGTATCCTCCGCTCGCCGGACCGGCCGGAGCGCACCACCAGCAGAAGAGCAGCACCGGATCGGGCATTCTGTTCCCGAAAAAAACGGCGGATCGTCCGGACTTCGAGCGCCTCGTCAGGACGATCGACGAAATTTTCTTCTCCGAGGAGGGCGCGAAAATCTGGGGGCTCGGCGTGGAAGGCCAGACGTACACGATGGAGGACGGCAAGATCAAATACGCCGACGATATCGTCAACTCGCCTAACGGCATCTATAAAGAGATGCAGCTGAAATACGGCGCGGGCTCCGACGTGACGCAGCTCGTCTGGATCAACGCTCAGGAAATGACGAAGTACGACGAAAACTACGGCCAGATCAACGCCGCGGTCGCCGCGATGCCGGACGCGATCCAGCCGATTCCTCCGACTCCGTTGTTCGACGACATGATCGCCGAGGAAGCCGCCTCGCTGCAGACGCCGCTGGCGGACACCTTCGAAATCTGGGCCGACGCCTTCCTGACCGGCAAGAAGAACCTGGACAACGACTGGGATCAATATGTCAAGGAAATGAAAGGCCTGCAAATCGATCGCTTCCTGCAGCTGTACAACGATCATCTGAACTAAAGCAGCGATTCCGATCTTTCTGAAGCACCTACGTATAAAGACCTGCCAGGAAAAATGGAGTCACGGGTTGACCGACATTTCCAACGGCAGGTCTTTGCTCTTACGAACTCGCGGGCTCCCGCCATTCCTCATCCATGCGAAGAAGGTGAACCTATGGCTGATTCGACGACACTCTCGAACATTCCGAGCGGAAGCTACGCCCCCCGTCATCCGAAGTGGCGCCACTTTCGCCGTTATTGGCAGCTCTATGTCATGATGCTGCTGCCGTTATGCCATTTCCTGCTTTTTAAATACGCGCCCCTGATCGGCAACGTGCTCGCCTTCCGCCGCTATCGGCCGGGCATGGGGCCCTACGGCACCGAATGGGTAGGATTCGCCTATTTCGAACGCTTCCTGCAGGATCCGGCCTTCTGGCGAGCCTTCAACAATACGCTGATTCTGTCGTTCGGAAATATTCTGATCAATTTTCCGATTCCGATCATCTTTGCCCTGCTGCTCTATGAAGTGCGTTCGAAGCGGTTCCGCAAATTCGTGCAGACCGTCAGCTATATGCCGAGGTTCATCTCCACGGTCGTCGTCATCGCGATACTGGGAGAGCTGCTGTCCCCCAGCTCCGGTCTGCTGAACCGGATTCTCGGCAGTCTGTTCGGCATGGAGCCGATCTACTTCGTCAACGAGCCGCAATATTTCCGGCCGCTCTATATTTTAACGGAAGCATGGCAGTTCACGGGCTGGACCGCCATCATCTACCTGGCCGCCATTACCGGCGTCAACCGCGAGCTGTTCGAAGCGGCGGACATCGACGGAGCCAGCCGATTCCAGAAAGTCATTTACGTGACGATTCCGTCCATTATGTCCACGATTATGGTCATGCTGATCCTGAACGTCGGCTCGCTGCTCAGCCTCGGCTTTGAGAAGGTGCTGCTCATGTTTACGCCGTCCAACGCCATGGTCAGCGACATTATCGATACGCTCGTCTATCGTACCGGCCTGACCAACCAGAACTATTCGTACGCGACCGCCATCGGGCTGTTCAGCGGAATCGTCGGCGTCATTCTCGTCTCCAGCACGAACTGGCTCAGCAAAAAACTGTCTGGCGAAAGCATCTACTAATCCGGAAAGGAGCGGCATTCCATGCCTACCAAACCCAGACTTCGACCTTTGACTTTCGCCGACGTGCTCATCTACGCCGTCATGATCGTCGTTGTCCTGATCTGCTTCGTTCCGTTTCTCTATATGCTGGCTCTGTCTCTGTCCAGTCCGGAAGCGATCATCAACAACAAAGTGTCGTTGTTTCCCGTCGGCCTGAATTTCGAAGCCTACAAACAGATTCTCACGTATCCGAATTTCTTCAAGGCTTACGGAAACACCATTTTCTATACCGCCGCGGGAACGCTGATTTCCTTGTTCATGAGCGCTTTATTTGCTTATGCGATGTCCAAGCGGTTCTTGTACGGACACAAGCTGGTCATGATGCTGATCGTGTTCTCGATGTTTTTCTCGGGCGGTCTTATCCCGACCTATCTGCTGATCTCCAATCTTCAGCTGACCGGCACGGTGTGGGCGATGCTGCTTCCGTTCGCCATCAATCAGTTCAACCTGATCATTCTGATCAATTTTTTCCGGGCTATTCCCTCGGAAATAGAAGAAGCCGCCATAATCGACGGCCTGACTTATTTCGGTATATTGCAGCGGGTGATTCTGCCGCTGTCTACGCCGGCGCTGGCCACGATCGGCCTGTACACCGCCGTCTTCTTCTGGAACGACTGGTTTAACGGCTTAATCTATCTCAATACGGATCAGTATCCGGTCATGCTGTACCTTCGCAACATCGTTAACGGAACGACGATGGTCGGAGACGGCGCCGGCTCGGCGGACAAGAGCACGATCGCCATGTCGATCAAATCGGCGGTCATCATTACGTCGACGCTGCCGATCATCACCCTTTATCCGCTGCTGCAGCGCTTTTTCGTCGCCGGCTTGACGGTCGGCTCGGTGAAGGGATAACGGAGGGGTCAAATTTTCCGGTACGTCCGGCACGACTCGGAGCTCTGAATGAGGCTATGAATCACGTTGTCGTAATTGCGGTTCGCCAGCGCGGTGAACAGCACGTCGATGACGATGAGCTGCGAGATCCGGCTGCTCATGGCGCCGCTGCGATGATTGATTTCAGGAGACGACGTGTAGAGCTCGAAGTCCGCTTTGGAGGCCAGCGGGTTTTTGCCCAGCTTGGTCAAGGAAATCATCGTCGCCCCTGCCGTTCTCGAGGCGATGTCGAACGCTTCGTTCACTTCCTTGGTCATTCCGGAGTGGCTGATGAAAAAGCAGACGTCCCCTGCCCGGGTATTGGCCGCGTAGGTAAGCTGAATATGTCCGTCATGGCTGAAGCAGACGTTGCTGCCGATGCGCAGCAGCTTGTTGTAGAAGTCTTCCGCGACCAGGGCCGAGGCTCCCACGCCGAACAGCTTGACGGAGCGGGCCTCGATGAGCCGCTGCACGACCGCCTCCACCACGTCGGCATTCAGCAGGTTCACGGTGTCCTCGATCGACTGCATGCTGCTGTTCCTGATCGCCATGAACACGTCGGATAAGCCGGAATAGTCTTTAATGTCGGTGAAAATGTAGCGGCTCTTGTCCTCGTCGTCGCCATTGCCGCTGTTAAGCTCGCTGAACAGGCTTCTCTTCATGCTTTTTAAGCCGTCGAAGCCCAGCGCCTTGGCCAGCCGCACCCAAGCCACCTGACTGACGCCGGCGCTTTTCGCCAATTGGGCGATCGGTTGATGGAAAATTCTTTCGACATCGGCAAGAAAATAGTCCGCCGCCTTCTTCTCCGAATTGCTTAAGTCGCTGTATACGTTGCGAACGCGGATCTCTATATTGGTCACAGCTGGCACCCGCTTCCTGAAATTAAACAATCATGAAAATTATTCTTAATTATACGCAGAGCGTTCGACAGAATCAAACCTCTATCGCGTCCAGAAAAGGATGGATGACTATGACTTCGTACTTCTCGCAGTTAACAACGGAAATGAACAATCCGGCAACCGCCTCGATCGACGAGCGCAGCACGCGGGACATGCTGCTCCTGATGAACGACGAGGATCAGCTCGTTCCTCTGTCGGTGCGTCAGGAGGTCGACGCCATTGCCGACGCGGTGGATCTGATCGTTAAATCCCTGAAGAACGGGGGACGGCTGTTCTACGTCGGGGCCGGTTCCTCCGGCCGGCTGGGCGTCCTGGACGCCAGCGAATGCCCGCCGACCTACGGAACCGATCCCGAGCTGGTTCAAGCCTACATCGCCGGAGGAGACGTCGCTCTGAGGACGGCCGTGGAAGGCTGCGAGGACGATGCGGAGGGCGGCGCCCGGCTCGTACTGGACATCGGCGTCCGTGCAAGCGACGTCGTCGTCGGCATTACCGCCAGCGGTTCGACTCCCTACGTGCTGGGGGCGATCCGGCAGGCGCGGCAGATCGGCGCGGTCACGGTCGGCCTCGTCACGAACAAGAACTCCCGTCTGAGCGAGCTGTGCGATATATGCATCGCCCCCGTCGTCGGACCCGAGGTCATCTCCGGCTCCACCCGGCTGAAGAGCGGTTCCGCCCAGAAGCTGGTGCTGAACATGCTGACGACCGGGACTATGATCAAGCTGGGCAAGGTGTACAACAATCTGATGGTCGATCTGAAGGCGAGCAACAGCAAGCTCTACGACCGGTCCGTTCGCATCGTCAAGCAGGTGACCGGCGTCTCCGACGAGCGGGCGGAAGCGGCGCTGAAGGAAGCCGGACTGCATGTGAAAACCGCCATTCTGATGCTGGAAACCGGATCCGACGCCGAAGACGCGACGAAGCTTCTCGATCGTTACGAAGGCAGGCTGAAGGCGGCGATCCGGGGCGGACGAAGCCGCACGACTTAACTTGGAGGAACTCGATATGGACGAGAATGTATCTCTGACCCGTCAGATCGGGCAGCGCATGATGGCCGGTTTCGACGGCCCTCGGCTGGACGACGCGTTCGTCGATCTGGTGAAAACGCACAAAGTCGGAAACGTCATTCTATTCAAATGGAACATTACAGGCAAGGAGCAGTTGAACAAACTGTGCGAGGAGATCCAGCAGCTGGTGATGCGGGAAACCGGCCGGCCCGCTTTTATCGCCATCGATCAGGAGGGCGGCGCCGTCTCCCGTCTGTCCGAGGACGCCACCTGCGTTCCGGGAGCGATGGCCATCGCGGCGACGGGCGATCCGGAGAACGCCTATCAAGCGGGACGGCTGACCGGCCTGGAGCTGCGCGCCCTCGGCGTCAACTTCAATCTCGCCCCGGTGCTGGACGTCAACTCCAACGACGCCAACCCGGTCATCGGCGTGCGCAGCTACGGGGAGAAGCCGGAGACGGTGATCCGCTACGCCCTCCCGATGATGCGCGGTCTGGAAGACAGCGGCACGCTCAGCTGCGGGAAGCATTTTCCGGGACACGGCGATACGAGCGTGGACTCCCATCTGGCGCTTCCTGTCGTGGACAAGACGATGGACGAGCTGAGAAGCGTCGAGCTCGCTCCTTTCCAGGCGGCCATCGATGCCGGCCTCCCTGCCGTCATGACGTCCCACATCGTGTTTCCGCAGGTGGACGCGGGCACGCCTGCGACGCTGTCCCGCCGAATACTGACCGGGCTTCTGCGGGAAGAGATGGGCTTCGACGGCTTGATCATGACGGACTGTCTGGAGATGAAGGCGATTCAGCATTCCGTCGGCACCGTGCGCGGTACCGTCGAGGCGATCCAGGCCGGGGCCGATCTTGTGCTCGTCTCCCATACGGCTTCTCTGGCAGCCGAAGCGGCCGAAGCGATCCGGCGCGCTCTGGAATCGGGAGAGATCGACCGCGCGGAATGGGAGCGCTCGCTGGAGCGGATCGCCGCTCTGAAAGCGGACTACCTGTCCCGCCCGGCTCCGGAGCTGTCGATCGTCGGCAGCGAAGCGCATACCCGGGAGAACCGCAAGCTGCTGGAACGAACGCTGACGCCGATCCGGGTTCCCGGCGGACGATTCCCCGACCTGGGCAGTCGCCCCCGCCATCTGGGCTGCCCGGTCTTCCGGGCCACGCGGGTATCCAATCTGGACGACGACCCGCTGACCTTCCCCGCCTTCATGGCGGAGAAGCTGGGAGGCAGCGCGGAGGCAACCCCTTCGAATCCGACGGAGGAAGACATCGCGGCGATCGTCGAACGGGCAGCCGATGCGAGCGGAATCGTTATCGGAACGTACAACGGCCACCTCTATCCGGGGCAGATCGAGCTCGTCAACCGGCTCGCTTCGCTCGGCGTTCCGGTCGTCGCGGTAGCGTTGAGAAATCCTTACGATCTGAGGCTGCTGAATCCGAACGTCTGGTCGCTCGCCGCCTACGAATATACCGCGAAGGCGTTCGACGCCGTTGCCGCCGTGCTTCGGGGCGAAGCCGAAGCGGCCGGCAAGCCGACCGTCACCGTGCTGGCCGACTGACGACCGTAATTTCATGGAAAAAAGGAGAGATTTGCGATATGGCCGACATGCTCGTCCATCTGTTGAACCTGCCTCCCTGCGAGGAGCTGCTTGCCCGCCTGGAGCGGGAGGAGGGCATTCGCATTCACCGGGCGCTCGCCCCGGACAAACACCGCGTCGTCGAATGGGCGGCCGAACATTCTACCCGCAGCGCTTCGGGGGAGGTCGACGTATGCTTTGCCCGAACGCCGGTCACCTGCTATGTCGCCTCTAGAGGAGCGGATATTCTCGGCTTCGCCTGCTACGAGGCCACCGCGCCGAATTTCTTCGGACCGACCCGCGTGCTGGACTCGGAGCAGGGCAAGGGCATCGGCAAGGCGCTGCTGCTCAAGAGCCTTCACAGCATGAGAGAAGCCGGGTACGTCTACGCGATTATCGGAGGCGTCGGTCCCGCGGAATTTTACGAGAAAACGGTTGGCGCCTTCCTGATCCCGGATTCGACTCCGGGCATCTACCGGGATTTCCTGGGCAGAGCCGCCAGATAACGAGTCAAGGGGCTCCCCCGGATCAGCGATGCGCGACGCTGATCCGGCGGGAGCCCCTCTCCGTGACGCTTTACCTGGTTAGATCGCTTCCTGCTGCGACGTTTTGTTCTTGGCCAGCTTCAGATAGCCGTATACGTTCTGCAGCTCGCTGTTGTCCACGAAGCGCAGGCGCATGTTCTCCGCCGCGTCCAGAATGTACGGCCGCAGCGCCGCAGCGCCGCCGCCGAGCACGTAGAAGCATTGAATGTCGGGATACTTCTTCCAGCGCTTGCGGATCAGGTCGACGATCTTCTGCGCGGCGCGGGAGAAGTAGGTGTCGACGATCGGCCGAATGTCCGCCTGCCCTTCGCCTACCCGCTGAATCGAAAACTCATTTTTGCGAATGCGCTGGATCAGCTTCGTGCGGCTCGGGAAACGATAGCCGAACTGGTCCTCGACGTCGCGAATGATCGAATCCAGATACGACGCCAGGCCCAGCTGTTCGCCGGTGCTGAACTGGTTGTCGATGCTCATCCGCTTGACGACCGGGAAGTCGGTCGTCAGCGCCCCCATCTCGCATATGCCGATGCAGCCGTAGTACAGCTCCTCGTCCCTGACCTGCAAGTTCTCGTGCGTCGCCATGTGGAACAGGGCGGCGGCCCCTTCGATTGACACGATCGCCCGGCGGACGCTCACCCTCACCGTACGGCCGCGAAGCTTCGGCGTGGAGAGGAAGGTGACCTCGTGCTCGCCGACCAGCCTTTCTTCGAAAATCTGATGAAATCGCGCGTAAGTGCGCACCGGCAAGCCGGTGCCGATGACGTATTCCACCTGGTCGATCGTCTGGCCGGGAACAAGCGAATGCGATGCGTTCGTGACGCTGGCGTAGGCCAGCGCCGTAATCGCCACGATCAGAGATTGATCGCTCGTCGCCTTGTTGTCGGTCTCCTCCAGCTCGGCGTTGTCCTGGTCCTCCGAAGCGAGCAGGCCGACGAAATACCGCTGCCCCTTCTTCTTCAGCTTGGGGCTGTATACCATGACGTCCAGCGCCTTGAGGGGAGAGTCCTCCTCCTGGAGAATATGTCTTTCGTATCCCGGCGATACGATATTCGGAATGACGATCGGATCGTTGGATTCGTTCACCACAAGCTTAACGCTGTCATTGCCAATATCTATTCCTGCTAGCTTGATCATCATAGTCCTCCCCGTCCTAAGACTCGTCCCTATGTATTTAATAAAGAAGATTCGCCTTATTGCGACAAAATCCTCCTTCTCCCCTATTGATTCGCATCATTTTTTTAAGTAAAAAAGGATTATGCGACAAATGGGTCGAATTACCTCTGGAGACCCATGACGGAAAATAGGATGAAAAAGTCGACGCAAATATGCAGGAGGATAGTCATGAAATGGCGGAATAAGAAATTCACCTTTATGGTGATTCCGGATGCGAACAGCGCGGTGAAGCGCTTCCGTCTGTCGGCGGCTGCGCTGGTGACGGCGGCTGCGCTTATCCTCGCTCTGATCGTCTGCTGCGTTGCGGTTTTTCTGCTGTATCGGGACAACGCCGGACAGGTCGGGCAGCTCAAGCAGGAGCTTTCCGCAGCAACTGGAGATTACGAAAAAATTCTGGAAGACAAAAACGTGCATATCAGCGAGCTCCAGACCGATCTAGCCGATCTGGCCGAGCAGACGAAAGCGCTGGCTACGCGGATGAAGGACATCAACGAGCTGGAATCCGAGCTGAAAGAGATGGTCGGAATCGAAAGCTTGTCCGCCTCCAAGTCCCGGAAGGCGACCGGGCTGGCGGACGGCGGCGAACCGTTCGCGATGGACGGAGGAACGGGCGGCGAAGAGCTGCCGGTCAGCGAGAGCGAGATGGCTCGGCTCGTGGACAACACCCGCGAAAATCTCCAGCTTCTGGACGAGCAGATCGAGACGATGAAGCCGCAGCTGGAGCTGACGAAGGAAGCGGTGGCCCGGCAGCTTCAGCTCTTGGCCGTCACTCCGACGATCTGGCCGACGGACTCCCGGCGGGTGACGTCCACGTTCGGCATCCGCAAGGATCCCTTTACGCGCAAGGCGACTTATCACGCGGGCATCGACATCGGAGGGAATACTGGAGATCCGATCTACGCGGCTGCGGACGGCACCGTCGTCGAAGCCGGATACAGCAGCTCTCACGGCAATCATATCCTGATCAAGCATTCCAGCGGCGTTCAGACGCACTATTCCCATCTGAGCAAAATCATCGCCTCCTCGGGAGACCGGGTGCGCAAAGGCGAGATCATCGGGGAACTCGGCTCTACAGGCCGAAGCACCGGCCCCCATCTTCACTACGAAGTGATCGTGAACGGCGAGCATGTCAATCCCGAGCCTTATCTTAAAGCAACGAGAAGGAGTCCATGACCATGTTCAAAAACAAAAAGTCGAAGATCGACCCGAATATGACCGACACGCTGATCGGGGAGGGCTCCTCGTTCGAGGGCAAGATCTCTTCGGAGGCGGGGCTGCGGGTCGAAGGCCGGATGGAAGGAGACATCGACTGCGCGGGGGACGTCACGATCGGCGAGAACGGCGTCGCCCGATCCCATATTAAAGCGCGCAACGTCGTGATCGCCGGGCAGGTTATCGGCAACGTCGCCGCAACCGCCAAGCTGACGATCAAGTCGACCGGGCGGCTGAACGGCAATCTGTCGGCGCTGGAGCTGTCCATCGAGTCCGGCGGCATTTTCCACGGAACGAGCCAGATGGACGCCAGCATCGGTACGGAAGCGGCCGAAGCGCCGGAGGACAAGCCTCCCGCCCGCGACCAGGAGGGCAAAGCCGCCTCCCCGAAGGAAGGCGAAGCGGTGGCCGTCTTAAAAACCTGGTAAGTTTGCGCAAGCTTCCGCACTTCGTGTATCATTCTTAAGTAGGCAGACAGAACGGTATGCGGACTGGAGTGACCGAATTGAACGAGCAATTGCAAAAAGCTTACGAATTGTTGGGCCTTCCGGAGGACGCGACGCGCGAGCAAGTGGAAAATCGTTATTTCATTTTGTTGAAACGGGCAAGAGCGGAAAAAAATCGTTCGGGTGACGACGAGGAGAGCCAAGAGACGCTGCAGCTGAGCGAAATCAATCAGGCGTACAATCTCATCATCGGCATCGAATCCGAGAAAATCGGCACCGTCGAGAAGCCGTCGAAAATCGGCCATTTTTTCTACTACTATAAGGTTCATGTCATCATCGGTCTTCTCGTCGTGCTGTTCGCGGGCTATATGATCAAGGAAGGCGTCGACAAAAGAAGGGAAGCGGCCAACACCCCTCCGGCCAACTTGTCGGTAAGCGTATTCGGCAACTTCTATTTCGCGGATACGGAGCTCCTGGAGCAGAACCTGCTGAAGCTTGTGCCGGAATGGCAGCGGATCAAAACGTCTCTCGTCTACAACCCTCCGGAAATTCAGAGCCAGCAGGATATGGCGCTGCAGCAAAAAAGCGTCCTCATGCTCATCACCGAGAAAGACGAGGTGTACGTGACGGACGAGAAGAACTTCGAAAGTCTGGCTTCGCAGGGCGTGTTCGTCAAGCTGGACGAATTCGCGGCCGCTACCGGGCTGACGATTCCCGAGGATCGGATCCTCAGCGCCAGAACCGAGGACGATACGATGGACTATGCTTACGGCATCGACCTTACCGGCCATTCCGTATTCGAGGGCCTCGAGATGAGCGGCGAGCGTCAAATCGTCGGCATCCGGGCGGCGGCGGAGAAATGGACGGATACCGGGCTTCTTCTCGGCCAGCTGCTCGAGACGCTTCCCCAGTAACCGAAGGGCTACCCTTCCGTCGCCAGACGGTAGGATAGCCCTTCTTTTGCCATCATCGCCAGAACCAGTATGCTACCATCAAGTGGGCGGCCAAGATTGCGGGCATCCCGATCAGGAACGAGGCGTGCTTCGTCTTGTGGCGCCATGCCCTCATCCCGGCGATCGCCCCCGCCGCGCCCCCGGCCGCAGCCCACAGAAACAGCGTCCTCTCCGGTATTCTTCGCCCGCCCTTCTTGGCCTGGGCTTTATCTCGACCCATCAAATAAAACGAGATCACATTCACGACAATCCAATATCCGGCTGCTGCGTACACTTGCGTCCTTCCTCCTCCAACCGTCCGCGATCAGGTGTGGAACCGAACCGTATATTCCCGATCGCCTTCCTTCGTCTTCCACCCGTTCCAGCCGGCCGCGTCCGTGACGGCATTCGGCCGGAAAATCAGCTCGTACGCGCGGCCGGAGCGGAGCTCGCCGTCCAGCTTGAGCACCGCCTCCGTCACGATTTTGCCGGGATCGCCCGGCTCGGCGCTTTCGAAGTCTCTCTCCCGTCCTTCCGCCGTCCGAATGCGGAAAGCGGAAGCCTTCACATTCTTGACCGGTTCGCTGAACAGCACCTTCACCGTGCTGCGGTCCAACGCAACCGCCTGCGTAACGAACGGAACCGCGTTGTCGGCGATCGTGCCCGCGAACGCGGCCGTATCCGCCCCGCCCGCCGTATTCAGTCCGGCTATGCCGGAGACGCGCGCCGTATAATAATGCCCGGAGCGGAACAGATCCGGATTGCCGGACGACTTCGTGCGGTATTGGATCGTCACCGCTCTGTCGGTTCCCGGCTTCCGCTGGACGAAAGCGCTCCAGTCGGACATGGAGAGCGCGGCGCCGTTGACCGTCATGCCGCCGAGCTTGACGCCGCCGGCGTCCGCATCGGACAAGGCTCTGTTAAAGACGAGCTCGACCGTGTTTTTGTTGATCGCGACCGCATTCAGCAGAGACGCCTGCTCCAGCGGATTGGCGACGGCGCCGAACCGCCAGTTGGTCGACGTATCCATCACGTTGCCCGCCAGATCGGGAATGCCGGAGACCGTCAGCGTATAATACGTGGCGTCCTGCTGCGGCGTCGTCTTCAGCGTCACCGTTCTCCCGTCGCTGCCGAGCGTCGCCTGAAGGACGACGAGCCCTTTGTCGATCGAATAATGATGCGTCATCGCCGCATGCTGCGGATCGATTTTTTCGCTGAACTTCACCGAGATGAGCGCCGTCGTCGGGTCGATCTTCACCTCGGTCACCTTCGGCTTCGTGCTGTCGTTGCTTCCGGTCAAATACAGGTCGCTGCGCGTGTCCATCACGTTGCCCGCCAGGTCCTTCACGTTCCGCACGGTCAACTGGTAGCTGCGGCCGTCCGCCTGCTCCGAGGTCGTAATCGTCACCTTGCGCTGGTCGGCGGAAAGCTGAACTCCCGTGACCCGGAGACCGCCGCTGAACCGGTAGTTGCCGGAATCCGTCGCCGAGCTCCGCTCCACCGGCTCGGAGAAAACCAGCTCGTACGTCCGGTTGGACAGCTTGACGAGCGACGACACGAGCTGCGGCTTCGTCGTATCCTCCTGTGCGGACACGTAGCTCCAGGTCGCCCCGTCGATCGTGACCGTATGAAGCACGCCGCCCGACTGTCGATCCGTCCACAGCACGATCGACATGCCGTCGTGCGAGACTGTGGCCTGCAGCACGTTGCGCGTGTTGCCGTACGCGTCCTTGACGGAGAACCGGCTTCTGTCGATCGATTTGTCGTTAGGATCGGCCCATTGGAACAGCACGATTTTGACCGACTGGTTCGTCAGCTGCTCGACCGAGCGCACGTACAGCGGAGTAAGCCGCCTCTGCTCGTAAATCTCGTAGGCGGCCTCCACCAGCAGTCCGCGCGTCGCGTCCAGCGTGTAGTCGCTCAGCTGCGGAATCAGCTGATGATCCAGCGCCAGGCTGACCGCGCCTCTGGCCCAGGCGGACACGCGCCCGGCAACCGGCGTCGCCCCCGAGCCGCTCAGCCCGTAGCTCCGGGTCAGAATAGCGGCGAGCTGCTCCACCGTCACGTTCCGCGTCGGCGAGAACGTTCTGGACTTCGTCCCGTTCATCAGGCCGGCCCGCTTGACCGCTTCGATCTCCTGGAACGACCAGCGGGATCTCGATACGTCGTCATAGCTCGGCGCAGCGCTGCCGGCCGGAAGCTCCAGCAATCGGTAAAGCACGGCGGCCAGCTGCTCCCTCGACATCGGATCGTACAGCCGCGAGCTTCCGTCCTCGAATCCGGTAAACACGTTTTTCTGCCTGAGCTCCTCGAACTTGTGCTCCGTCGACAGGTTCGAAGCTCCCCAAGAGGTCAAAGGAACGCCGAACACCAGCAGCAACGCGAGCATTCCCGATACGATTTTCCTCATCCCGCTACCTCCTCTTATCCACCGCCCGTTCAGGCCGATCGAGATACGGCGGTATAAGATAGACGCATCGAGATACGTTTTGTTTCTTTTATGAGAGAAATTTCAGGATTACAGATACAAAAGGTAACAACTCGTCCCTCTTAAGCGCTGCTGCCGATCGGCCATCGGCTCCGCCTTGCCTTTCGGCTACTCTCTTAGTGCGTCGTAGAGCCTGCTGGACATCCTCTGCGCCGAGCTGTCGGCCTTCGATTGGATCGCCATTCTCGCTTTGCGCAGCTCGTCCTTCAATCGCTTGTTCTCCGAACGCGCCGCTTCCAGCTCCTCGGATTCCGGCGACGGCTCGCCGAGAGGTTTCCCGTTGGCGTAGTAGCTTTCCCGCTCGTAGCGGCGAAAGGCGATCTCCAGCTCGGGCACGCCCAAAGCGCGGACATGACGATCGATGCAGGCCGCCGCGGCGTCTCGGACGGCCGCTCCCCGGTCGAACCAGGCCACCTCGACGAAAGGATAGGAGGGCACCGTCTCTCCTCCGAACAAGGCGGTCGTAAGCAAGCATTCCAGCATGATATCGTCCTCCGGGCACCGGCATATCGCAGCCAGCTCCGAGACGAGCGGCCCGCTGATCGAGCGGACCTGCTCCGGCGCGACGCCCCGAAACAGCAGATGAGGCATAATACGGACAACTCCTTTTTTCTACTTCTCGGCTTCGATCCCGAATATCGTCCGCAAATAAGGCGTCAGCAGGACGCCGTTCGGATCCATCCGGCTGCGGCGCTCCGCGAACTCGTCCCACATCGGGTAGGCTCTCCGCAGCTCTGCGGCCTTCAAGGAATGCAGCTTGCCCCAATGCGGGCGTCCCCCGTACCGCAAAAAAATTCGCTCCATATCCGCAAAGTATCGCTCGTAGGGCATTCCCCGGTACATATGAACGGCGATATAAGCGGACTCCCGCTCGTACGCAGGGCTTAGCCAGATTTGATCGCCCCGGGCAAAACGGCATTCGACCGGAAAATGGACGCGATAGTTCTCGCGGGACATCTGCTCTCTCATTTCCCGGATGACGGGCTCCATCGCCTCGATCGGTAGATTGTACTCCATTTCGTTAAAACGGACAAGCCGTCTGGCGGCGTACACCCGATGGCTGTACTCGATTTTGCTGGCCGTCGGGACGGACGCGGCGCATATCCGGCTTACCGAAGCGCTCATCCAGGGAGCCCAGCGGCAGAGGCCGGACAGCGCTCCGAACGCGACGTTCTCCATCACGATACCGCTCCAGTAGCCGGCCAAGCTGTCCGGGGTGACGGGCTGCTCCGTCTCGTTCATCATTTTCAGCTGGCAGGGCTCCGCGTAAGGAAACCAGTAAAACTCGAAGTTGCGATGGCGCCGGGCCAACTCGTCCAGCCGCGCGAGACAGTCGGACAGCGGCACGCGTGCGCTCTCGTACTTCAATTTGTAAGCCGGTCTCAGCCGCAGCGTCACCTGGACGATGACGCCCAGAGCGCCGAGAGAAATCTGCAGCGCCTTGAACAGCTCGGGATGCGATTTGTCCGTGACGTCCAGCACCTCGCCGGTCCCCGTCACGACGGTCATCCCGACCACTTGGGTCGAGAGATTCCCGAACGCCAGGCCCGTTCCGTGCGTGCCGGTGCTGATCGCTCCCGCAATCGACTGAACGTCGATATCCCCGAGATTCTCCTGCGCCATTCCCTCCGAATGAAGCAGCTCGCCGAGCATGCGCAGCTTCGTGCCGCCCCACACCGTTGCCGTGCACGCCTCGTAGTCGACGTGCAGTATTCCCTGCATCCGGTCCAGCGAGACGAAGACGTCGTCGGACGCGGCAATCCCGGTAAACGAATGCCCCGAGCCGAGCACCCTCAGCGTTCTTCCTTCCTCGTTGCACAGCTTGACCGCTTGCACGACCTCTTCAATATGTAAAGGATACAGCACGGTGCGGGGCGTCGCGCTTACGATTCCCGACCAGTTCCGCCACTTGCGTCCGCTTTTGATCATAAGAAGGTTTCCCCCATGCCCCTATAGGTCGCATATCGGTCGACGACCGCTCCATTCGAGACGACATACAGGGAATCGAATCGTTCGCACAGCTCCCCCGCTTTGGCATGACGAAAGAAGACGGGATCTCCCAGCTCGAGCTCCATATGCGAGCCCCGGCTTCCGCGAAGAGGGGTCTGCACCTCCCCCGCGCCTTCAAGCGGCATCAGTGACAGCCCGCTCGGCAGAAAGGGCTGCGGCAGCTTCGAGCGATCCGCCGCCCCGGAAGCGACGTATCCGCCCCCCATGCAGGTGACGATGCCCGGCCTTGGCTTCCTGACGACCTCGACCGCGAATCCGGCGGCCGGGGCGTAACGGAAATCGCGGTAATAATCGAACAGCCCCGGCGAGTAGAAACCCGAGCCCGCCGTCAGCTCCGTCACGGTCTCCTCCTCGCGGGAGCTGGCCAGACTGCCCGTGCCTCCCGCGTTCACGAAGATCAGCTCCGCTCCAAGGGAGCGAAGGTTGTCCGCCATCTCCCTTCTGCGCCTCGCCACCTCGCGAATCGAGCGCCTCTTCAGCAGCCGGATCAGCCCGTTCTTGAACGCGGCTCCGGGAACCCGGTCGCCGACTCCCGCAATCTGCGCCTCGTATCCCATCATGCCTTCCAGCCGCACCCATTCCGACCGGACGATCCGCTCGGCGACCGGGCGGACGTTCTCCCACTCGTCCAGAGGAGATCGCCACACGCCGAAGCGCAAGCCCGGATAATCGGACGACATATCGATATCCAGACATAGCGGCACGCGGACTCCGCGAGCGCGGGCGATCCGCTCGATCCGCTCCACATGCTCCGGGCAATCCGTCATGAACACGATGCGGCGCCCTTCGCCGATCAGATCGACCAGCCGTCCGATGCCCGAAGCTTCCCACGTCGGATAGCCGAGCAGCAGGTCGTCGAAGCCTTGGCCGGCGAGAAAAGCGGCCTCCGCCGCCGAATAGCACATGATGCCCTGGAAGCGTGCGTCCGCGGCGAGAAGGTAGCGAAGCGCCTCGACGGAGCGAATCGACTTGCTTGCGATCCGGACTTTCTTGCTTCCGGCCGTCTCCGCGATCAGACGGATATTGAGATCCAGCAGGTCCCGGTCCACATAAGCGAACGGCATCGGAACATTCGCGAACGCTTGCTTGTACAAGGCATAATCGGGCTTCAGAAGGATGCTCCTCTCGTCGTATTATCGAAGCAGCTTCCGAATGACGTTTAATCCGTTCTTCGCTTTGGGATAGCGGAAAGGAATATCGAAGCGGCTCGTCTGCTTCAGCACGCTCTTGTAATGGGAGAACGCCCGGAAACCGTGCTCTCCGTGATAGCTGCCGATTCCGCTCGCGCCCACTCCGCCGAACGGCAAATACGGAGTGCCCAGATGCATGATCGTATCGTTGACGCACCCTCCGCCGAACGGCACCTGCCGGATGATCTCTTCCTGGAACGACGCGCTTTCCGAAAATACGTACAGCGCCAGCGGCTTCGGGTGAGCGCGCACGATGGCGAGCAGCTCCTCCGTCGATTCGTAGATGAGAACGGGCAGAATCGGTCCGAAAATCTCGTCGCGCATGACCGGCGAATCCGCCGGAACGTCCTCCAGCAGCGTCGGGGCGATTCTCAGGCCGGCGTCGTCGGTCTGTCCGCCGTACGCGACGCGGCCGTCCTGCAAATAACCGACCAGCCGGCGGTAATGCCGCTCGTTCACGATTCGGCCGTATTCCGGATCGCGGATCGGATCGCTGCCGTAGAAGGCTTCGACGGCGCCCGCCATTTCCTTCAGCAGCTCCTCCTTCGCTTCCTTGTGCACGAGCAAGTAGTCGGGCGCGACGCACGTCTGCCCGGCGTTCGTCAGCTTGCCGAATACGATCCGTCTGGCCGCCAGCGCAAGGCGGGCGTCCCGATGGACGATGCACGGACTTTTGCCGCCAAGCTCCAGCGTTACGGGAATCAACTGCTTGGCGGCGGCCTCCATCACGATGCGGCCGACCGAAGAGCTCCCGGTAAAAAACAGATGATCGAACGGGCGCTTCAGCAGCTCCGTGCTGACCGAAGCCTCTCCTTCGATCAAGGCGATGTATTCGGGAGGGAACGTCTCGCTGATGAGCGCCGCCAGCGCCCGCGAGGTTGCCGGAGCCATCTCCGAGGGCTTCAGGACGATCGTATTGCCCGCGGCAATCGCGGCAACCGCCGGCACGAGCATCAGGTTCACCGGATAATTCCATGGTCCTATAATCAGCGTAGTCCCATAGGGCTCCGGGATGATTCGGCTGCTCGCTCCGAAGTGGGTCATCGGAGTGCGGACCTTGTTCGGCTTCGACCAGCGGCGAACATGCCGCAAAGCGGTCCGAAGCTCGGCCAGCACCATTCCGATCTCGGTCGTGTACGCCTCCTGCTCGGACTTGTTCAAGTCCTCCTTCAACGCGGCGAGCAGCTCGGGCTCATGCCTTCGCACGGCCTCCCGAAGCTTGGCCAGCTGCTTCTTGCGGAAGGCGACCGATCTCGTCTCTCCCGTCAAGTAATACCGCTTCTGCCGCTGAACGACGTCATCTATTTCATTCGGTTCGATCGGATTCAATGCCTTCTCTCCTTCGTCGGCTCTGCGCCGATCCGGTCTTCAATATGATTATCTAGGTAAATAGACCCTGATGTAAAGAGTTTTCTGACAACTCCTGCCGTATGAAGCCTTCGAGCTTGCTCTATAGTACCGTGTGGCGTGCTTATTCTCCTCTCCCTCCTTCGTGCTCGCTCGATAGAACCGTGTGGCGTGCTTGCCTAGTTGCGGCAGGGGTTTCCGATCCGTTATGATCGTACTATGAACCAACAGGAGGAATGAATCCATGAGCAGGTCGCAGATCAAGAAGCGCAGGCGCGAAGCCGGGCAGGCCGGGCGGATCGATCCCGAGCTTAACCGCATCCGCTGGCACAGAAAGCCTCAAACGCAAGTCGTCATGAACAAGAAAGCAGAACAGCGCCGCACGCAGTGCCGCCGTAAGGGCAGCCGCGAGGGCGCTGATTTTTTTTCCTATCCGATCGGGAGCGGGAGAGCGACCGACGAAGGGTCAATCAGGAGCCGGCTCTTGCGATTCCCGCGGCCTAGCGGTCTTCAGCAGATCCGAAAAAAACACCAGAGCAAGCCCTTGCCCCCAGCCCTGAACCCGTTTGCGCGCCGTTGCCTTGTAGCCGGAAACGTCGTTCATGACCGCGGTGCCGGCAGAGACGTTCATGACGGAACCGTCGGCCAACACTTGCTTTAACAGCTCCGGGATCGCGCGATTAAGCTGTTTATTGTAGAGATCTCCTTTGGACAACAGAGCCGCAGCGATTCCCGCCGAACCCGACGTCTCCACATAAGTATCCGGATCGTCCAGCACCGTATGCCACAAGCCTTCATCCGATTGCAGACGAACCAGAGCGCTCAGCTGGTCTCGCAACGAATCTTCTATCATCATATATGACGGTTCCGAGACATCGACATGCTCCAGCGCCCGGGCCATCGTCAGCGCCGCCCACGCGTTGCCTCTCGCCCAGTAGACAGCGGACATATGATTCTGTCCGATGTCGTCCCAGCCATGGTAATACAGGTGGGTGATGGGATCTTGCAGCAATCGTTCATGGCCGTGAAACTGTCTGAGACCGTCCGCCAGCCAGTCGTCCCGGCCCAGCAGCCTGCCTATTCGCAACAAATACAGGCCGGCCATCATCAACGTATCGACCCAGGCTTGCTTGGGAAATACGTTGGCGGTATCGTGCACCGTATGCTGAAAAATTCCGTCGGCGAAGCGAACCGCTTCATGTTGCAAATACTCCGCAAGCACGATCGCCGTATCCGCATAACGTTGTTCCCCTGTCGCTTCGTACAAGCCGAGCAAACTGTGCCCCAGCGATACTCCGTTTACAGACAAGCGGGGCAGGCCGTCCGCCAGCCGATCGTCCATCCATTGTTGCAGCCATTGCAGATACAAGGGCTCGGCTGTCGCTTCGTAGGCGCAGGATACGCCATAGAAAGCGACTCCAGCCGGCCAATCCCAGGGAAAGTCCATGCGAAAGGTTCTCCGCACGATCCGATCTATCGCATCGCGCACCTGATCCTCGTCAAACCGCAATTGCGGCATTGCTCCTCCTCCTTATCCTTTGATTCCCGTAGTCGCTATACCTTCAACGAAATAGCGCTGTGCCAGGAAGAACACGACAACCATCGGCACAATCGACAGAATCGCCATCGCCAGCAACTGGTTCCACTCCATGCTTCCTCCCGTCGAATCGATCGCCATTCTCAGCGCAAGAGAGATCGGATATTTGCTCACGCTGTTAATGAAGACAAGTTGATTAAAGAAATCGTTCCATGTCCATATGAATTGGAAGAGGGTCGCCGACACGATGGCCGGAACGCAAAGCGGAAGCAAGATCCGAAAGAGAATGACCGGCGGACTGCAACCGTCCATTACCGCGGACTCATCCAATTCTCGGGGAAGCCCTCTCATAAACTGCACCATCATAAAGATGAAGAACGGAAAACAGCCGAAAATCGCCGGAACGATAAAGGGCAAGTAACTGTCGATCCAATCCAGATTGCGAAAAATCAAATACCGCGGGATCAGAATGACCGTCTGCGGCAGCATCAACGTCGAGATCATCAACGCGAACAGCAGCTTCTTCAGCGGAAAATTAAACCTCGCGAAGCCGTAACCGACGGCCACGCTCGACACGACGGTAAACAAAACCGTAGGCAAGACGAGCAGGAAGGTATTGGCGAAAAACGTGGCATACGTGTATTGGCCGGTACTGTGCCACCCTCTGGAATACGAATCCCAGACAAACCGCTCCGGCCACAGGCCGACAGAGCCGAACAAATCGGGATTCGTCTTGAATGTGGCGAGCAGCAGCCAGATTAGCGGATAAACCATGAATAGACCGATTGCGATCAAACCCGCATGGCGAACAACGTTTTGCACGTTCTTCTTCAACGCTATTCCTTGGCCGTTCATCAGGCTTTTCCCCCATCCTCATAGTGCACCCAAGAGCGGGCGGAACGAAACAACAGCAACGTAACGAACATGATGCACGCGAACAGAATCCAGGACAGCGCCGATGCATAGCCGAGCCGCATCTCCTGGAAGGCCTCGTCGTATATTTTCAATCCGATCAAGTAAGTGGCTTTCATGGGTCCGCCGTTCGTAATGATGAACGCGGCGGTGAACTCCTGAAGCGCTCCGATCATCTGCATGACCAGGTTGAAAAAAATAATCGGCGTCAATAGCGGCAGCGTAATCACTCCCAGCATCCGCAGTTTGCCGGCTCCATCCACGGATGCCGCATCGTACAACTCGGCGGGAATCTGCTTCAACCCGGCCAGGAACAGGACCATCGACGTCCCGAATTGCCAGACCACCAGCAAGCTGATTGTATACAGCGCCACGTCCGGATCGCCCAGCCAATTGACCCGGGGAAGACGAACGGCTGCAAGCAGCTGGTTAACGACCCCTTCGCCCATGAACAGAAAGCGCCACAAGATCGAGATCGCGACACTTGCTCCCAGAATGGAAGGCAAGTAATAAATCGTCCTGTATACGTTCATGATCCGGCTGTTCTTGTTCAGAATCAACGCCACCAGCAGGGCAACAGCGAGCTTGGCCGGCACAGCCATAATCGTGTATAGCAGCGTGACTTTCATCGAAGGCCAGAAATCGCGATCGTTCGCAAAAATTTTAATATAGTTATCCAACCCCACAAAGTTGCCTGCCCTCACGAGGCTGGATTGCGTCAAAGAGTAATAGAACGACAACGCCAGCGGATACAGTTGAAAAGCGATAAATCCGATAATCCAAGGCGCGATAAAGACCAAACCCCACATCTCATGCCGCCATCGGTAATGCTTCAAGGGCGCAGTCTCCTTTCCGGGCAATGTCTTCATGATGAACGTTCCGGCGCCGAGCCTCCGGGTTTGCCGCGAATGAAAGAACGGCGCCCTGCACGTGGGCGCCGCCCTCTTGCCGTTCAACGGAAGCGGATTATTGCGCTTCCGCTTTCATTTCGGCCAGCTTCTCGGCCATATTGCGGATAGCCTCGGCGGACGCCTCCTGCGGAGTGGAACGGCCGTAGATCACCTTCTGCACCGATTCCGCGTGAACGACCCGTACATTAGGACTGTCGCTAAGGGGGGTAAGCGGCAGCGATTCGTGTTGGGTCGCCAATTCGATCCCCAGCTTCACTTGCGGGTTCAGCACGCCCGCCTCCGTAATGGCCTGCAAGGCGGACGACGAAGCCGGCGTCCCGCGATGCGTGCCGAGAATGACCGCGGCTTCCGGATCGTTCACCAGCCAATTGATCAGCTTGGCGGCCTCTTCCTTATACTCCGAATCCTTATTGACGGCAAAGCCGTTGGATGTAACGAGCGGATTGGCCGACTGGACCGCATCGGCATGCATCGGGAACGGACCCACGGCAATCGTCGCTTCCGATATGGCGGCCGCATACTTTTCGTAAGCGGCAACATAATCGAACAGCATGCCGATCTCCCCTTTGACCCACTTCGGATTTTGCTCCATCTTGCCGACGAACGCCGTGCTGTCTCCGAACGGTTCGAGTACGCCTCGTTCGTACAATTCCATCAAATAGGTATAAGCTTCCGTCAATTGTTCTTCCGTAACGTTCATCGTATAGTCGTCGTTAACCCACAGCTCGCCCGATTTCTGCGTAATGTAAGGAACCAGAATGAGCTTGTCGATCACGTCGGAATCCGCCGTAATCAAATACGCGCCGGAATTCTGTTCATGCACCTTCGCGCCGATCTCCAGCAGATTGTCCCACGTCCAGACCGTGTCGTGCGGGATGCCGTACTTGTCGAAGAAATCGGCATTGTAGATCGTCGCCGCGGCGATAATCCCGGCGGGAATCAACGTCATCTTATCGCGCCACATCGCCGAATCGCGAATTGTCGATTCCGGGAAGGTCGACAGATCGATCAAATTGCGCACTTCCTGCAAATCGTATACGAAATCTCCCAACTGATCGCTGAAGGCGTTGCCGTACTGGAACACGTCGGGAGCCGCCCTGCCCGCGAACTGTGTCGCCAGCTTCTTCACGTATCCGTCAAAGCCCATATATTCGGCTTCGATCTTCACATGCGGATGCAGTTCCATATATTTGCCCAGAGCCTCCAGAGTCGCTTGATGGCGCGGATCGTTGCCCCACCAAGCGAAGCGCAGCTTCACTTCCGCCGGCGATTCTTCGCTCTGGACGACCGACGAGCCGTTCGACGCCGGTGCGGCCGAAGAGCCGCTGTCCCTTTGGGAAGCGCCGCTGCATGCCGAAGCGATCAAGGCCATCGTTACGAACAGCGTAAGCATCATAACCCAATTCCGTCTGTTCATTCGTTATCCCCCTACGTTTATCAGTCTGTCTTGCTTGGCGCCAACCTCATCGTAACACAACCGTTTCCGTCGGAAGTAGATGCTCCGTTCAGGTATTCGCAGGCATTATTTAAGCGCTTCCAAACAAAAAACGTCGATGTCTTCCGTTTATTCCCTCTATCTTCGGCTGTTTACGCATTCATTCCATTTCGTGCAGAAAAACACTCTTTATTTCAGGTGTGAATGCGTTTTCCCTCTACCGCGACCGGATAAACTTCGGGTAAAATAGGACTACGAGGTGAGCGCCATGTACAAATTGCTAGTCGTTGACGATCATATCGACACGCGCGATACGTTAAGCAGTTGCTTCCCATGGGATCAAGTCTCCTTCGAGATTGTCCATCAATCGGACAACGGATTGGAAGCGCTTCAGTACCTGATGCAGCATCCTGTCGATGTCGTGCTCTGCGATATCAAGATGCCGAAAATGAACGGTATCGAGCTGGCCCGCGAAGTGCATGACCGGCAGATTCCGGCGCGAATGATTCTGTTGAGCGCCTATAGAGACTTCGAATACGCTCGACATGCGATCGCTTACGGCGTTCGCCAATATTTGATCAAGCCGGCCAAATATCACGAGATTATGGATGTATTCAATGAGATGAAAGCGGAATTGGACAAGGGGAAAGGAGATCCGCAGCCGGATAACTCCGCAGCCTTCGGATCCGAAACTGCGGGCGCCGCAGCCATGCTGGAAGGTCAGGACGATCCGATTATCCGGAAGATCGTCGGCTATGTCCGGAAGCACTACCCCTCGGCCAAGCTGGAGCAAGCGGCGCGTCTCGTCCACATGAATCCGACCTATGTCAGTTCCTATTTCAAGAAGCTTACCGGAGTCAACTTCTCCGAATTCGTCTTGACTTGCAAGATGGAGCGGGCGGCCGAGCTATTGACGGAACAGAAATGGAAAACATTTCAGGTCAGCGAAATGGTAGGATACTCCAATGTCAAAAATTTCATCCGGACTTTCAAAGACTACTTCGGGCAAACCCCTGGCCAATATCGACGACAGCAGTCGAATTAAGCAATTTTTCCATCCGCGGCTCAAAAGGCGTTTTTTTCTGGATCACTTTTTCCGGTTTCTCGGCCCGTGCTTAATTCCGATCATTCTGTTGGGCACCTTGTCGATCGTCATTACGAACCGGTACATCGGCAACGTCATGGAATCGAACAACGAGCGGGTGCTGAATCAGCACAAGGAATTCCTGCAACTGATCGTCTCCGAGATGGATTCGCTCAGCTTGACATTCGGAACGGACGCGAAAGTGCGGGTCACGCTGAAACACGTGCTGACTCGCGGCAGCTACGCCTACGAGGACGTTCAAGCCCTGATGTATATCAAAAGCGTTATCGACGTGCCCGCTTATTCCAAACCTTTTATCCATTCCATCTATGTTTACCTGGAGAACGATTACAAGAGATTTCTTTCGTCCAGGGAGAACTTGTCCTACATGGATGCCTTTCACGATCAAATGTGGCTCGAACTGTACCGCCGGCATCCGGACAAACAGTTGAACGAAATCATTACCGTCAAGCGGAGCATCCAAGAGTTCGGCGTGGGAGGCTTCTCCAACGAGATCGTCAGCGTCTACAAACCGTTCGCCCATGACCGGGGATTGATCGTGTTCAACATTCAACCCGAATACTTCGAATCTGCATTCGACAAGATGCAGGAATCGCGAGGTCAGACGACCTTCATCGCCAATGCCAACGGCGAACGGCTCATGCACGCTGGCAAGTCCGCGCTGGTTGACGTGCTCCCTGCCGAGAAAATCGCCGAATCGATTGCGCTGGAACAATCGCAGACTTTCAAGCTGTCCGGGAACCTCGTAAGCGTCAAGCATATTCCAGGACTGAACTGGCTGCTGGTGACGGTGAATCCGATGAAGGATCTGTACGGCACCGAGGGGATATTGACGACCTTAACCATCGCTCTGGCCCTCTGTTCCGTCATGGCAAGCATCGCGCTCGCGTATTGGCTGACCCGCAAAAACTATCGGCAAGTGTATCGAATTATCGACACCCTGAATTCTGCCGATCGCCATGCGGCGCGAGCGTCGGGCAAAGCCGACGATCTGTACGAGGTCATTATCCAGCACATTCTCGAGTCCTTCCTGCAGCAGAAGTATTTGAAAGTGCAGCTGTCGGAGCGGAAATACAAAGAGCAGGCGCTTGAACTCAAATCCTTGCAATTGCAGATCAACCCGCATTTTCTGAACAATACTCTGCATTCGATTTATTGGAAAAGCATTGAATTGACCCGGGCTCCCAACGCCGTGACGCAGATGGTCGCGCACTTGTCCGATCTGCTGGATTACGCCGTCCGCTCCGCGGAAGAACTGGTGATGCTGGAGGAGGAACTTATCTACCTCCGCAGCTATGTTCATATCCAGCAGATGCGTTATCCGAATCGGCTTGATGTCCAATGGGATCCGATCGAAGGGTGGGAAGCATGTCGGGTGTTAAAGCTGGGACTTCAACCACTGATCGAAAACAGCATCCTGCATGGCCTGGAACATCAAGACCGCTTGCGAATCAAGATTAGATTCAGAAAGGACGACCAGAGCCTGAAGGTGACGATTATCGATAACGGCGCGGGCATCTCCCGCGAGCGAATGAGGGAGATCGAGACGAGGTTGGCTTCCGAGGAGGAACAAACCGATCATGTTGGGTTGTTTAACACGTTCAAACGGCTGGGGCTGAAATACGAAAACCGCTCCGCAATCCGCATACTTAGCCGCCCCGGCCAGGGGACGGCTGTTACGGTATGGTTTCCGCAGACGACGGATGCTGAGCCGAATGCATAGACGGGTTGCTGAATTCGGCGGGCAGACCGACTAGGGGAGACAGCCTCGTCAGCTAGCCCTCATGATGGTACCTGCGGCGGGCCAGCCGTTCCAGTAGATTCACCGCGCCGTACAGAAGCGCCGAGAGCAGCGCCAGCATCGCGATGCTGACCATGACGAGAGTCATCTGGAACACCTGTCCGCCATAGATGATCAGATAGCCGAGCCCTGCCTTCGAGGACAGAAATTCGCCCATGACGACGCCGACGAGCGTCAGACCGACGTTGACCTTAAGCGTGGCGATGAAATACGGAATGCTGGCCGGAAGCAGCACCATCCGCAGCATCTGCCCCCGCGTCGCCCCGAACGATTCCATCAGCTTCAGCTTCGTCTTGCTGATCTCCTTAAAACCGCTCTCCACCATAATGATCGTCACGATGATCGAGATCGCCACCGCCATGCCGTAGATCGAATAGCGATCGCCCAGCCAGATGTAGAAAATCGGGCCGAGCGCCACCTTGGGCAGCGCGTTCAGCACGACGACGTAAGGCTCCAGCACCTTGGAGGCGAACGTCGACCACCAGAACCCGACGGCGATGCCCGTTCCGAGCAGCATCGAGACGACGATGCCGACAATCGTTTCCCAGCCGGTGATCCAAGTATGCCTGAGCAGATTGCCCTCGAAAGCCAGCTCGCGAAACGCGGAGGCAAGCAGCGTGGGACGGCTCGTCAGCATCGGATCGATCCAGCCCCAGCGGGCCGCGAATTCCCAGACGCCCAGGAACGCGGCGAGCACCGTCAGGCGGGACAAAAGAATGAGACGCTGTCGGCGCTTCTGGAGCCGCAGATATCGTTCATACAACGGGGACGACATGCTCCTCCAGCTCCTTCCAGATCGCATTAAACATGCCGTTGTACCCGCTCGCCTGCCTCTTCTGCCAAGGCGACAGCCCTTCTCCTTCCTCGAAGCGAATCTCGTGCACCGTCGAGATCGTGCTCGGCCGCTTCGACATGACCATCACCCGGTCGGCCATGCTGATCGCCTCGGACAGATCGTGCGTGACGAGCACCGCCGTCTTGCCCTGCTCTTTAATAATGCGATACACCTCGTCGGACAGCTTCAGCCGGGTCTGATAATCGAGAGCGGAGAACGGCTCGTCAAGCAGCAGAATGTCCGGCTCGGCCACGAGCGTGCGGATGAGCGCCACCCTTTGCCGCATTCCTCCGGACAGCTGGGACGGCCCGTGATCCGCGAACTCGCCCAAGCCGTAACGCTCCAGCAGCTCCAGCGCCCTGCGCTTCGCCCGTTCCCGGTCCATTCGCCGGATTTCCGCGCCGACGAGCAGATTGTTCAGCACGTTCCGCCATTCGAACAGATGGTCGTGCTGAAGCATGTACCCGACCTTGCGCGAAGGTCCGGATACCGGCTCCCCGTCGATGCGGACGCTGCCCTTCGTCGGAGCCAGCATCCCGGAGACGAGAGAGAGCAGCGTGCTCTTGCCGCAGCCGCTCGGCCCAACGACGCTGATAAACTCTCCCCGGTCGATCGACAGGCTCACGTTGCGCAGCGCCTCGGTCTCCTGCTTCGGCGTAAAATAACTCAGCCCGACATCGTTCAGCTCGATGTGCGCCATCGCCACATCATTCCGTTTTCCCGAGATTTTGCACGAAGCTCATATCGACGACGTCGTCCATATTCGCGATTCGCTCCGTTTCCTTCAGCACGCCGTTCTCGACCAGCACGTCCTGCAGCGTGTCGAACTGTTCCTGCGTCAGCTCCGGATGCGTCGGCCACGTCCCTTGATCCTTGTACCGGTTCACCGATTGAATTATCAGCTCGTCGGAGGTTCCTTCGAAGAACGGCGCCAGCGCCTTGGCGATGTCGTCGTCGGAAGCGGCGTTCAGCCATTCCGCGCCTTTGGCGACCGCGTTGACGAAGCTTTGGATGACGTCCGGATGGCTCTGGATATAGTCCGAGGTCGCGACATAGGACGTCTCCGGGAACTCGCCGAACGCTTCTCCGAGCGAAGCGACGTAGTGGGCCTTCCCTTCCTGAACGAGCGTAGAGGCGACCGGCTCGAACAGCTGGATAAAATCGCCCTGTCCGCTCGTGAACGCCCCCGCCAGCGCCGGAGAAGCGATATTGGTGACGACGTCGGCGCCCTCCGCCCCTTCCCTGATCAGCAGGGAGTTCATGACCATCTGAGGCGCGCTGCCCGGTCTCCAGCCCAGAATCGTTTTCCCGCTCAGATCGGTCCATTGGAAGCCGTCCAGCTTCTCCCGAGAGAGCAGGAACGAGCCGTCCTTCGCCGTCAGCTGGTGGAACGCCTTCAGCGTCTTCTCGCCCTTCTGGTTGAAAATGTAGATCGTCGTCTCCGGCCCGACCAGAGAGATGTCCGCGGTGCCCGCGATCAGCGCGGCAGCCCCCTTATCCGAACCCTGCGCCGTATTCATGTCGACGTTAAGCCCTTCGTCCTCGAAGAACCCTTGGGACATGGCCACGTAATGCGGCGCGTAGAATATGGAGCGAATCACCTCGGAAAACTTGACCGTCTTCAGCTCCTCCGATCTGCCGCCGTCCTTGCCGCACGCCGAGACGGTCAGCGCGGCGACCGCGAACGCCAGCAGCAGCGCGGCGATTTTGCCCTTGTTCTTCATCATCGTTCTCTCCCTCGCAAAAAAAAGCTTTGAATAGGTAATATCCTATTCAAAGCCGAGGCCAGGCGTTCATCCGCCGGGTTATTCGTCCTTGAGCACGATGCCCAGCAAATGGGCCACTCCGGGAAGCTGATCCGTTCTCATCGCACAGCCCTGCAAATCCTCCAGCGTCGATCCGAGCGTCCGAAACTCGCAGCTGCTGAGGTCGATGCCCTTCAGCTTCGCCCCGACGAACTGCGCCTGATCGAGCTCGCACCGAGCAAATTCGACCTGATCCAACTTCGCCTCGTAGAAATCCCCTTTGTCGAAATGGCTGTCGCGGAAGGCGACGTGCTTCATGTCCGCGAAACGGAACAACGCATATTGGCCCGCGCACTCCTCGAACTTCACGCTGCGCATCGTCGATGTCGACAGATCCAGGCCGAGCATTTTGCATTGGCGGAATTCGACCCGATGCAGCACCGCATCGCGGAAAACGACGTTGGACAGATCGCAGCGATCGAACACGACGTCGACCAGCTCGGCCCGCTCCAGCGTCACGTTGTCGAACGTCACCCGATCGAACGCGACGCCGTCGAACAACACCTTGTCCGCCGACTGGTTGGCGATCGTCCCCGGGACGAAGCGGCACGACTCGAACGGCGTTCTATCCTCGATCTCATCGTCCGACACCGCCGTGTCGACAAGCGCGGACGGATCGGGCAGCCGCGGCTCCTCCGGTCCTCCCCTGCTCTTTTTCCCCGCCATCAGTCTCTTCCTTTCTTCCGAATCTTGATCTCCCCATTATGGACGAGATCGCCCGGAATGGAAAGGGCCGGATCGGACAGCCATTGGGACAGCTGCCTCTTCCCGCGCCGGATGTCCGACTTGACGGTGTTCTCGGAGCAGCCGAGAACGCGGGCGATTTCCCTGCAGCTGTACTGCTTGTACAAGCGCAGGGTCAGGACGCTGCGCCGGCGAGACTGGAAGCGCGGCAGAAGAAGCCGCATCGCTTCCGCGAGCTCCTGGTCCAGATACGCCTGCTCGGGACTGTGCGGACTGCGCAGCTCCAGGCGGTCCAGAGGCTGCCAGCGGATCCTCCGGCTGCGGCGCCACCGGTCGACGAACAGACGATAGCCGGTCGACGCCATCCATTCCTTGGCCCGCTCCGGCAGACGCTCCTGCTGGCACAGCCTCAGGAAGACCTCCTGCACGAGATCGGCGGCCTCCTCCCGATTGCGCGTCAGATAGAGCATGTACCGGTTCAGATCGCTCCGGTACGCCGCATACAGCTCGCCGACTTCAGCCGTCGTCCGCTTCATCGCGCGCGCCTCCTCCCTGCTCCTCCGCATCGGGCGCGGCATCCGGAGGAGCGATCGTGACCTTCTTTCCGTCGAACTGCAGAATCGCCCGGTCCGCGACGTTCATCGCCTCGAGATAGGCTTTCGGAATTTGCAGCCGGCCGACGCGGTCGAGCACGACGAATTCCTCGTGACGCTCTCCGAACCGGGCGCCTGCGCCCGCTTCTGCTCCTTCCGCGTGCCCGGAGACTCCCGCCTCCTGCCGCTTCAGCCATTCCGTGCTCGTCATGCCGTCGCGGATGGCGACGACGCGGTCGACCTTGTCCGCGACGGAGAGATCGTGAGTGACGATGACGATCGTCACCCCCATCTCCCGGTTCAGCCGGCGGAAAATCGCGAGAATCCGCTCTCCGGTCGCGGTATCCACCGAGCCGGTCGGCTCGTCGGCGAGCACGAGCTGAGGGCGATTGGCCAGCGCGATCGCGATCGCCACTCTCTGCTGCTCGCCCCCGCTCAGCTGCGTCAGCCGGCTGCCCATCCGATGCTCGAGTCCGACGGCGGCCAGCAGCCTCTTGGCGTAAGCCCGGTCCGCCTTGCCCCCGATCCGCATCGGCAGCTCGACATTCTGAAGCGCGGTTAAGTAGGGAACGAGGTTTCTCGCGTTGTTCTGCCAGATGAATCCGACCGTTTTCCGCTTATATTCGATGAGCTGCTCCTTCGTCATTTTCAGCAGGTTCCACGGTCCGACGACGGCCCGTCCCGCAGAGGGCCGGTCCAGCCCGCCCAGAATGTTGAGCAGCGTCGACTTGCCGCTGCCGCTGCTGCCGATAATCGCCAACATCTCGCCCTGCTCGACCGTCAAGTTCAGTCCCTGCAGCGCGACGACTTCTACGTCGTCGGTTTTGAATATTTTGACCAAATCCTCGCAACGGATCATCGATCGCTGCCCTCCTTGCCCGAAGTCAACGCTCTTCGCCCAGCTTGACGGCCTGGGCGATGCGCAGCCTTCTCAATTGGAGAATGAACAGGCAGGCGCCGGCCGCGAGCATCATCCCGACTGCGGCGGCCAGCTTGGCCGTGTCCCCGGACTCGAATACGATTCTCAGCGGAGGAACCTCCCGGGCTCCCGCCGCCGCCCCGCCTTGCAGAAACGGCAGGAACAATCGGCCCGCCAGCATGCCGAGACCTCCTCCGGCCAGAACGGACAGCCCTGTCGTCAGCAGCTGCTCCAGAAGAAGCATGCGGGCCAGCTGTCCGCGCGACAGCCCCATCGCTCGAAGAACCCCGAGCTGAACGACGCGGCGAGACAGCGTAAAAAACCAAAAAATGACGAATCCCAGAAAAGACACGAGCAGCGAGATCAGAAAGCCGAGACTCAGAATGCCGAAGACGCCGCCCTGCGCCGGATGTTGGCGCCGCTCCGCCAGCTCTCCCCGAACGTCCTCCGCCCTAACGAGCGCGATGTCCCGCTGCGTCAACGTCTCCAGCACCGGCGCGAGCTTGGCCCCGCTCTCCATCTTCAGCCATACCTCGTACGGAATTTTATCGACTTGCATATAGACGTATTCCAGATTGGCCACGATGAAGGGCGATTCGTCCGGATACAGGCTGGGCCAATACGGCACGATCCCGACGACGACCAGATCGACGGGCTCGCTGCCGTACCCGACCGATACCGTCAGCGGATCGCCTTCCTTCACGCCGTAGCGTTCGGCGAAGCCGGCGGACACGAGGGCCGCCTGCTCGGCCTGGCCGAGCGCGTCCAGGTAATGATAGGGGTGGATCGGATACAGATCCTCGCGAAAGCGGGCCGTCTCGGCAAAGTCGGCGTTGTCGATGCCGACGAGCTGAGCCGTTCCGGCCGCTTTCCCGCCGATCGACGCTTTGCCGGTCGTGCGCATGACCCGAGCGTAAGCCTCTACGCCGTCCAGATTCAGGTAGGCTTCGTACGACGGTTCGTTGTAATAGATTCTGTTCGCGTCGTTCTCGTCCTGGACGCCTTCCCAGGCTGCCGTCAGCACCACGTCGCTTCCGTATTGATAGTGCGCGCGATCCGTCGCGTTAACGTCCATCGTGCGGGCGGCCGAAGCGTTGTAGACGCCGAGGCCGATCGTTAAAATCAGCAGAATCATGATCGGATGAAACCCTTCCGCGGATCTCGACAGCTGCGTCATCGTCAGATGAATCGTAACCGGCATCCGGCGTCCGGTCAGCGTATTCCAGAGCCGCAGCAGGAGCGGAAACAGCCGCAATATCAGCAGTCCCGATGCGAATAGAAACAGAGTCGGCAGAACGAAAATCGCCGGTTCGATCCCTTCCCCGTCCGCGCCTCCGGTCGATATTCGCCCGGACGCCATCAAGTACCAGCCCGCCGCGGCCGCGGCCAGCAGGGCGACGTCGGCGTAAACCCGCTGCCACAGCGGCTTGCCCCCCTTCCCGCGGAGGGCATGCTTGACGACGGAGGCCTCGGCGTAAGCGCGTACCGGCGCGGCGGTGGCGACGATCGCCGCCGCCGTCGCCAGACAGCCGAACAGCCATACAACGCCGTTCCGCCCGACCGGTATCGACTTGCGGCCGACGAATTCGAGGAAGCCGTTGGAAGCGCCGATCGTCTTGGCCATGAACCAGGCCAGGCCGATGCCGAGCAGCAGCGCCGCGGCTCCCAGCAAAACGGCTTCGATGAAATACAGCGTCACGATCTGACGCGGACTGGCCCCCCGGCTGTGCAGCACCGCGATGTCGGCCCGCTGCCGGTCGAGCGCCTGCTTGGCGTTCATCGCGACGAAATAAAGCACCATCGCGAGCACCGGAGCCGCCAGCGCGAACAGCATCGCCTGCAGCAGCAGGCTCTGGCGGTTAAAATCGTGCAGCATGTCGACGAACGACAGATTCACCTTCGTGTGCTCCAGCATCCGGCTCAACTGGATGTCCAGCCGCTGAAGCTCTCCGATCAGGGAGGGAAGGTCGCCGATGCGAATATCGCTCAAGTCGAACGCGTAGTACCAGCCCGCCGAATCGAGAGCGAGACGGCTCTCCCCGAGCAGATGCTCCGTCATCGTCTTCCGGCTGACGAGCAGGCTGTCCGCCAGCTTATCCTTGCCGTCGATCGCCCAGCTCGCATCCGCTTCATCCTTCAGCCGGTACGTTCCGGCGAGGAGAACGATCAGCCGGCTCTTCTTCCCGTCGGCATCGACCGCGTCGTAGATCAGTCTGTCCCCGATCGCCCAGCCATGGCGTCTTAACGTCTCGTCCAGCACCAGCGCCTCGACCGCCCCGTCCTGCAGGCCATCCCGGGGCGGCTTCCCCTGCACGACGTCGAGCCGATCGAAATCCCCGCTCTGGGCGGCAAGCTCCATGCGAACGATCCGGGAGGCGCTTCCCGTCCCCGGCTCAGCCGTCCGCACCGTGGAAGCCGGCAGATTCATCCGGCCGGAATAAGCGTCCGCGGGAAACCCGATCCGTCCGGGAAGCTCCCCGGCCATCCAGTCGTCGAGTTCGCCGAGACTCTCGAGGTCCGTGTCCTTCGCGGCTCCCGGCTGATATTTAACGTAGAGGGAAGCGGCGGGCAGCCCCTTCGTCTGTCCCTCAAGCGACTTGGCGACCAGCCGCTTCAGCGTCCCGTCCGCATACATCGGAACGCTCATCGCGAACGCCGCGGCCACGGTCAAGCCGAGCAAGGTGCTGAGCGTATAGGCCCGGTTCTGCCACATTTTCAGGATGAGGTAGCCCAGAATCCGCATTATTTGCCCACAACCTTCTGGCCTTCCTCCAGCCCCTTGATGATTTCCACTTCGGTCGCCGTCTGTATGCCGATCTCCACGTCCGCCTCGCCCTTGCTCCCGTCGGGATGCGAGACGATGACATAATGACGGCTGTTCTGCTTGCGGAGCGCCGCTGCGGGAATGTACAGCGTCCCCTCCCGCTTCTCGACGACGACGGAGGCGTTCAGAGGGGTGCCGTGTCCGACCCCGTCCGGCAGCTTCGGCAGATCGATCAGGGCGTAGGCGTCCAGCGAGTCCCCGCCGGCGTCGCCCGAGCCGACCGGCAGCCGCCGCACCGTTCCCCGATGCTCTCCGGCCGTGTTGATGCCGACGATCGCTTCCATGCCCGGTGCGACGTGCGCGAGATCGCTCGAGCCGAATTTGACCGCGACGACAAGCGCGCTCATATCGGCAATCTGGCCGATTTTCTCGTAGGCTCTCGCCAGATCCCCTTTTTTCGCCGTGAAGCTGACGATCGTGCCGCTATAGGGGGCCACCAGCTGCGAGCCTTCGAGCCGGCGCCGCAATTCGTCCAACTCCTTCTTGAGCAGCTCGTAGTCGAGCTGCCGCTTGCGGAGCGCGACTCCGTCTTCGTCCGAATCTTCGCGCATCGCCTGCTTCAGATCGAGCTCCGCCTTCTCCAATTCGATTTCCTTCCGCATCAACTGGCTTTCCGTGTCGCCCGTATCGAGTTCGGCGAGCACCTGCCCCTTCTTCACCTCATCGCCGGCCTTCACGCGCACGTCGACGATGCGCCGGTTGTCCTCCGTGAAGAAGAGGTTTTCCTCCTTCTCCGACATCAGCTTTCCGGCCGCGCCGACCTTCGTCTCCAGCGTTCCCCGCTTCACCTCGTATTCCGGCTTCTGCGAGATTTTCGGCGTGCGGATTTCAGGCAGCCGCTCCGGCTCCTCCTCGCTGGGGAGCAAAGAACATCCCGTTACGGCCAGGAGCAGCGTCATCGCCAGCATGGCCGCGGTCAGAGGCCGAACCGCAGGACGCTTCCTCCTATCGTATGACGAGCTGTCCGTCGGCCATTTCATATACAACATCCGCCGCCCCCCATAAAGCAGAATCATGCGTCGTCATGCAGATCGCCGTTCCTTCCGTTGCCGCGATATCCCGGAAGACGCCGATCATCCTCGCCGCCATCGCCGAATCCAGCTCTGCGGTCGGCTCGTCCGCGAGCAGCAGATTCGGCTTGTGGGCGATCGCCTTGGCGATCGCCACCCGCTGCTGCTCCCCGCCCGACAGCTCGTTCGGACGGTGGTCATGGCGCTTGGACAAGCCGACCGCTTCCAGACAATACGCCGTCCGGCCGTGCCATTCGGAACGCGGGACGCCCGCCATCCGCAGGCACAGCTCCACGTTCTCCCGCACGCTCAGCAGCGGGAGCAGCGCAGACGACTGGAAGACGAATCCGATCTCCTTCCGTCTCATGACGGCCAGCTGCTTGTCGCTCCATCGTCCGAGAGAGCGGCCGCGAAGCCGCACCTCTCCTTCGGTAGGCCGGTCAAGCCCTCCGAGGACGTTCAGAAGCGTCGTCTTGCCCGATCCGGATCGTCCGCGAAGCATCGTCAGACGGCCGGAGGCCAGCGTCATCTCGATTCCTTTCAGCACGTCGACCCGCTGCCCTCCGGACGGGTAGCTCTTGCGTATGCCGCAAGCCTCCAGCACGTGCAGTTCCTTCTCCATTACGGCTGTCCCTCATCCGCCAGCGCCTCGGTGAGCAGCTGCTGGCCTTGCGTCTGGATCGCTTGAATGGCTTCGTCCAAATCGGCCGTCCCTTCGGCCGCTTGGACGACATGCTCGGAGGCCAGCTTGCCGAACGACTCCTCGAAGCCTTGGGGCAGATTTTGCAGCATCGGCTGAACGTTCGCTTCCAGCGCGTAGAAAGCGTCGATGTTTTTGCCGTCCTCCTGCTTCTTGAACGCCGTTCTGGAGGACAGGGCGGTGGCCGACATCGCGTTCGTCCTGGCCAGTTGCTCCCCGTTCGCGTACTTCAGAAATTCCCAGGCGGCGGACGTGTTCTCGGAAGACGCCCGGATCGCGAAGATGTTCTCCAGAAGCATCCCGCCGGCCACGTCCGGCTGCGACGGATCGACGGGCAGCGTCACGACGTCCCAATCGATGTCCTTAAACGGCCGCACCTCCCCTTTCCCGCCTTCGGCGTCGGCCGGCGCGGCCGCGCTTACCGACACGCTCGCTCCTCCCGTCTGCCTGCCGATGCCCAGCAGGCTCATCAGCATCGAATCGTCGATCGCCATCGCAGCTTGGCCGGACATGAAGCGCATCGAATCTCCTCCGATTCGGAACGTCCTGCCGCCTCCGGCGCCCATCAGCGCAACCCTGCCTCCCGTCCCTCCGTCCTGCGAGGGCATCGAGATGCTGCCCGATTGGTAGCCGTCGACGACCGCCTCGAAGATTCCTTTCCACTCCGGAGTGTCGATCGTCACCGTTCCGGCCTCCGCATCCGCATAGCTAAGCCCTTTGGCCTCGCCGATCGTGCGGATCAGCTCGAACGCGTTCGTCGTCTGCGAAGGCTGGAACAATCCGTACAGGGCGTCTTCTCCGTCCTTCTTGACGGGGAAGCGGGCTGCCAGCTGCATCGCTTCCTCCCAGCTCATGCCGTCCGTCGGATACGGAATGCCGTGCTGGTCGAACAAGTCCTTGTTGTAGTAGAGCGCCCGACTGCTGAAGCTCGGGCTCAGCCCGTACAGCTTGCCGCCTCCTTCCGCTTTCAGCAGCTCGATGACGGACGGCACGAAAGCTTCAAGATCGAACTCGTCCTGCTTGATCGCAGCGTCCAGATCGTAGAGCAGCCCCTTCTTCGCCAGCTCCGCGTACTGCTCCTGCGTCAGCAGCAGCGCGTCGGGCTGCTGCTCCTCGAGCAGCTTCTCCATCCCCGCTACCGGGTCTTCGTTGCTAAACACCGATTCGGTCGATACGACCTCGAGCTGTACGTTCGGGAACATCGCCTGAAAGGCGTTGCCGTATTGCAGAAAAAACGCCTGCTCGTTAAAATAAGCCACCTTGAGCGAGCCCTGGGCATCCTTGTCCAGCCCTCCGGGCGACGACTTCTTATCCCCGCCCGGCAGACATCCCGTCAGCGTCAACGCCGCGGCCAGGACAAGCGCCCCCGCCTTCGCTTTCTTGCTTTGACTGTTCAACATCCTATCGATCTCCCTTCGATTCATCATCCACTGCCAGTATGGCGAGGGATTCTTAAAAATCGGTTAGAGAGCCGACAGGACGGCCGAAGCCGCTATAACGGCAGCGTGACGTAGACGTGAGTGCCGGTCGAGAGCTTGCTTTCGATCCGAATTTTGCCGCCGTGGCGTTCCACAATCCAGCGGGCGATCGCCAATCCCAGCCCCGTTCCGCCTTCCCGTCTGCCGCGAGCCTTGTCGCCGCGATAAAAGCGGTCGAACACGCGGGGCAGGTCCTCTGGCGAGATGCCGACGCCCGTGTCCTCGACTTCAAGCTGCGCGGTATGCGCCAGCTTGCGGCAGACGACGCGAACGACGCCCCCTTCCGGCGTATACTTGATGGCGTTGTCCAGCAAAATCGTCAGCAGCTGGTGGAGGCGTTCTTCGTCCGCATCCATCGGAATCGGTTCGTCAATCTCGGCGTTCAAAATAATGTCCTTCACTTCCGCGAGCATCTTCATCTTGTTCACGCTCTCCTGAACGACGAGGTTCAGCCGGATCGGCTTGCGATCCAGCTCCAGCTGATCGGAGTCCGAACGGGCCAGCGTCAGCAAGCCTCCGACGAGCTTGCTCATCCGCCGCGACTCCTGCAGCACGGTGGACACATGCTTGCTGTCCTGCTCGATCGTATGGTCGGGATGGCGCAGCAGCAGCTCCGCATGCGCCTGAATGACGGACAGCGGCGTTCTCAGCTCGTGCGAGGCGTCCGAGACGAACTGCTGCTGCCTCTCCAGCGACAGCCGAATCGGAATCAGCGCGCGGTTGGCCAGATAGAACCCCGCCCCGATCGCCACCATCAGCCCGGCGCCGCCCCCGAGCAGCAAAATAAGACGCAGCCTCTCCAGCATCCCGATCTCGGCGGACACATTGCTGAGATATTGCTGCGTCTTGATCGTGTAGGTCGTTCCGTCGATGCCGCTGGCGACCGACAAGCCGATATCGCCGACGTTCAGCACCCGAAAATACTGATCTCCCGCCTTCACCGTGTAGGGCTCGTCAAGCTTCGTCGGCTTGAACCGTTCCAGCTGCTCTTTGGTAAATCCGGTGGTGCTCGGCAGCGGCAGCGGCTCGTTCTCGTCCGTCCACAGCAGCTGGATGACAGGCCTGTCCATCTGTCCGATCCTGAACGTCACGGCTCTCTCCAGCGGCATCGTCTTCATGGTGGCAATCTGCGGCGACACCGCCGCCACCGCTGTCGTGGCGTTGACGTTGCCGATCGCCCGGTCGACCTGAGCGAACAGCATCTGCTCCATCAGCAGGTAGACGGTCAAATTCAAACCGATCAAAATGACGGAAAGCACGGCAGCGTTCCGAATCGTCAGCTGCGTGCGGGTACGATGGATCATCATTTCTTCTCCTTCATCAGATAGCCGACTCCGCGCACGGTCTGAATATAATGATCGAGTCCGGACGGCGCAAGCTTCTTCCGCAAATAGTGAACGTATACGTCGACGACGCCCAGCCCCGCGTCCGAGTCGATGCCCCACACCCGGTCGAGCAGCTGCTCCTTCGTCAAAATCTGCTCTCTGCTGAGCATGAAATATTCCAGCAGCTCGTACTCTTTCAGCGTCAGCTTCAGAGGCGTTCCCTGCGCAAAGGCCTCCTTGGCCTGGCATCTTAGCGTCAGCCGTCCGTATTGCAGCTCGCCGTTCGGCGCCCCCTTCGACAGCTGCCGCAGCAGCGCCCGGATGCGCGCGAGCAGCTCGGGCGTGGCAAAGGGCTTGACCAGATAGTCGTCGGCTCCGGAATCCAGCCCCTTGACCCGGTCGGATACGGCGTCCCGCGCCGTCAGCAGCAGCACAGGCGTCGCGACTCCCTGCGCCCTTAGCTCGGAGAGAACCGCCAAGCCGTCCATGCCGGGAATCATAATGTCAAGCACCACCAGATCGTGGATCCCCGTCTGCGCCAAATACAAGCCGTCCGCGCCGTTGTCCGCCTCTTCCACTTGATAAGCCTCTTCCTTGAGCACCGTCGCCACCGCCTCGCGCAGCGGACGATCGTCCTCCACCACCAAAATTCTCATCGGGCTCGCCCCTTCGCTTCTATCAGCCCATTTTATAGGAGAAACCTTAATGAATGCTTAGAAAAGGGAGCAAGCGGAGGTCGATCTTCGGCTGTTCGTCGGCGAGCTCGAGCGGCACGGCTGGGGCGATTCCCTGATCAGCCTCTACTTTCTGCAAGCTCTGGCGATCGGGGTACTGCGGAACTTTCCTGGAGGGGGGCGAGCGGACGGAGAAGCTGCTGCGGAAATATTCGGTCTTCCTCAGCGGAGAGGAGGGGGATCGAGGGGCTGTCGGCGGAGTACGCGACCGGACTTCTCGCCCGGTATCAGGACAGTGTACGGGAGGAGATCGACGACGCAGCGCAGCCCGGTCTCGTCGAGCCGCTAACGAGCGCGGAGCTCCGCCTGCTGGACTTGTTTCGCCAAGGCGAGTCCAACAAGCGGATCGCGGACAAGTTGTCCCTGTCGGAAGGCTCCGTCAAAGTGTCCGACTATATACGGATTGCCCGGCGACAACCGTCTCTCTGACTGCTATCGCACCGCTCTGTTCGTCATAATCGAACAAGGTTAAATCCGCCGGACTGCCGATCTGCACCCGCCCCGCCTTGTCATCCTGCATGACCTTGGCCACTCTTAGCGTCACAGCTTCGACGGCTTCCATTAAATTCATATCGGTGTAGCGGAGCGCATTCTCGATCCCTATGTCGAGCGAAGCGGCTGATCCTGCGAGAATGCTCGGATTGTCCGCCGTATGCAGGCGCCCGTTCTCATGCAGCACGACTTTGCCGCCGATCAGGCTGCTATACTGTCCGGGAGGCATGCCCCCGAACTGCGTCGTATCGCTAACCAGTATGCTTTTGTCGCGTTTGACTCTAAGCATGGCCTTCAGTACCGGCGGAGTCAGATGATGACCGTCCGGGATAAACGTCGCCCACAGACGATCGTCCGCCAACTGATGCCAGATGTAATTGGGATGACGCGGCAGCATCGGATGCGAGCCATTGCCCAGATGTGTGCATAACGCTGCTCCGGCATGAACCGCGTCATCCAATTGCTGAGCGGTTGCCATCGTATGTCCGATAGCAACCACTACGCCCGACTTGGCCAAACGTTCGATGAAAGCCAAGGCTCCCTCTCGTTCCGGAGCGAGGGTGACCATGACAATCCGTCCTTCCGCCGCATCCTGCAAACGCATGAATTCGTCCCAATCCGGATTTCTCGTATACGCTCGCGGATGCGCCCCACGGCTTCCATCCTCGCTGGACAAAAATGGCCCTTCCATATGAATGCCTTTAATTGAAGCGTTAGCATACCGATTCGTTCGGCAATATTCGGCAATGGCCGCCATCGCTTGACGCATTCGTTCAAAGCTTCCCGTAATGACGGTAGGCAAGTAAGTCGCGACTCCTTTGGCATGAAGCGCTCTGGTTACGCCCTCAATGTCCTTCGTCGTCGTTTGCTCTGCGTTCAAGTCGTATCCGCCAAATCCATTCACCTGCAAGTCCGCCCACCCCGCCGAGACCCAGGGCAAATGGCTGTCGGTCTGCGACAATCGGGTAATTTGCGTAATCGCTCCGTTTGCCGTCTCAATCTGTACCGCTTCTCCTGTCGTTACCAGCTTCCCCCGCCGTTTCACCTTCATCGCCTCCATCTGCAGCAGTCAGCACCACTCGTAGACAAGCGAGGCGGATTGTTTATCCAAATATAGACTCCAATTGGCGTGCGACTTCATAATGGTGGCCGGAATGTTAGCGTCAATGCCATTCTTCAACGTCTCCATAATCGCGCGGGCTTTCGCTTGACGAGGCACAACCGATATAATATTGCGGCTTTTCAATATTTGCCGCACGGACATCGAGATGGCTTGCTTCGGTACGTCTTCTATCGCGGCAAACCATCCTTCTCCAACTTGTTGCATTTTACAAGTATCCGACAAATCCACAATTTTGAAAGGTCGCTCATCGTTAAAATCCGCAGGCGGATCATTGAAGGCAATATGCGCATTCTCTCCTATCCCGATTAACGCCACGTCAATCGGAGCCATGCTAATTTCTTCGTTAAGCCGTTCCAGCACTTCATTCAAATTGCCTTCGCCATCTATCAGCCAGTACTTCCTTACCTCTACATACTGCAAAAAGCGTTCCTTGAGATACTTGCGGAAACTGGCGGGATGCGCCTCCGGCAAACCGACGTACTCATCCAGATGGAACATTTCCACCTTGTCCCACGCGATATCCATTTTGACGAAATGGTGCAAAAATTCAAATTGCGAAGCCCCCGTCGAAAGTACGATTCTGGCTGTCCCATTAACAGCTATCGCTTCATTGATCAATCTTGCGCTCTCTCTGGCCGCCTCTCGTCCGGATTGATCCGCCGATTCAAGGATGTGAATTTTCATCTAATTGTCCTCCTGATAAAATTCTCCGAGTTGTACCATTCTTCTCTCTACTCGGGAACGTTCGGCCGCAAAAGCCATCAGATGACTTTGTACCGATTCCTTGGCTGATGTGCGGCTCGTATTCGTACCCTGCCCGAGCTCCATCGCGCGGACCGTTCGCGCAAAGTCCTGCACGAGACGTCCGTCGCCGCCGCCATGGCCGACATGCCCTTCCGCCGGCTGCAGCTTGATTAATTCAGTCCGTCCCGCACCGAAAGGACGGATTTCAATTTCATCGCTTTCCATCGTCGCTCGAATCTCGCCGGTCGTTCCCATCAGCTTAAGCGTTCGATTGCACTTCTCCGTAAACGCGCTCATCGTAAAGGTTGCCGTAACTTCATTATCGAAATCCATTGCGACGACTTGGTGATCGACTACATCATTATCGCTTTGGAACACACAGCGCCCGAACGGCCCTTCCTTCATCGCCTTGTATCTCGCTTCGAAGCTTGGGTCCGCGCTTGCCGCCTCTGCCTTCCAACCGCCGTTCTCGATCATATACGTATCCGGCGCATAATATAGGCAAGAATCGGCGACCGGGCAGCCGTCAATACAGTATTTTGGCGCTCCCTCCGGCGCATTGTTTTTATTGAAAAAAGACAAGTGTCCATAAGATGAGACACTCTCGCAGTTGCCTCCGGCAAACCATTGGATAATATCCATGTCATGACACGATTTGGCCAGAATCATCGGACTGGACTTCTCTGCGCTGTTGAAGTAGCCGCGCACGTAGCTGTGCGCCTGATGCCAATAGCCGACATTCTCATTGTGTTGAATAGACATTAACCTGCCGATTCGTCCTTCATCCAACAGCCGCTTGATCGTCTGGAAGAAAGGAGCGTAACGCAGCACATGGCAAATCGTAAGAATACGGTTGTGTTTTTCCGCGACCCTCTCAAGCTCGATACATTCCTCCCAGCTTGGCGACATCGGTTTTTCGAGCATGACATGATAGCCGGCTTCCAGCGCCTTGATAGCCGGCTCATAATGATCCCGATCCCGTGTACAAATAAACACCGCATCGGATTGCTTGCCCGCAGCTAACAGTTCATCCCAGCCTTTGAAACACTTTTCTTCCGGGATGTTGAAAGCTTCTTTGGCTCGATTGCGCTTGAAATCATCCGGCTCCGCGACAGCAGCAACCTTCATTTCTTGCGGGTGCGTGTGTGCATATTCACCATATCGGATTCCCCGGAGACCTGCGCCGATTATTGTAATTGTCGTTGGTTTCATACAAGCTCCATCCGTTCTATTGATAGTGGTCTATCTGTAGATCATAGTAACGCAAGATGCCAGGTATAATGACACTCATCACATCGCGCTCATCTGCAATGCCTTGCGCCAGCCACTCCGACAGGGTGATGGATTCGCGAGCATCAGACAACCGCTTGACTCGAAGGCTCGTATCCAATTGACCCGCCAGCTCCGTATAGATTCGGAACAAACCTGCGCCATACAACTCGATTCGGCAATCGCCCGGTTCAGATAATGTCGCTGCGAAACTTGCGGCGCGAAGCACATCATAGACCCGTAATGCAGCCAAGCTGTCCCCAAGCCAGATCAATTCGTCTGCGAGCTTATGCGTCATCCCGAAAAAACGATCGTTCGGTCTGCCATAGAGCAGATTCGGTTCATGCGGCCCATCCCCGGAAACATTCAACACAAGCACTTTGCGACCCGAGGCGCACATGGATCGAATCCAGTTCCACCGCTTCGTCAACTGCGTCGTACCGCCCGGCCACAACGCCATCGCGATCGTTGACCCGCAATCTCCGCCTGGCGAACTGCCCGCACCTTCATTTGCATGAAAACAATACCCGCTGTTCATCAGCCCCGGCTGCGACCACCATAACGCATACCGGATACTCAGTCCATCAAGCGATCCCGATTGGACGAAGCGAGGATTCAACTCGCACCGTTCACGATCCGTCAACACGATGCGCTTTAACCATTCCCTCGCAGCATCAGACTGCTCATTCACAGCAACGCGAGCCTGCGCAAGCTCGGCAGCCTGGATCGCGAACGTATCGCTCGGCGTTCTGGCATCGGCATATTCACGCTTGACCTGTCCGCCGGAGGTGCATCTCAATTGCTCGGGCCTGAGCGGCGCGAGCTTGCTTCGCCTCGCCTTGTCCCGATACGTTTCCCGCTCCGTTTCATTGCAGCCTAGCAAATGCTTGGCGAAGAAATCGGCCGCCGCAATGGCCAGATCATCGGTATAGCGATGGACCGATTGGTCCTCTACCAGGCGCAAACCCGTTTCCGCTCCAAGCATTTCCCAGAACCGTCGACAACGCTGAACCGTACGTCGCGTAGCCTCAATCGGGAAGAAGTCATACGTCGCAGCACAGACAAGCAACGGCTTCGGCGCAAAAGCCAACAGCACATCCTCGTGATCAAAGCCAAGACCGCTTAATCCCTGCCAGACCTGCTCCGCATCCTGCACACCGCCGGCATACATATATTGCTGTCTGTTCATAATGAAGGTTGCGGGCGCAGCCGCCGCGATCCGCTCATCGCATACCATCATCATCGCCGTCTGCAGCCCGCCCCCGGAATTGCCGGTTGCGCCTATCCGGGTGCTATCCACCTCCGGACGCGACGCCAAATAATCCACCGCACGAATCGCATCGTGGACAAAATATCGCGCCACCCCTTGCCCAAGCGCATAGCACTGAACGCCCAGACGCTGGTGCTCCCCTGTTCCCCCTACTTCTTGCCCTTCCGCATTGCGCAGCAGCGATAATCGTTCACCCTGCCCAATCGGGTCGATAGAGAACACAATCAGCCCCGCCTGCACCAGACGCAAACAGACTTCATGATAATACAGGCAGTGCTTGCCTTCCGCTTCATGACCGTTTAGAAACAAGACAGCGGGGGTCGCTAACGCCCGCTCCTGGGGCAAGTACAGATTCCCCGTCACATATTCGTGCGGTCTGGCTTCGAAGACGATATTCTCTACCGAATAACCTTGGCCGACGACTACATTCGTAATGGAAGCATTCAACGGCGCGTCGCTTGCCGGCAAGCCGCCCATCGACTTCAGCAATGCCTTCTTCATCGCTTGACGGCGCGCCGCCAATTGCTTCGGGCTATCGATACGGTCCCGAGCCGCATCGCCGGCTTCGAAGGCTCGGTCAGCGCGTTGATAGATGTGCCGACTGAGCTGATCCTTCGTCTCATACAGCGAGCATACGTAACGTTCAAGCTCATGAATACGTTCGATCATCGCAAATTAGCCACCTGCAGTAATTTTCCTTCCGCAATCGAACGATTGGCGGTAGCGCCAATCAAACAAGAGTCTGCCCCTGCCAAGCTATCTGCCTGTTGGCCGAGCGGGTCTTCGACGCCGCCTATGAATATCGCTTTGCGCAGCTTCTCATCGCCGCCGCCGTGACCGGCAAGCTGCGTTGCGACCTGAATATGCTCGGTAGTGCCGTCCAGCTTGCGGTGCGTAATGACGCTCGCATTCACTGAACTCATATCCGCATTGCGATAGGTGTCGCCGACCTCCAATCTCCCCTTGCTCCCGTTGATCGTCGCTTTCCAGCCTTCATACGGACTGTAAGCGACCAAGGTATACGTCAGAATCGCTCCGCTCTCGTATTCCAGATTGACGCTCATCGTGTCGTATATATCGATGCGCTCATCGAATACGCACCGATCTCTCCAGTAGCCGTCTTCATGCTCAGCGCCGGCATAGTATTGGTTCATGAACGAATCGGCCGTAATATCTTTATAGAATTCGCAGGTTGTTTGGTAGTCGCAAGTCATGCAGCGTTCACCCTTAGGGCCTCCCTGACCTTGATCGCCATATATGCGCCGAGCGCCAAATGCCTGAAGCTGTTTCGGCCTGCTATCCACCCACCAGTTGATAATATCAAAGTGATGCGTAGACTTATGCACGAGCAAGCCGCCGCTGTTCTTCATCTCGGCATGCCATCTTCTGAAATAATCGGCGCCATGATCGCGGTCAAGGAACCACTCCAACTGGACGTGACAGACATCGCCAATCGTTCCAGCCATAATTAACTCTTTGATCTTGGCGAAATAAGGGGCGAACCGCAGATTAAACGTTACCGTGACTTTCTTGCCGCTTCTCCGCTCTGCTGCAATGATGGCCCGCGTCTTCTCTTCGTCAATCGTCATCGGTTTCTCGGATACGACATCGCAGCCCGCTTCAAGCGACTCGATAATATAGGTATGATGCGTATAGTCGGTGCTCGCGACGACGACAACATCCGGCTCGGCCTCGCTAAGCATGCGATGAAAATCGGTGTATACCGGCACCTGCCCGCATTCTTCACTGAGCAGCCGCGCTCGCACCCGATTCGTATCAAACACGCCGCAGAAGTCCACAACCTCTTGAAGCTCCGTCGCCATCGGCTTAGCGAACATATACAATGCTCTTCCGCCAGCCCCGACAAGCACAACCTTTTTCTTCGTCACCATTGCTCTCTCCTATCCTTTCATTCCAGTTGAGGCGATGCCTTGCACAAACTGCTTCTGAGCAACCAGATATACAGCGACTACCGGCAGCGTCGTAATGACCGCCCCCGCCATAATGACCGCCTGACTTACACTTCCCGTCTGGTTTTTCAAATACAGCATGCCAAGCGGCAGCGTGTATAAATCCTTCGTCTGCAAATAAATGAGCGGCCCCAGCGTATTATTCCAGGCGCCCATAAAGGTGAAAACGCCGAGCGCGGCGAGCGCAGGCTTGCACAGCGGCAAATAAATTCTGACAAAGATGCCCGGGGGACTGCACCCGTCGATAACAGCCGATTCATAAAGCTCCTTCGGCAACGATTTGATATATTGGTGCAGCAGGAAGATTCCGAACGCGCCGGCCAGAAAGCTTGGAATAATAAGCGGATAATACGTGTTCAGCATGCCGAATTGCTTCCAGATGAAATAGGTCGGGATCATCGTCACTTGACCGGGGATCATCAAGGTCGCCAACATCGTAACGAAGATCAGAGCGCGCCCCTTGAACTCGAACATCGCCAGTCCGAAAGCGACGACCGCACAGCTCAGCAGCGAACCGATCATGTCAAAGATGACGATTATAAAGCTGTTCAACGTATAACGTTCAAAATTAACTTTATTCCAAACCTCGGTATAATTCCCGAAATCGGCGGGGTCGGGAATGAGCTGCGGCGGCATCGCAGCCAATGCCCCGGTTGTCTTCAGCGATGTAGAAACCATCCAGACAAAGGGGAAAAACATAACGATTGCGCCGGCGATCAGAAACAGATAAACGATCATTTTGATGGGGAGCGGAGTCGATCTAGTCATAATGCACCCACTTCTTCTCAAAGTACCGTTGGAACAGCGTCACAGCCAGAATAATGAAGAATAATACCCAAGCCATCGCGGATGCAGGCCCCATTTTAAACAAGATAAACGAATCGCGGTATACAACAAGATTGGGGATCATAATCTCTCGTGAAATGCCCGCTTCAATACCGCCGAAAATGCCCAGAAATACATCAAACGCTTGAAATGCGGATATCGTAGATAGAATGACAACGAGATAAACCATCGGCGTTACAATCGGGAACACAATGTGCGTAAGCTGCTTCCAGCCGGAGGCGCCGTCGATCTGGCCCGCCTCCAGCACTTCCTTAGGCACGTTCTGCATGCCGGCAAGCAATATGATCATCGATTGCCCTACGCCCTTCCATACATTCACAAGCGCAACGCTGCCAATGACGACAATCCACGATTTATTGTCTATCCAACGAATAGGATCGATATGCAACAGACCGAGAAACCAGTTGATTACCCCGTACTGGTAATTAAACATCCAAGTCCAAACGACGCCGCCCGCAAGCCACGGCGTCACAACGGGCATAAAATAGAACAAGCGGAACATGGATTTGGCACGAATCGCCTGATTCAACAGAAATGCGATCAAAAAAGCAAATAACGTTTGCAAAGGTACGAAAATAAGCGCAAATGCAAACACATTTCGCATCGAAATCCAGAATTCATCCTTATGAAACATCGTCGTCCAGTTGGTTAACCCCACCCACTTGGGAGCGTTAAACAAATCATACTGCGTAAACGAAATATAGGCGGAGAAAGCGACAGGAAATATTAGAAATACAACAACATTAATGACAAACGGGAGTGTAAATATATACCCCCAGTATTGTTGTCTGCGCATTAAATACCTGCCTTTCTATACGTTGAAAGGCGCTTGCCCCAACAAAGCAGCACCTTTCAACGATATGCAAAACGATGGATTATTGATTTTCGTCCAGCACTTGCTGCACGCTCTTATGAGCGGCCGCCAAAGCGTCTTCTATACTCTTCGCTCCTTGTATAACGGCGTCATTCACTTCCTGCTGGACAAGCAGTCTCCATTCCGCCCAGCTCGCGTTCTCATCCGTCGTTACGCCGCCCTCGGCTACGCCTTCGATAAAGCCATTTTTGTTCAACGGCTTAGTTGTGCTGGTCGCGTACACTTCGTAGGCAGATTTTTTGACCGGGATCGATGCGCCGCTTTCCGCAACCATCTTCTGCGCTTCATCGCCCAGGTAGAACCTCAAGAATTGCCATGCCGCTTCCTTGCTATCCTCCGATGCTCTGGACGAGATCAACCAGGAATTTGTAACCATCGGTACATAGCGGTTGCCGTCTACCGCTTTCGGCACTTTCACGACATCCCAATCCGCATCCGGAAAACTCGCATTCATTCCGACCTGCTGGCTGTATTGCATCAAATACATAGCCGCTTTACCGGTTGCGAACACATCCATCTCGGTGCCGTTCGCTTTTATGAAGTCGTTATTGGTAAAGTAGCCTTCTTCAATGCCTTGACGCAATTGCCTTAATCCTTCAAGCGTTTTCGAATCGTCAAGCATCGATTTCGTTTTGGTATCATCGAGAACGAATCCGCCTGCTTGTTTGATCCACGGGAACCATCCCGTTGCAATGGACGTATTTCCGACAAACCCGAATTGCTTCGTATCTTTGCCTTCTTTGATCGTCAGCTTCTTCGCCGCTTCGATCAAATCCGCAAACGTCCAATCGTCTGTCGGCAGATCTACGTTAGCCGCCGCGAAAGCGCTCTTATTGTAAGCCAACGCTACCGCATTAGTGCCGTGAGGAACTCCCCATACCTGACCTTCAGGCGTCCTGGCCGAGAATAGCGCATCGATATAATCCGAAGCGTTCAGATCTCGCTCAATGTAAGGCCCCAGGTCTTCGGCAACGCCGCGTTTGCCATACCCCAGAATGGTGGCGTTCTCTTGGAACCACACATCAGGCGTCGAGTTGCCGGCAATTTGCGTGGCGATCTTGGATACGAAATCGCCCCAAGGCGCCTCTTCAACCTTTACTGTAATGTGCGGATGCGTTGCGATGAACTGATCGATAATCTCTTTCTTCGTAACGTCATAAGAGCCCGGCAAACCGATCGTCAGCGATAATTGTTTTGCAGGCTCGCTTGATGGCGGCGCAGACGACTCGCTCGCTTGCGAAGATGCGTTCGGTGGCGACGCTGCCGGCGAATTCGCAGAACCGCCGCCGTTAGACGAACACGCTGTGAACACAAGAGACATCGCCAACATCGTTGTCCATAAACCGTATTTCTTTTTCAAAACCTACCAGCTCCCTTTTCGTTTTATCATTTTGCGTCCAACCACAATTAAAGTAATCGATTTCTATTTGGATTATAGCATGCAAACCCTTACAAATCAATGTTTCTATCATAAAGTCTAAGTAAAATTGCTCTAATATTCCTTTTTGAACGTTCGTTTTAGTAATCGAGTTCTTTTTTGGCGCGTAGCTATCGCATGCAATAGCTATGTTTAACGCTGCTCAACAGAGCCTCTTTCCAGCAGTTCGGGCTGGAGAATAATATCGTAGGCGGGAACGTCCGCTCCATTCATCTTATCCAGCAGCATTTTGCAAGCGAGCTTGCCCATCTCATAATCCGGCTGTTTAATTGTCGTTAGCTGCGGATTGATCATCTGACCCAGGTCTATGCCGTCAAAGCCGATCACCGATATGTCTTGCGGCACGCGAATATTTCGTTCCGACAATTCACGAATGACACCGAACGCCATCATATCGTTACAAGCAAATATAGCGGTCGGCGGTACAGGCTTACTGAGCAGCCTCGCCGTCAGCATCTTGCCTGTATCGAATTCCGATAACGCATCGTCAACGAAGTCCGCTTTCGATTCTTCCACGAGCGGTTCAAGTCCCTCCAGCTTCATCGCTTCCATGTAACCGGACAGGATGCTTTTGCGGCTTGGCCGATCGACTTTCGAAGTTACATAGCCGATCCGCGTATGCCCTTTGGATTGAAGATACTTCGTCGCCAAGTGTCCCCCCTTCTGATAATCGAATTCGATCTGGCTGATGTGATCCTCTTCAATCTTCTGGTCAATGGCGATCACATGCACGCCTGCTTTGATCATACTCTTAAATTGGGACTTGTCGCTGGAGATCGAGGAGATCACAACGCCTTTAATTTGTTTCTCCAGAAGCGTCCGAATATACTCGTCTTCCAACGACGGATCATGAAGCGAATTGCAAGCAATGACGGTAAAATTGTTCTGCCGGGCAATCTCTTCAATCCCGAACAAGACGGAGGAATAGAACGGGTTCATGATCGAAGGGACAATGACCCCGATGGTTGTGCTCTTGCTTCCCTTCAGTTGCCGACCGAGCAGATTGGGAACATAATTCATCTCCTCGGCAAGCGACAGTATGCGCTCGCGCTTTGCCTTGCTGACCGGATAGCTGCTATTGCTGAGCACGCGCGACACTGTCGCCGATGAAACATTGGCCGCTCTGGCTATATCGTGTATCGTGGTTGGCTTATTCATCAATATCCCTCGCTCGTGATTAACTGCGTCCTACACTACAGTGCTACACATAATTTAATCCCACCGTATACGGAAACGGCAACGGCAATCCGTCCGTTCCCGGATGGCCGGAGGAAGGCGGATCGAATAAAGCCCGAATACGCCGCTCATCGTCGAGAGGTTCCAACTGTCTCTCCAGTTCTGACGCCGATCGGTTTCTTTCAATTAAATACGGCTCCAATTGAACGCATAGCTGCCGCAGATCGACCAAACGGATCAAGCCCGAATTCGCTAAAGTCTCGCTCGGAATTGACTTGAAATACTCATGCAGCTGCTGCTCGTACCAATTGACTTGAATCTGAAGCCGATCCCACACCCCCGTGCCAAGGGTATGGGCATAGATCTCATATAGCGCCTCGCTATCGCCGGCCCACTCCACTACGAATGGAGAACGTGCGGATGCGGACTCCGACGCCCCGGCCTCCTCGGGAGCCGCAATAACCGCAAACGCCTTAACTTGCCCGCCCTGTTCAGCGACCCACACTTGGTGGTGAAACATCACATTGCTGGCGTAAGCTTCGCTAAAGATCAATGCAGCCAGATCTGTCAAGCTTTGCTCATAACAACTGAATCTTGCCTTGGCCAATTCGGTCAGTCGGAACAAATCCGTTGGCAGCCGTTTCCTCACCTCAATTCCGGAAGCTGCTTCCTGAACATTCGCAGCAGTCAAATGATAGCGCTTCGTGCTGCCGAACGGATAGCAGCCGGCTCGCTCGTAGAGAGCGCGATGTCCGGATACCAGAATCAATGAGGCTTCCGATGCGCGAGCATGCGCAATAACCGCAGACATTAAACGGCTTGCGTACCCTTTCCCTCTCGCCTCTGCATGCGTACACACTGCCCCAATGGAATAGATGTGCAATCTCGCTTTCCCGATCTGTACAATCGCAGGAACAAAGCCCATGAAAGCAACCAGCCTGTCTTTTTCAAACACCCCGAACGATTGTCCCAGACTTAATGAGAATACGTTGGGATAGGCTGTCCCCATGGATATCTGCCGCTCATTGCGGAACACGCTGTCCGCCAATCGTATTGCCGCTTCCCTCTCATCTGCCGTTTGCAGCAAGCGAATGTTTGCCATATTGTTTTCTCCCGATCCGTGCAAGTGTAGCATCTGTAAGTTTACTTGATTATAGCAATAGAAAGAACGTGAAAGCAATCGGTTTCTATGAGATAGGGAGATCCATAAGGACCCGCTACAGCACATACAGCAGAATCGCGAAGAAATGGAACACGGAGCCGGCGACGACGAACAGATGCCATACGGCGTGATGGTAAGGAAATCCGCGCCACACATAAAAAAGGGTGCCGATCGTATAGAGCAGCCCGCCGATGACCAGAAGCCGGAGACCTTCGGGAACGAGCAGCGCGTTCAGCGGCTCCCAAGCGAAGACGATCAGCCAGCCCATCAGGACGTAAAACAGCGTGGACAGCACTAAATATTTTTTCGTGAAAAAGGCTTTGAACACGACCCCGGCAATCGCCATCCCCCAGACGACTCCGAACAGGGACCAGCCGAACGGACTGCGCAGGGTGACGAGCAAAATCGGGGTATACGTTCCCGCGATAAACAGGTAGATGCACGAGTGATCGAATGTTTCGAACAGATCCTTGGCCTTGCCCGGAGGAAAAGCGTGCACCAGCGTCGACGCCGTATAGAGCAGCAGCATCGTCACGCCGTAAATGGTAAAGCTGACGACGTGCCACGCCGTTCCCTCCCGGCTTGCGAACACGATCAGCAGCACGAGGCCGGCAATGCTGAGCAGAGTTCCCAGGCCGTGCGTGATGGCGTTCGCGATTTCCTCTTTTTTCGTATAGACGTGAGTATCCGCCATCGGCGGCACCGCCCTTCTTAAGAATAGACCTTCCAGTTGCCGTTCGCGCTGGCGCGGACGACGACCGCTTTCGATAAGTATTCGGCAATGATCTCCGTCATGTCAACGGTCACCTCCCGGACGACCGGCTTCCCCCGAAACATCCGGTAATCGCCGCCTCCGGACGCCCGGTAGTGGTTCATCACGACGTCGTACTGCCCTTCGGGATCCAGCGGACGCCCGTCCCGGGTCAGCGTCCGAATCCGGCTGCCGATGGGAAGGGAGACGTCGATCTCGTATTCGATGCCTTCCCACATATCGTAATTGTAATGCTGCGGCTTCGGATAGACAAATGAAGGCGAGACCGCAATCTCTCCGTTCCCGTCGAGCGTGAAGTACGCCGCCGTCCGCTCCAGCGCGGCCCGAATGTCGGCCCCGTTCAAGCGCAGCACCCTCAGCGTGTTCGGGAACGGGTAGTTCGCCGTCACCTCCCGCATCGATACGCGCGGCCCGAAGCCCGGAGACCGATTGTCGAACAGGGACGTGCAGGAGATGTCCGCCCCGGACGCCTCCATCTGAATCCGGTTCACGAGCTCGATTAGCGGATGCTCCCGCAGCCTGGCCTCCATCGGGTCGAAAATCCGCATCTCTCCCTGCACCTCGCACAACGGCCGATCCAGCCAGCCTTGCACCCTTTCCTCGTTTTCGCGCATACGCTCCGCCAGCTCCCGATCGGACTCGGCTTCGCCCGCTTCCCGCAAGGAGGATTCGACCGAGACCAGACTCCACCGCCCTGCATCGTCCCGCGCCAGGCCAAGCTCGATTTGCGCCAGACAGCTTCCCTGATAGCCCGGCTGCACGACGTGCGTGCCTGCGATCTTGGCGCCCTCGATCCTCCGATGCTGATGCCCGGTCAGCAGCACGTCGATCCCTTCGACCTCGCGGCACAACCGCCAGCCTTCGTTCTCCCCTGTCTGTTCCTCGGTTTCCTCTCCCGTGTCCAAATCCCGCTCGAAGCCTCCGTGATAGGAGACGACCACGACGTCCGCGCGCTCCCGCTTCTTAAGATGGGCGACCCAGCGCCGCGCCGCGTCGACCGCCGGCTCGAACGCCAGTCCTTCGATATTCGCCGGCTGCTCCCAGTTCGGAATATACGGCGTCGTCAAGCCGACAAGCCCGATTCTCGCCCCGCACTCCAATTCGAAGACGAGATAAGGACGGCCGAAATAGGGCTCCCCGGTTCCGGCTCGCAGAAGGTTCGCCGACAGCCACGGGAATTCGGATTGAGCTCTGGCGCGTTCGACGAACGGCAAACCGTAGTTGAATTCGTGATTGCCGGGGACGAAGGCGTCCAATTCCAGCGCGTTCATGGCGGCCACGATCGGATGCGGGGACTCGCGATCCAGGCAGGCGTGATAATAGGCGAACGGCGTGCCTTGGAGCAGATCGCCGTTGTCGATGAAGAGGACGTTGCTCCGCTCGCTGCGGATTTTCTTGACGAGGGAAGCCAGCTTAAGCAGCCCGTACTCCTCCGGCGAGTTGTCCGCATAGCGGATCGGCAGCATATGACCGTGGACGTCGCTCGTAAACAGTAAGGTCGCTTGATAAGGGATCGGGATGTTCATCGGTGATCTCTCCTGTTCGTTAATCAAAAATTTACAATTGTATGCGCCAAGTTTACCTTTTGCGGCATTAGAGTGAATAAATGGATGATAGATTTAGGCTTGTATTCCCCATTATTTCCAAAGTAGATTGAGGAGGACAAAGAAATCATGCTTAACCGTTTGTCGAAAGTGCGTTTCCTGATTGCCGTTTCTGTACTTCTGCTCGTAATCGCAGGATGCGGCAGCAGCAACAACACGGGGTCCAATGCTTCTCCATCCCCCGGGGCCGCGAGCTCGTCGCCGGCCAGCGAGCCGTCGTCGTCGAGTTCGGAACCAAGCCCGAGCCCGGAAGATACGGGATACGTTCCGAGCGAGCTGACGGTTCAATTCGTCCCGTCCCAGAACGCGGAAACGCTGGAAGCCAAAGCGAAGCCGCTGGAGAAGCTGCTGGGCGACGCGCTTGGCATCCCCGTGAAAGTCAGCGTATCGACGGACTACAACACGATTATCGAAGCGATGCAGTCCAAGAAAGTCGACGTCGGCTTCCTGCCTCCTAACACTTATGTACAGGCGAAGGAAATGGGCGCCGCCGAGGTCATTCTTCAGGCGCAGCGCTTCGGGGTGAACGACGAAGACGGATCGCCGACGACCGAGCTGGCCGACAGCTACAAGTCGATGTTTATCGTCAAAGCCGATTCGGACATCAAGACGCTCGCCGATCTGAAAGGCAAGACGATCGCCTGGCAGAGCGTCACCTCCTCGGCCGGCTACGTCTATCCGGCCGTCGAGCTGAAAAAGGCCGGCGTCGACCCGAACACGGACGTGAAGAGCATCGAAGTCAAGGGCCACGACAAAGGCGTGCTGGCCGTGCTGAACGGAGACGCGGACGCGGCGGCGATCTTCCAGGACGCCCGCAACGTGGTGAAAGGCGACGTTCCGGATATTTTCGAGAAAACTTCCGCGCTGCACTTCACGATCCCGATTCCGAACGATACGATCTCGGTTCGTCCCGACATGAGCAAGGAGTGGATCGAGAAGATCCAGGACGCTTTCATCGGTCTCGGCCAGAATGAAGAGAGCCGGAAGATCATCTTCGAAATCTACTCGCACCAAGGCTATGCCAAGAGCGACGACAGCCGGTTCGATTCCGTCCGCGAATACGCGCAGGCGCTGCAATAAGACGAAGGGCCCGGTCGGCCCGAAGCTCCGCGAGGGCTTCGGACTGTCCGGGCCTTTCTCCGTGATTCAGAAAGGATAGCATCCGCTATCCTGATCCGAACCCCCTCCGACATCAACGTGAGCCCGCCGATCCCAGAGACGGCGGTAAGCCGTTTATGCTTGGTCTGCCGCACAACCGGACTCGCCCCTCCATCGGCAGCAGGCTCCTCCCGTGAGGGAGCGCCTTCCGGCCTCTTACCCCCGGCCTTCCACCAGTCTCTTCCGCAGCTTGCCCGAAATCCAATCGATCGCGGTGACGAGCACGATAATGCCTAGCAAAATGATGCCGACGCGGCTCCAGGTCCGGCCCTCCAAGGCGAAAATGAGCGGCGTTCCGATCCCGCCCGCCCCGACCGCCCCCAGAATGGCGGCCGACCGGACGTTAATTTCCAGACGAAAGAGCGCGAAAGACAGGTAGAACGGAATCGCCTGAGGCACGATCGCGTGCCAGATCGTCTGCAGCCGGGACGCGCCGCAGGCCTTCAGCGCTTCGGACGGCCCCATATCCAGCTCCTCCAGCGCTTCCGCGTTCAGCTTGCCCAGCATGCCGACGGAATTGAGCCCGATCGTAAGCACGCCGGCGAAAGCGCCGGGACCGACCGCTTTAATGAAGATGATCGCCATAATAATGTCGGGGAACGTGCGGATCAGGCTGAGCGTAAAGGCGGACGCGCCGGACAGCAGCCGCAGCTTGACCAGATTGCGCGCCGCCCACAGAGCGAACGGAATCGTAATGACGACCGAGATCGCCGTCCCGAGCAGGGCGATCGCCAGCGTCTCGCCCAAGCCCCGAATCAGGTCTTCCCCTTCCGCCAAATACACGTAGTTCCAGTCCGGATTGAACAGGCCCGCGACGATCGCCTTCGTGATCTGCCAAGCGGTCTCTTTGATTCCGTTAAAAGGAATGCCGCTGAACGCCCAGCTGTACACCGCGACGGCCGCCGCCAGCCAGATCCATGTGCGGGGACGGGCGTAAAACGGTCTGGGCGGTTTGGGCGCGGCCGGTGAATGAGGATGGTTCATGCGAGTTTCCCCCTGATTCTGGAGCTAGCCATATCGATCGCAATGACGATCGCGAGCGTGAATAAAATGATGAGCAGCGTCTGGTCGTAACGGAACATTCCTAGCGTCCGGTTCAAATAGATGCCGATGCCTCCGGCTCCGACGAAGCCGAGAATCGCCGCGGCGCGGATGTTGATCTCGAACATGTACAGAACAAAGCCGATAAACTGGCCCACGACCTGGGAGACGACGCCGAAATGAATCCACTGCAGCTTGTTCGCCCCGACGGCGGTCATCGCCTCCATCGGCCCGCCGTCTACAGTCTCGATCGCCTCGTAGGCCCATTTGGACAGAACGCCGAACGAGAAAAAGGTCAGCGCCAGCGTCCCCGCAAGCGGACCGTAGCCGAACACGGTCGCGAACAGGGCGGCGAACAGAAGGTCGGGAATGGTGCGCGACAGATTGAGCACGAACCTGGCCGGAGCGCGCAGGAAGATCAGCTTCGTCACATTGCTTGCGGCCAGGAAGGAGATCGGCAGCGCCAGCAGCGCTCCGAACGTCGTACCGAGAATCGCCATCTGCACGGTCTCGATCATCGGCTTAAGCACGACGCGGAAGTAAGCCCAGTCCGGCGGAACCATTTTGGCGAAAAACTTGCCCATCTCCGGAATGCCGCGCACAAGCTCGCTTAAGGAGGCTTCCGTCTGCCGGGCGCACAGCCACAGAATGACCAGCAGCAGCGCCGCCGTCAGCCACGACTTCAAGCCCGTCCGCGGCTTCGGAGGCAGGCTCTGTAGACGACTAGACGGCTTCAACGGCTCTGCCCCCCAACCGTTCCTCTTCCGACACCGGACGGCCGTAGATCGCGGAGAACGCTTCGTCCGTCGCTTCGGCCGGGGCTCCGTCGAACACGATCTCCCCCGCGCGAACGCCGATAATTCTCGACGCATACTCCCGGGCCAAGTCGACGTAGTGCAGGTTGACGACCGTCGTAATGCCCGTCTCCCGGTTAATGCGGCGCAAATCGTCCATGACCTGGCGAGTCGTCAGCGGGTCGAGCGACGCCACCGGCTCGTCGGCGAGGATGATTTTCGGCTGCTGGGCCAGCGCCCTGGCGATCGATACGCGCTGCTGCTGGCCTCCGGACAGCTGGTCGGCGCGCTGATACGCTTTGTCGAGCATGTTGACCCGGGTCAGCGCGTCGAACGCCAGCTCCATGTCCTCCTTCGGGAACAGCCCCAGCATCGTTCGCAGCGTCGAGTGATAGCCGACCCGTCCGGCCAGCACGTTGCGCAGCACCGTCGACCGCTTGACGAGGTTAAAGCTCTGGAAGATCATGCCGATGCCCCGCCTCATCATTCTCAGCTGCTTGCCTTTCGCAGCGGTGATCGACCTTCCGTCTATGAAAATTTCTCCCGACGTAATTTCATGCAGCCGGTTGATCGAGCGCAGCAGCGTCGACTTGCCTGCGCCGGACAAGCCGACGATGACGACGAACTCGCCCTCTGCGATCGTCAGGTCGATTTTGCTCAACCCTACCGTGCCTCCGGGATACACCTTGCTTACCCGTTTGAATTCAATCATCTGTCCGAACGACCTCCGCATTCCGAATGTCGAAGCAGCATGTCGATTTATGCGCGCTTCTTCCTTGTGTAGTTCGGCGCGATCGGAAGCATTCCTACAACTCTAGAAAAATTTAACATAGAGATAATCATTTAACATTGATTTAACCTTGGTTTAACACGACGCGCAGCTTTATCGCGAACGAGGTTAACAATCGGGGATCTCCCCACCCAGCACGAACGATCCCTCGACGAGCTTCAACGCCATATCGTTCCCGCCGTCACGTCAACGTCGATTCGCTGCCGTCTTCGGCCGCTTTCACCGACGGCGTGGCGGCGTCGACGATGATTCGCTCCGTCTTCGCCGCTTCCCCCGGCGGCATGGTGGCGTCGACGAAGATTCGCTCCGTCTTCGGCCGCCTTCACCGACGGTGTGGTGGCGTTGACGAAGATTCGCTCCGTCTTCGCCGCTTCCCCCGGCGGCATGGTGGCGTCGACGACGATTCGCTCCGTCTTCGGCCGCCTTCACCGACGGCGTGGTGGCGTTGACGAAGATTCGCCCCGTCTTCGCCGCTTCCCCCGGCGGCATGGTGGCGTCGACGACTTCGAACCGCTGAACCGCTCCTTCAAACGCGACCAGACCAGGGCCAACAAATTCATTAAGACCGAGTGGCGGGGGCTATAGGCGCCATCGGCGGAGTCCTGACGGTCATCGCGAACAAGGGCCGACTCGCGCCAACATGCCGACCTGCTCCAACCTACGAACCCACGACAGCCCACGCTAGCCCACCAACTTACGCTTGCTCACCAGCTAGCCCACCAACTTACGCTTGCTCACCAGCTAGCCCATCAACTTACGCTTGCCCACCAGCCCGCGCCTACGCAACCACCAACCTACGAACCCGCGACAGCCCACGCTAGCCCACCATCCTACGCTTGCCCACCAGCTAGCCCACCAACCTACGCTGCCCACCAGCCCGCGCCTACGCAACCACCAACCTACGAACCCGCGACAGCCCACGCTAGCCCACCATCCTACGCTTGCCCACCAGCTAGCCCACCAACTTACGCTGCCCACCAGCCCGCGCCTACGCAACCACCAACCTACGAACCCGCGACAGCCCACGCTAGCCCACCATCCTACGCTTGCCCACCAGCTAGCCCACCAACCTACGCTGCCCACCAGCCCGCGCCTACGCAACCACCAACCTACGCCAACCCACAAACGTAACGGTTGCCAGCGCCGCTAATCGTGCCGTTTTCGCAATATGGAGATTGTAACGGTTGCAGCAGCGGCTATTTCAGCTGAAAACGCGCCATTTCGCTCGATACCCCCATAATAAGCGCGGTGGCAACCGTTAGCTTTTCGTTTTTCGGGAAAACGATCGATTAAGCGCCACTGTAACCGTTAGAAGTTGAAGTCAGGCTGCAAGCCACCGATCGCATACGACAACGGCTTAACCTGACAACAGCGCTAGGTTCTCCGTCCATTCTCCGCAAGCCGTCCGTTACTTGCCCCCGCAGCGCTCTCTGCGCGCCCGCGAACAACTGCCGGCGGTGCCGAAGGTCCGATGAACGGCGAAGGGGCTGTTGCTCCATAAACAGGGATAAGGTTTTACGGTCCGGCAGATCGTTCCTCGCCCATTTTGGGCGAAGCTCCTCGGCGTATCGGTCTGGCAGTGCCCATAATCTGCTTAAGCATAAACGGCTTAAGCCGGTTTCCATGAAATCGGCGGGATCACGTTATGTCAGAGGCGATTCAGACCAGGATAGCGTATTTTCTACTCCTAAATCACCAAAAAAGCAGCAATAGACCAAAAACGCCAAACGGGACGAGCAGGAAATTTCTCCGCTTCGTTCCGTTCGGCTATTTCGGCTTCATTTCTGCCTTCTGCTTTAACTCAGATGGGCATGGGATACTCCCGCTTCATTTACAGTCGTGTACGTCCCTACTGAGGGGACAGCTTCTAGAGAACTGCCTCTAGAGAACAGCTTCTAGAGAACAGCTCTTAAATACTGAGAGGACAGCCTCTCAAAAACGAGATCGCAGCTTAATGCTCCGCTGATCGAATCGGATATTGGTAAAACGACAGCGGAGGCATGTACGTCAAGCTGTCGAGCGGAAAATACGGGGCCGGATTTCTCTCGAAGCCGCCGTGGACGAACGCCTGGCCCCGGAGAGGACGTGCCAGCCTGATCCGAATGCCGCTTCTGCCGGAGATCGACCACTCCTCGATCGGCGCCCGGCCATCCTCGTCCTCAACCGTAAAGACCGGATGATTCGGTCCGATCGAGACCAGGTAGCCCCCGACGTGATCGTACTTCAGCTCGACGGCGGGCCCTCCGGCATCCGCTGCGACATAGCTGGCTCCGGCGATTTCCGGAGCGCGGAAATGAACGTCCCGGCCGTAGACGGAAGCCAGCGCCGCTCGAGCCGTCCGTTCGCCGATTATCAGATTGCCGGCCGGGCTGTTATGGATCTCGTCGGACAGCGGACTGTCGATCGCCGGGACGACGGTCACGTTCGGGATGTCTCGGGCGGCAACGCGCTGCTGCTCGCGAACGAGCCCCCATGCCCGATCGTCCTCCTCCGTTCCGCCGCCTTTGGTATAACGGTTCAACTGCACGGTGACGAACGGAAGCGCCGGCTCTCCCAGATCGGCCCGCCACTGCTCGACCATCTGACGGAATCGGGCGGCGTACGTCTCGCAATCGCCCGGATAGCAGTCGCTGCAGCCCTGGTACCAGACGACGCCTTTCGCGGAGCCCCCGGCGTCCCGAACGACGCTTAGCATATTGCGATAGAGCGTTCCGTCCTCCAGCGGATTCCACGCCTTCAGCGGCGAGCCGCCAAGCGCCGTCTGCACGAGGCCGATCGGATAGCCGAGCTCCCTTTTCAGCAGCTTCGCGAAGGCGAGAAAAGGCGAATGGCCCGGATTGGCCGTCTCCCGATTCTCGATATGCAGCGTGTTCGTCGACTCGTTAAACGGATGCGAGGCCAGATCCCACCTGCCGCTGTTGCGCAGCAGATGGACGCCCAGCTCCGGCGGATCGTTGACCGGTCCTTTGCCGTAGCCTGCGGCGTTGCTCTGTCCGGCGATCAACCACAGATCGCCGACTCCGACGTGATGAATCATATCGCCGCGAATGGCCCATTCCATGGCAGGATTGCCGTCGACCTGCAGGCAGGTCTCGATCCGGTACAGGCCGCCCGCCTTCACGCCGTTCAGCCGAACGCTCCAGCTGCGGTTCTCCGCCATCTCCGCCTTCGTCCAGCCGACGACCGTCTCCGCGCTGTCTTCGCGCACGACTCGGGCATACGCCTGAGCCTCCCGAACGGGCTCGTCCATATGCCACCTGCCTGCCAGAACGATATCGGCCGTTCCGTTCCTCTGCTGAACGATCGCCCAATCCTGAGGGCCCTTGTTCACGATGGCCCCAATCTGTTTCTTGTCCATGTTCATTCGCCTCGCTGCTTCATATTGTGGGCCGGCCTCTGAATCATGAAGACGCCAATCGCCGCCCCCAAGACCGCCAAGCCCGCCATTCCGCGATACAAAACGGCGCCGCCGAGCTCGTCCATCGCCCAGCCTCCAGCGGCGGACCCGATAATGCCCGATACGCCAAAAAAAGTAACCGTCATGGCCGTCTGTCCGGTCGCCTTCCACTGATCCGGCACGACCCGATACAGATACTGCAGAGCGCCGACATAGAAAATAACGAAGGTGAAGCCTTGAAAAACCTGCAAGGCGACCAGCCCGGAGGCGCTGCCGACAAGAGAGCTCAACGCGAATCGCACGGCGTACAGCGCCGCCGCTACGGTCATCCAGACCTGCTCCGTTCCGGGCTTGACGATCCGGGAGACGAACGCAAACATCGCCGTCTCCGCGATCGTCATGACGAACCACGACATCCCCGTCAGCCGCACGTCTCCGCCCAGCTGCTCGATGTAGAGACCGATGAACGTATCGTTCATTTTATGTGGGACCGCCACGATCAGCACAGTCAGGAAAAACATCAGCGTCTCCCGCCGGGAGAAAAACTGCCTCAGCCGGCGATAGGACGGACGAGCCGCCGTGGCCTGAACGTCCGCCAGCCCGAGCGCCAGCAGCAGCGCCGCGCCTCCGACGCCCAGGAAGATCCAGCTCAAACTTTCCATGCCCCACAGCTTCAGAGCATACCCCGCCGACAGGGAGACACAGGCATAGCCCAGCGCACCGAACATTCGAATGCCGCCGTAGCCGACCCTCTCTCTCGCTGCGGTCTGAAAGTTCAAGCTTTCGACAAGCGGATCCGTCGGCAGGAAGAACGCGTTCATGAGCGCGACCAGCACGAGCAGACTCCATGCGCGATCCGCCTGGAACAGCAGCGTGCCGCACAGAATGGAGGCCAACAGAAGGAGCAGCAGCAGCTTCTTGATCGTCCTCGTCCGGTCGCTGACCATGCCCCACAGCGGCTGGGACACGATGCTGATCAAGCTGCCCGCGCCGAGTATCAGTCCGAGGTGCGTGCCGGGTATGCCGACGTTCGAGCCATAGACGGGAAGAAAAGACAGGAACAGCGCGAACATGGAAAAGTAAGAAAAATTAAACGCCCGCAGCCGGTTAACGACGGACACCGCTATCCCCGGTCCGCTGGATAGACGAGCCCCGTCTGCCTGCGGGCTTCGTCCATGATCTCGATCACCTTAAGCGAGCGGTCATAAGAGTTGACGTCCGATTCGAGCTTTCCTTCCGCGATCAGATCGGCGAACGCCCTCACCTCGTAATACATCGCGTTGTCCTCTTGCGGCCGGGTGAGCGTCTCGACCGAACCGTCCCGATAGCGAATGTGCGCGCTGTCCGGCCGGCTGATTTTATCGAACACGATCGTCCCGTTCTCCCCCTGGATCTCGGCGCTGGAGTAGGAGTCGACGATCTTCGAGTAGTGGACGACGGCGTCCATCCCTTCGTAGTCGAGCAGCAGACTGCCGGCTCCGTCCGCTCCGGATTCCAGCTTGAAGGCGCTGGCTTGAATCCGCCGGGGCGCACCGAACAGCACGACAAGCGGATAGAGGCAGTAGACGCCCAGATCCATCAGCGAACCGTTCGACAGAGCCGGGTTAAACGCGTTCGGCAGCTCCCCCTTCTTGTACAGATCGTAGCGGGAGGAGTACTGGCAGTAGCTGCCGAAATACCGGCGCACCGCTCCGATCTTGTGCAGGCTGTCGCGCACCGCGCGGAACGTCGGCGTGAACGTCGACTTCATCGCCTCCATCAGCAGAACGCCGTTCGCCCGCGCCGCCTCGATCATCCGGCTTACCTCCCGCGCGTTGGAGGCCAGCGGCTTCTCGCACAGCACGTGCTTGCCCTTGCCCATGCACAGAATCGCTTGGTCGGCATGGGCTGCGTTCGGGCTGGCGATATAGACGGCGTCGAACGCCCCTTCCGACGCGAACCGCTCCAGATTCGTATAGACGCTCGGGATGCCGTGCTTGTCCGCAAACGCTCGTCCTTTCTCCTCCGTTCGGGAATATACGGCGGTTAGTTCGATATCGTCGTTTCTTTTGGCCGCGTCAATGAAATCGTCCGTAATCCAGTTCGTTCCGATAATGCCGAATTTAAGCATGTTCGCCATTCCTTTCGTGTCCCTATAAGTTGAACAGATCAAGCTGCTCCGGCTCGCTCGCGACCGGCAGCTCGTATACGGGCTGTCCGAGCATCCGCATGTATTGCTTGGCGTTGCCGGCCGCATGCCCCCCGGAGTTGTTGTTGAAAATAACGCCGACCTCACGGCAGCTCTGCGCCAGCCTGCAGACGATCTCCGTCCATTCGTTCAATTCACTCTCGCTGTAGTCGTACAGATACCGGACCTCCCGCCAGTCCGCGCCGCCGCTCTGATTCCATCCTGCTGCGTTCCTGCCGTGCAGGCGGACGAGCGTAAAGTCCGGGTGCGTCGTCTCCGGAACGGCCGGGATCGAGCCGGCGCCGGCTTGCGGCTCGTCGCATACGCTGTGAATCCACCCTTCGTCTCTCATGTAGGCCAGCGTTCGCTCCCTCATCTCCGGCACGAACCAGCTCTGATGGCGAAACTCCAGCGCGCACGGGAAATCGTTCATTCTTTTTTTCGTCTCGCGCAGCAAGCGGACGTTGTCCCTCGTGCAGTCGAACCAGGGCGGATACTGAAACAGAGCGGCCTTCAGCTTGCCGGCCGCCCGTACCGGCTCCAGACTGTCCCGGAACGCCGAATACATCTCCTCGTCATCGCGGTAGTAGGGCTTGCCTCTCAGATGGCCCGTCATGCCTTGATACGCTTTAACGACAAAGCCGAAGCCGTCCGGGGTCTCCTCCGCATAGCGAGCCATTCTGTCCGGCGGCTGTACTGCATAGAAGGCACTGTCCAGCTCGACGATGGAGAAATGCCGCGAATACGTCTGCAGCTTGTTCCTCGCCGCCGTTCCGGGCGCGTACAGCGTATCGTGATCCCCCCAACCGGCCAAACCGACGACAATCATGGCGGACGCCCCTTCCGTCAATCTCTGTACTACGCCTACTCCGAGTCTAAAGCTTTGCCCGGTTCACATCAAGAGGGAGGCAAGATCGCGATAGCCAAATAATCGATATCGTCCTCGATCAGGCGCCGGCTCTCCGGCTCTCCCTTCCGGGCCGTGCGGAAAATCTCCTCGGCCGTATGGTCGGCTTTTACAAATCAGACAGCCCCGTCTCCATCGAACGCTCTGTCCCGAGCAAAAGTTTGCTCCCGGCATGATAAACCCAAGCTCGTCGCTCATATCATAGCAATAGCGTTAACGGGGGACGGTGATCGGCATGAGCATCAAACCGAGGGCGTTGCAAAGTGGAGATACGGTAGGAATCGTTACGCTGGGAAGCCCGCTTGCGGCGGAGACGATCGATGCGCGGATCGCCTACCTTCGTTCTCTTGGGCTGAACGTCGTAACGGGCCGCAACGTCTATGCGGCGGACGGATTTTTGGCGGGCAGCGCCCGGGATCGCGCCGAGGATCTGATGACGATGTTCGCGGATCCGAACGTGCGCTTGATTTTGCCGTCGCGCGGCGGCGTGGGCGTAGAGGGGATACTGCCTTACCTCGATTACCGGTTTATCCGCTCGAATCCTAAGATCGTCAGCGGCTACAGCGACATCACCGTATTGCTGAACACGCTGGCGCAGCTGTCGGATATCGTGACGCTGCACAGTCTGCTGCTGATCGACTTCAAGCCGGATACCCCTCCGTACAACTTCGAGCAGTTTTTTACGGCGACCTCCTCCACCGCGGCGCCCCGGGCAATCGTTAATCCGCCGGGCATGCCGCTGATCCCCAAAGTTCCCGGAAGCGCGACCGGACCGATCGCCGGCGGCAACCTGACTTCGCTCGTCGGCACGCTGGGGACGCCTTACGAGGTTGATACGAGGGGCAGAATCCTTCTGCTCGAAGACGTCCATGAGCCGGTCAACACTGTCTACCGGTATATGGAGCATCTGGCGCTGGCCGGCAAATTCCGGGATTGCGCGGGGCTTCTCCTCGGCGGCTGCGACAGTTGTCCCGACGCCTACGGGAAATCGTACGAGGACTTGATCGACGAATTTCTCGTGCCGATCGGCAAGCCGCTGATCGCGAACCTGGCTTCCGGGCACGGCACGTACAAGGCGGCGATCCCGATCGGAGCTTTCGCCAATCTGAACGCGAACGAGGGGACGATCACGCTGCTGGAGCCGGCGGTAACGTATCGTTAGCGGAACGGGAAACGGCGATGCAGGGATTGCTCCCCTGCATCGCCGTTTCAGCCTCTCCAGCCTACCAGCGGAGATTGCGGCACAGCTTCGCCTTCAAGGCCGCTTCCGCCTTGAAACCGCCGCTCTTGAACATGTCTTTGAACTGGGGCTTGAAGCCCTCTGCTTGCGCGTTGAACGTCGAGTTGCGCGGATCCAGAATATCAGCGCTGAAAGGCCCGACATCCCCCTTCAGGATGGCGCCGGACGTCCGGCAGTCCGTGTCGAATTGATGCGCCGCCTTGTATCCGGTAGTTACGCTGGCGATACCGAGCGTCGCCTTGGCGGTTGCTTCCAGGACGAGCTCGTTATTGGCCAGTCCCTCCGCCGGCGATACCTCCAGTCCTCCGCCGGCGCCGAAGCCGCCTTCGACGCAGGAGGAGAAGCCCTCCTTGGTGAGGCACACCTTCGCCCCCGCTCCGACGCCCGCATAGGCGCTTCCGCCTACGCAGAACTGACCGCACGGATCTCTCATCATAACCGGATTGTTGTTGACATATGCGTATAGATTCGCCTGACCGCTCTCGAGCAGGATCGGATCCCGCGCCGTCCATCTTCCCGATGCGGCGTCGTAATCGCGGTAGCCGAATCGGACCAGCCCCGTGCCGCGATCCTCGATCCCGCCGGCATAGCCGATCTCAAGCCGGAACCCGGGGTTCGAATCGGACAGCAGCCGGCCGTAGCTGTCGTAGCGCAGCGACTTGACGATTCCGCCGCTGCCGTCGAGCACCCGCTTCGGCGTGCCGACCATGTCCGTGATTACGTAATACCGGCTGCCGCCCCGCTCCAGTGCGATGAGCAGTCCCGCCTCATTATAGAAGTACGTCGTCATCTCTCCGTCCGGATCGATCGAAGCGGTCAGCAGATGCAGCGCATCCGGACTGCCGTACACATATTGCGTCGATCTGCCGTCGGCATCGTCCCTGGCCACGCGTCTGCCGAGTCCGTCGTACGTATACGTGTAAGTGGCTCCCGTCACCGTCGCCTCCAGCAGCTCTCCCCGAACGCCGTACTTGAAGGCGTCCTGCCCCCGGCTCGTCAAGTAGCCGTCCGCATCGAAAACGTACGCCTGATCGCCCGCCTGCTGAAGCACGTCATGCCGCCCGTAGGCGCTGATTACCGTCTCGCTTCCGTTCACGGTGCCGGACGTCCGGTTTTTATTGCTGTCGTACGTATATGCTTCCGTCGTCAGCTGCCCGTCCGGTCCCCGTCGGGTAACCCCCGTCAGTTGGCCGTCGGCGTCGTAGTCGTAATGAATCGTCTCCGTTCCTTCTAACGACTCGATCGTCGCAGCCGTAACGAACCCTCTCAGGTCATACGCGTAGCTCTCCCAGTAGACTTCTTGTCCGGCGAGCACATAGGCGACCGCCGCGATTTGCCCGTACTCGTCGTACTCGATCCGAACGTCCATCGCTCCGTCGCTCATGGAATCGACAGCCTGGAGCGGACCGCCGCGGTTGAAACGGAACGGTCCGTATCGGGTCAGATTGTCGTCCCGATCGTACTCGATGGCGATATCGGACACCGATCCGCCTGCCGTCGTCCGGATATTCGTCACATGGAAGAAATCGTCGTATTCATACGTCAACGAAGCATTCACTTTGCCGCTTAGCAGCATCGAGGAGACATTTTCGCCTGCATAGCCGTATTCGATCGACTGGCTTCTCGCCGGATCGCCCGGCATCCGGCTGACGATCGAAGCCGCCAGCGGCGAGCTGCCCGCATACGCATACGCGCGCTCGATATCGGCATCGTTCACCGCAACGGGCCTCCTGCTGCCGTCCGCCTCCAGCCAATAGTCCACCGTGCGCCCGCTTGCGAGCCGCGACTGCCTCAAGGCTCCGCCCTCGGCATAATCCGATCGATACCAGCTGCCGTCGCCGGCGGGACCGAACGACCGAATTGCCCGAGCGCATTATAGGACTGGCGATAGACGGTTCCGTCCGGCATCGCGACGCCCGCCCATTGGCCCAGGTCGTCGTACGATTTGCCGTACGTCTTGTTCCCCGGCGTCGTCACCGACGCGAGGCGGCCGGCTTCGTCGTACGAATAGCTCTTGACGCTCCCGGACGCATCGCTTTCCGTCGCGACCTGGTTGCGCTCGTTGTACGAGATCTGCACGAATTTGTCGCCTTGCGCGATTCGGGATAGACGTCCCTGCTCATCATAGCTGTACGCGAGGGGATGCAGCCCCGAATCGGGCCAGACGACCCGGTCGACGCGATCCTTCTCGTTCAAGTAGGTCTCGGTGACGAGACCTTCCGCAGTCCTATGCGTAAACCTCTTGCTTGCCGTCTCGTACGCAAGCGTTGACACGTCGCCGTTCAGCGTATGCGTGACCTTATAGACCGACAATCGGCCTTCGGCGTCGAAGTCGACTTCGCGCCGCTCGCGGAACGAGGCGACTGTGCCGTCTGGAGACGTATAGGTCATCTCGGAGACGAACGGCGTGTTCCTGCCCCAACGGGGATCGGTTCCGAACGTCTTGCGCACGACCGTGCCGTCCGGCAGCGTCGACGTTTCGCTGACGCCGGGAACGGATTCGCTCACGATGCGGTAGCCGTTCGGATCCGTGGTCGCACGGATCTTCTTCCCGTCCGCTTCGGACACCTCGTACAGCGTCGTCAGGCCGCCCGGATCGGTGAACGCGACCGAATACCCGTCGCCGTTTGCCGTCCTGTGCAGCGTCTTGACGCCGCCTTGCGGGTCGACCGCCCGAACGAGCAGACCTTGCCCGTTGTACTGATACCGGCTGACGCCCTGAGCCGGATTCGTCACTTCCGTCAGCAAGCCGTTCTCGTACTTCATCCGATACGTTTCGCCCGCCGGATTCAACAGCTCGGCGAGCTCGCCGTCGCCGTCCAGCGCCAGCGTCGTTCGCTGACCGCCCGGCGCGATCAGCGCCACGGGCCTTCCTGCTCCGTCCCGCTCGATCGCCGTTAGGTTGCCGTCGCGATCGGCGACGGAGAGCAGCCGGCCCGCGGAATCGTAGTCGAAGCGGTATTCGATTACGTCCGTCAGCGCGCTTCTCGTCAGCAGATGCCGGCCCGCATGGTCGAATTCGAAGAGCTGCAAGCCGTCGGCCGAAGGAATACGGTAAAAGGCGCTATTTTCTACCCTATCGCTAAGACGGTATACGAACCTTTGGGATGTCCCCGATTTCTTATGAATCGCCAGGATATACAACTCGTCCCGCGGACCGATGTCCAGCAGCTCGATGTTGACCTGTTCGTCCGGCTCGCCCAGCTCGGAAATCAGCTTATCCTTGATCACTTCAATCGGTTGAAAATACGGCTCTTCTACTTTGCCGTCCGGCGCAACCTGGAACAGCCGGTACTGGCTGGCGTCGACAAAATAAACGGAACCGTCCCCGCCGAGTTCAATATCGCTGATTCTCGTCGGGCTGCCGCCGTCGAAGATCGGCGTAATGACGCCTTCGGGCGAAATATAACGAATTCGGTTCCCGTGGCAGACGGTCGGATCATACGGACAATTCGCGCCTACCCGATCGACGACATAGAGGCCTCCGTTATCGGCGATCGAGAAATTGGCGATATTCCCGATGTTCCTCTTGCTTGCGGGCCCGCGATCGACGCCAACCGTGTTCCTCTCTCCCAGAGCCGACAGCAGTCCGTCCGGATCGAGCTTGTACAAGGAGTAATATTCCCGGAAGTAGATGCTGCCGTCAGGGCCTTTCTGCGGATTGTGCACCCGATAAAGCTCGACGTCCAGCGCCCGCTTGCCATCGTAATCGAGATTCGGAATCCCTTGAGTCCGATTCAGCCCGGCAAGCTTCTTCCCGGTCGTTGCCCCTGCTTGATATTCGTATAGGGCCCTTGCAGAAGAACTCCTCGCATAGATCTTCCCGGCGGCATCTACGTCGAATTCGTAGGCGTACGGCCTCGGTTCTACGGGAATCATCTGCAGCTCGCCGTCCTTCGTCAGCCGATAGAAGTCCGTGTTGCCAACTCTCGCGGCGCTCAGAATCAAGTTGCCGTCGTGTTCGGCCTGCAAATCCCAGACGTAGTAAATGTCCGTCAGGACGACTTCCTCGGAGGGATCGGGCCCCGGTCTGATCTTCAGCTCGAATGCGTTAAGCGACTTGAGGTCGGGCAGCGTCCGCCCCATGCGGTCGGGCAGCACCCGGGAAGTGCCGTTGCCCATCGCGAGCTGATTCGTTGCGGGATCGTACCGGTGCCAATGGTTCAGGCTCCACCCGCCGATTCCTGCTTCCTTATAAGGGTGTACCGGACTGGTCAGGGCGCCTTCCCACTGCCTGGTCGTCGCAACCGTCTGCGCACTCCTGCTGCCGATGACCGAGCCCGCCACGCCCAAGCGGGAGAAGCTCGCTTCATATTCGGAACGCGAAGCGTAATATTGCATCCGCCAGTTGTAGTCTATTTTCACGGTGTACGGATGGCTTCCAAGGAGCGTCCTGCCGTAGGCGTCTTTGCCATCCCAATAGAACGTATAGCTCAGGCCGGAGGAAGGCGCGAAATTCCGCTTGAACGTTCGTCCAGCGATATGGATCGTCACCGAGATGCTTTGCAGCGAATCCGGAAGCTCGCCAACCTCGCTCAGCGGAATTCTCATCGCAGATTTGTCCGTATAGCCCTCCGTCCGCTTGCTCTGATAATGCAAGTTGTACGGCGTGCCCGCAACCGGAATGGACTCGCCGAGAGACTGATCCTGACATCCGATAATCGACCCGCTTTCGTGGCACGGGTCCTCCATCCTATCCCGCATGTGTTCGGGCCGCTTATTCGGCGGATAAACGATGCCCTCGGGCGGTCCGTACGGCCAGTTGAAATCCCATGGCGTAAAATGCTCAATCGGCACGCGCCACAAGCTCTTGCCCGGCTCGTACAGCTGGGAGAGTTCCATTCGTTCTGCCGCAGTCAGCCCGATCGCGGCCAACTGCGGCTCGCCGTCCGCAACCCCGTCGCCGTCGATATCGACGGCTGCCATGCCTCCGTCCACGTTAACGATGCCAATAATCCGGCCATTGGCCGACGGCACCCAATTGGCCGCTTGCCGGTCGTAATAGCCGCTCGGCACCGTCTCGCCGACGGGAAACTCCAGAAAGTTGTCCACATAGTAATATAACGTCTGATCGAACCGAACCTCCGCCGCGCCGGCGGCGACCGCTTCGTCGGCCGACAGCTCGACGGCGTACGTATAGCCTACGAATGTCGGCAGCTCTCCCGGCATCGCGGACGGCCCGTTCTCGCCGACGGTATATTCGGTCGCCCGGAAGCTCATCTTCGAGAGCGGCTGCGTCGAGCCGTCCGGCATCACGAGCGTGCCGGCCGTATGGGGCGGGACGATCAGCGTGCCTTGCCGCGTCCCCTCTTCATCCGTTACCGGGCTGCCTTGTCCGACCTGATAATCGTCGCTGTCGAATGCGATCTCCGTCGCCTTGCTGTCATGAGCCAGCAGCGTCACGTCCGGCAGGTCGGCAAATTGCTCCCAATCGGTGCCGATCTTGCGCTGCGCAGGCATGAAGCCTTCCCGCTCATAGTTAACCACCACTTCCCCGCCGCCGTTCACGGCCATATCGAACATGCCGTCGGATCTCGTGAACGTATGCCCGAACTGCTCATGGCCGAGCACCGTCACCTTGACGCCCGCCAGCGGCTCGTTATGGGCGTCGACGACATTGCCTCTCAGCACCGCGACTCGTTCCGGCGTGATCGCGTCCTCCTCCACGCCGACTTGAATGGGCTGGTCGCCCTTGTACAGGAAATCCACGATCGTATGGAAGGCGGACGCTTCGACGAGCGGCACCGGATTGGCGACATGGATCGGATCCGGCGGAAGCTGAACGGCTCCGGCCGTTGGAGTCGCCTGGACGGTTGTCGATCGGGGCGATTCCGCGCCTGCCGCATGATAAGCGGTGACCGCAAAATGATAGCTCGATCCGTTCATCAGCCCCGTTGCGGTATAGCTGGTCGCCGCGCCGACATCGGTTCCGGCGCTCCAGGTTGCGCCGCCGTCGCCGGACGCGTAAACTTTGTAGCCCGCCACATTCGGCTCGGCATTGGCGAGCCAGCGCAAGGCAGCCGATGCCGAGAAGGATTCTGCCGCCAGGCCCGTCGGCGCCAACGGAACTTCTCCCTCCCCTCCTCTCGGAATGGCGGACGCGATCCCCGATTTTTCCGATTCGTTGCCGCTCCGATCGTAGGAGGTTACGGCAAAGTGGTATTCCACGCCGTTCACCAGACCGCTGACGCTATAGCTTGTCGCGATCCCGGCGTCCAGACCCGGCTGCCAGGTCTGTCCCCCGTCCTCGCTCACGTAAACGTTATACCCGGCCAGATCGCTTTCCGTATTGGCCGTCCAGATGACCGTAATTTCGCCGTCTCCGGGTACGGCGGCCACGACAATAGGCGCGGTCGGCGGCTCCGTGTCCGGCGGCGGCGTAGGGGATGGTGATGGCGATGGTGATGGTGACGGCGATGGTGACGGCGTTGGAGGCGGATTGCCGCCGCCTTGGGACGGATACCCGCCTCCGGGGGCAGGCGCACTCCCTCCCGGCACTGCCGTATCCGTAAACGCGATCGTCCCGATGTTCAGCGTCTTGCCGGCTTCGGGCGATTTCAGCGTGCCTTGAAGCTCGTTGTACCGGCAATCGCATGCCTCCTGCTCCGTCTCCGAACCGTCGAGCAGCCGCAGGCTGTCCGGCACCGTGGAGCGGCCGAGAACGGACTGGGCGTTTCGCGTTTCCTCGACCCTTGCGCGCAACACTTCATCTTCCACTAAAGCCACTTTATACGTCTGGCTTGGAACGACATACGCTTTAAAAGTCCCGTCCGGACCGGCTACGCCGAAAAACGTCGGATTCGTCGTCAAGGCGATGGCGTTTCCGACGGCGGCGGTCCCGTCCTTCCCGGTCAGCTTCCCTTCGATCGTCGCGGCCGTTTCCGCCCGCAGCTTGCTTAACCCCGTATCGCTGCCGAGCTTAACCTGCCCGCTGGCCAGCAGCATCGCTTTCCAGGCGTTGATGTCATACGTTCCGTATTCGGCCAGCTGCCAATACAATCCGTTGCCGTCGGTTCGGCCCCATTGGCTGACGGCTCTTGCGCCTTTTCGGTGCACCGTAACCGTCGCGTCATTCAGTGGCTTGCCGTCTTTGTCCGCGACAAGCACCGCCAACAGATGAAGCTCTTCGTCCTTCAACCATTCCCGGATCCGATGGATGATGACGGCGGCCTGCGCGCGCGTAAGCGTCGCTTCTCCGCGGAACGTGTTGTCCACGTACCCCTGCATCCACCCGTACGAGCTGACCATCGACACGGCGGATTCCGCCCAGTCCGGAACGCGGTCCGCATCGCGGAACGATCGGGGCTGCCCCGCTTGCAGCTGAAGCAGCTCGCCGATCCAATAGGCCGTCTCCTGTCTGGTCGCGGGCTGCTTGCCTTCATAGACGCCGAACGGCACCGTGTCCGTCAGACTGCGCTTCAGCTCGCCCTCCAGTTCAACCGATGGGCGATTGCCCAGGCTAGCGTTCAGGCGCAGCAGCAGCGTCACAAATTCATCCCGGGATACGGAACGATCCGGACGATAATAACCGTCGGGATACCCCTTAATGATGCCTTCCTTGCCCAGCTCCCTGATTTCCTTCGCCGCCCAGGACGGCAAAGCCTCGTCTTGGGGCGGCTCCCAGACCGGCGTCTCCGCCGACGCGCCGAATATCGGCATGAACGCTTCCAGCAGCAGCAGCATGCACAGCAATCGCAGCAACGCTTGCGAAGCTTTGTTCTTCCTCATAATCCAACCTCCACTTCACGCTAAAATTTCTATTAAATTGTAAAATGCGGACATGAAGTTAAGTAGTTACAGGCTGTCACTTGTTTTGTCATGTCCGCCGATTTGCGGGCCTTCCGGAAGCAGGCAGCCGATCGAGTAAAAGGGGGCGGCTAGCCCCCGTCTTCTCAGTCGAGTAGCCCGAAGGAGTTTCACCTTCAGGCTCTCACAGAACCGTACGTGAACCTCTCGATTCATACGGCTCTTATCATTCGGCCAGTTACGGTACCATTCCAAGAACCCAGTGTGGAAACATATTGGGTTCTCTTTTTGCAAGTTCTTTCAGCCATTTTTCTGCTCGACTGCGATGTCCCCTAAACCTCTTGTATTTGCACATTGCCCATTTGACCAATCTTCGATTCAGACAGTCTATGGTGTACTTTACTGCTGATGGATTGAATTTTGTGAAATAGTTAAGCCAGCCTCTGACCATTGGAGATAGCATTTCAGCGATCATTTCGATTTTACTACCAGTATAACTATGAATTCGCATCGATTTTATTTTGTCTCTGAATGCTTTAGCCGATTTAACACTCACTGACGGCAGGAAGTTGAACTGCAATCTCCCTAGTCTGTCTTTGATGAACACCCTTCGGAAGGTATATCCCAGGAATTCAAACTCAGTGACTGGATACTCCTTTACTCTATCCTTATCCTTGCAGTATACAATCTTGGTTTTCGTTGGATGTAATTCGAGCTTGCACTCCTCTAGTCGTTCCTTGAGTTCTCCAAGAATCTTCTCAGCTTCCGCTTGCGTGCTGCAGTGGATAATGGCATCATCTGCATATCTTTCAAACGGTGAGTTTGGATTTGTCCGTTTCATCCACAAGTCAAAAGCGTAATGCATAAATAGATTCGCAAGTACAGGGCTGATGACGCCCCCCTGAGGGGTTCCGCTTTTGCGTTCGATCCATTGACCTTCTGCATTTATGAACGGTGCTTTGAGCCATCTTTCTATATACATCATTATCCATGACTCTCTGATGTGCTTTCGCATTGCATGCATTAATAACTCGTGATCGATGTTGTCAAATAGACCTTTGATGTCAAATTCTAAGACATAGTCATTTTTCCAGCACCTTTTCCTCGCTTGTCTTATTGCATCGATCGCTGACTTGTTGGGACGATACCCATAGGAATCTGTATGGAAGATGGCCTCTACTCGCGGCTCTATATACATTTTCACTACCATTTGAGCCACTCTGTCTCCGACTGTCGGAATGCCGAGCCCTCGTGTTCCGCCTGATTTCTTTGGAATTTCGACCAATTTAACCGGTGGAGGGAAGTAACTTCCGGAACTCATTCTGTTCCAGATCTTATACAGGTTTCCTTTGAGGTCTTTTTCAAAGCCCTTGATGTCCAGACCGTCGATCCCTGCACTTCCTTTATTCGCTTTGACTCTCTTAAATGCTGTTATAACTACCTGCTTTGGAATGTTAAATGGCTTGCTCTCTTTCATCGAATCCTCCTGTTAACCAGTTGTTCTCTGCTTCGAGCTGAATGATGACGCCCCTTCGCTCCATTGCCA
>NZ_JBHSEP010000013.1:0-172908 GCF_042654645.1 Cohnella hongkongensis | reverse complement strand
AAGTCCAAGAAAGGCCGGTTCCAAGCATCGCTCCTCTGTCGGTTGCTAACTTTTTGAAAAAGTAAGTGGTTAGGTGTGTTTGAGTTGCTCAAATTTCAGAAAAAATTTCTTGACATAGTACGCTGAAGCACAAAAAAAAGGCTTTCCCTCCGTCATCGTCAGATGATTGGAAGGGAAGCCTATTTGGGTTAGCCGAGGCCGAGGTTACACCAGCCTGCCCGCCGCCGTCTCCTCCAACTCCCCGGCGGAGCCGCCGTCCGACGCCGCATCGCGCGCGCTTGTCACGATGCCGCTGCCGAGCTTGGAGGCGGCCCGCTCCCGCCCGCGGCGGAGCTTCCGGGACTCGTCCGCCCATCGAAGCAGCGTCTCCCGCGCCATAATCAGCATCCGGGGGTTCAACGATTCTCCGTGCTCCCGCACCCGCCGACTGCCGGACGGATGGACGACCCGGATCATGAACCGCAAGTACAGGTTCGTCGACCATGCGAACAGGCCCTTCGGCAGGTCGAACATCTCGAAGCCCAGACTCTCGCCGCCGCGATGAATCATCGAGACTCCGTAGAGCGCTTTAACCTCGCCGCCCCTCGGGACGACGGCCAGCTCCCTCGCCATGTCGGGCAGCACTTTCTCGATCTCGCGAATGATTCGAATGGCCAGCTGCAGCGGCGTCTTGGACCGGTGTCCGATCTCCACGAGCATGCGGTTCTCGAAATGGATCTCCATGATCCGATCCCCCGAATTCAACTCGCTGCCGCCATGAAGCTTGAGACGAGGTCCCGAATACTTGCGAATGCGGTAGTTGAAGAACCCGGTGTCGCCGACAGGACGAAGCCGGAACGCGACGTGAAACAGCTTCTCCCACAGCATCCATAGGCCGATGACCACCTTTTTGAACGGTCCGATTCTGGCCGCAGGCTCCGCGCCCGCCGTCTCACGGCCGGCTCTCGTCTTTTTCTTGGCTTTCTCCGTCACCGCGATCATCTCGTCGATACCGATAAACCGATAACCCCGCTTGCGGCCGTCGTTCAGAATTCTCTCCACGGCTGCGATCGTATTCTCCGGCGCGTCGCGATCCGCCCCGAACGTGCTCCCGCAATCATGCAGCAGAAACACCTCGCCGGGCTTGAGCTTTCTTTTCATGCGGCGGTAAAGCTTGTCCGGACCGATCCTTTTTTTCCAATCTCCGAACAAGGAAGTCCACAGCACGATCTGCAGGTGGCCCAGCCTGGCGTAATCGAATACGTTCACAATGCCCCACGGAGGCCGGTAGTACATCGGCTTTTTCCCCGTAATCCGTTCGATAATGTCGGACGTCTGGCGAATATGCCGCTTGACGGTGCTCGGACGCATGAACCAGTTCATATGATGGACGTAGTTATGAATGCCCAGAACGTGCCCTTCCTCATGAATTCTCGCCACCAGATCGGGATGCTTCTCCGCATTCTCCCCGACGACGAAGAAGGTTCCTTTCGCTCCGTGAGCTTTCAGGAGATCGAGAAGCTTGGGCGTATACTCCGGATCCGGCCCGTCGTCGAACGTAAGGGAAATCCCGTCCGCCGATTTTCCGTTCATGAACACTCTGTACCCGAAAATCCGACTGATCAAAGCCGGTAAAAAAGCGTAAAAAGTCAAAAAATAAAAACCGATCCATAGGATGAGTTCCATGCTTTCCCCACCATCTTGATTGCCATATTAGTTAAGCGCGCGGTTGTCGGCCTGCCTTTTATTTTAACATATGCTCCCGAAAAATAGGCATGCCGATATGCATCTTTTTTGCTATCATGTACTATAGCAATAGATCGGTTGGACAAGCAACTAACGAATCGGAAAAGGAAGGCTGACTAATGCTCACATTGTATCAAAAATATTGGAGAACCGCCTTCGACATTGGCGTTATCGCGCTTACCGTGTGGCTGACGATGTACGTATTCAGCTATTTGTACAATCTGGCCACGCCCGTGTTTCTCTCCTTCCTTATTTTCTGGATTATCGAACCGCTTGCCAGGCGGCTGAATCGCATCGGATTGCCCAAATCGATCGCCACCGGCATCAGCATTCTGTTTTTTACGCTGGTCATTCTGGCCGCTTTTTTCGGACTCGGCTATATTTTTACGATTCAGATCACGCAGCTTGCCGACGATCTGCCGAAATATCAAAATCTGCTGGAAAACCAGGTCAAATCGATCGCCGAGCGTCTGCAAAATCAGGCCGAGGCGCTGCCGCCGGACATCGCCCAGAAGCTGACCGAGGCGGCCGCTTACGTGACCGACCTCGGCGCGAACTGGGCCGGCCAGTTTCTGAAATGGCTCGTCGGCTTTCTGACTTCCTTCTCTTCGTTCATTTTGAACATTTCGATCGCGATCATCCTCGCTTATTTCCTCAGCCTGGAAATCGAGTCGTGGAAGAAGCTCGGAACCGACCGGGCGCCCAAAACGTTGAAAATCGCGTTCGAATTTTTGCGCAACAACGTGTTCAAGGGGATCGGCGCCTACTTGAAAGCGCAGGGCAAGCTGATCAGCATTACGTTTCTCGTGATTTTCGCCGCTCTGCTCGCTCTCGGCGTCAATAACGCTTTCTCGATCGCCTTGCTTGCGGGGATTTTGGACGTTCTCCCGCTGCTGGGGATCAATACGCTGTTCATCCCGTGGATCGTCTACCTGTTCATCGTCGGGGATCTGACGCTCGCCATCTGGCTGACGGCGCTGCTGCTCGTCGTCACGCTGACCCGGCAGTTTCTGGAGCCGAGAATTACCGGCCAGACCGTCGGCGTGTCCGCCTTCACGATGCTGGCGTTTATGATGGTTTCCTTGTCGCTGTTCGGCGTTGCCGGGTTGATTCTGGCCCCGATTCTGATGATTCTATTGAAAGCCTTGTACGACCAAGGCTATTTCCACAAGTGGATCCGGTTTCCGAATGACGAGTTTAACGTTCATCCGCTCGCTCCGCAGACGGCCGCTGCCGAAGCTCCAGATCGCGAATCCCGTCCATAATCCGGCCGAAGACGGCCGCCGCGCGGTTGCGCAGTCCTGCCGGCTGATCCTCGATCAGCACGGCGGCCGCGTACCGCGGCTGGCGGCCGACCGGCCCGTAGCCGACGAACCAATGGTCGTTGCGGCCTTGCCGCTTGCCGGCCAGCTCCGCCGTGCCCGATTTGCCCGCCAGCGGCCACCCGGCCTTGCGCAGCGCGCCGGCGGCCGTCCCCTCCCGCGCGACCGCCAGCATCCCCCTGCGCAGCGCGGCAGCCGTCTCCGGCTCGATCGCCCCATGCTTCGAGGGCGCCGGCTGTTCGTTCAGCACGGCCAGCAGCCCTCCGTCCGCATAGCGCACCTCTTTTACCAGGCGGGGGGCGAGAACGCGGCCGTCATTAACGATCGTCACCGCCAGATTGGCCGCTTGCAGCGGGGTAATTCTTACGTCCCGCTGGCCGATGCCGGACCCGGCCCTCGCTCCCCCGTCCTCGGCGATGCGCCTGCTCAAAAAAACGGCCCCTCTCTCTTCTTCCTCCAGCAGCCGAAGCGGCTTCCCGTCGACGAAGCGGTCGTCGTGCCAGCCGATGCGTCTGGCGAAGCCCATGCGTTCGGCCGTAATCTGCAGCCATGCCGGATCGAGACGTTCGGCCAGCGCCGCGAAAGCGACGTTGCACGATTGCGCATAGGCCTGCTCCAGCGTCAGACGGCCGTGGCCGCCCTCCTTCCAGCATTTCAATCCGTACTTTCCGTAGGCTCCGTCGCAGTAGAACGTTTCCTCCCAGCCCGTCTCTCCGGCCTCCAGCGCCGCCGCCAGCGTCACCGTCTTGAACACCGAGCCGGGCGGGACGGCGGTAATCGCATGGTTGCGCTCGTCGGTTCCGCTCGCCCCGACATGATAGGGATCGAGACGCGGCAGCGACACCATCGCCAGAATATCGGCGTTGGCGGCATCGAGCACGACGACCGCCCCCTTGCCGATGCCGGCTTCGCGCATCGTCCTCTCGGCGATGCGCTGAATGTCCAGGTCGATAGTCGTCGTGACCTGAAGCGGAAAGTGCGGGTTGTCCGATGCGTTCAGCCTTAAGCCAAGCCCCTGCAGCGGCCTTCTGGCCGCGTCCGTCACCTGCTTGACCGTCGTTGCGGTCCTCCCCTGGAGCAGCCGGTCCAGCGACTTCTCCAGGCCGATGCCCCCGATCTGCGCGGTCTCCTTCATCTGATGGCGCAAGATTCGATTTCCGTAGACGGCCTTCACGCGCTCCGGGTGCTGTGAAATATAACCGATCGCATGGAGAGGCGCGATGTCCGAAGGGTAGCGGTTCAGGTAGGGCAGCACGTCCACGCCGAGCAGGTTCGCCCGCTTGACCCGGACCGCCTGCTCCTTAGTCAGGTCGGCGGCCGTCGACGAGCCGGGCCGTCGCCAAACGTCCGGCTCCCGCAGCGCTCCCAGCCACTCCTGCAGCTCCGCCGCCTCGACATTCAGGCCGGCCGCCAGCTCGCGAACGGCGCGCTCCTCCCCTCTGGGCAGCCCGTTGGCGGGAAAGGCCGCCAAGGCGTTCACCGTTTGTCCGGTCAGCGGCCGCCCGCGCCGGTCGCGGAATTGTCCGCGGCCGCTGTCGAGCAGCAGCGCGTCGGAATGCTGCAGAACGGCAGCCGCGCTCAGCGATCCGCCCCCCTTCTTCTCGCCGCCTCCGATCTGCAGCCACGTCAGCCTCGCCCACACGATGCCGAACAAAGCCGCCATCAGCACCAGCGTTCGAAACGCCCTGACTCTGTAACCGCCCATGATCGTCGCCCCTTTCCTGTTCTCCTCCCTAGCATTTCCATATTGGAGTGAAAGCAAAAACGCCTTCGGCGTCCTCCAGACGCAAAATCGCGTTTTTGTCCGTCCTCAGGATCGGCGGGATCACGTTTATGCCGGCGGCGATTCAGATACGGAAACGAATTTTATACTGTCTGAATCCCAAAAAAAGAGGTCCCTCCGACTGCGGCCGGAAGAACCTCTTCATCCATAACGTTAAGCGACGGTAAACTTGCTCAGCGATTCGCGCAGCTTGCCGGATACGGCCTCCAGGCGGTTCGACAGCTGCACCAGCCCGTCGCTAATGCTCAGCTGCTCGTTGCTCAAGGAAGCGACCTCCTCGGACGTCGCGGACGCCTCTTCGGCCACGGCGCTGACGTTGCTCATCGCCATCGCCAGCGTCCCCTGCGCGTTCTCGAGCTGCCGGACGGAATCCGTAGCCGAGCTCAGCCTGCTAATAAATCCGCTCATATTGTCCTGCACCGTGACGAAGATCTGATTGGCTTCGCGCACCGAGTCGATCTGCTCTTGGAAAATCGGATACGCTTCGGACAATACGCTGACCGTTTCCTCGATTTCGCGGGATATCGTCTCCACGATATCTCCGACGACGCCGATTGATTCGCGGGACTGGTCGGCCAGCTTGCGAATTTCGTCGGCGACGACCATGAAGCCTTTGCCTGCCGCTCCGGCTCTCGCCGCTTCGATCGTCGCGTTCAGGGACAGAATGTTCGTCTGCTTCGTAATGTTGCCGAGAACGTCGAGAATTTTGCGAATCGAGCCGGTGCTCTCCTGCAGCTTGTCGACCTTCTCGACCATCGAGCGCGTCATCTCTTCTGTCTGACCGGTCTTCTGGATCAGGTTGTCCATATAAACCGAGCCGGTGCGTCCGGCTTCTTCCACCTCGTTCGCGGACTGGCCCATCTCCGTGTTGGAGTCGATGACCGTCTGCACCTGCGTGCCGATCTGAACGGTCAGATCGGAGCCCTTCTCCGCCTCTACCGCCAGATTCGTCGCGCCGCCCGCGATCTCCTCGGTCGCTACCGCGATTTCCTTCGCCGCGCCGGCCGTCTTGCGGGAGGCGTCCGACAGCGACGACGCCGTCTCCAGCACTTCCTGCGCAGACAGGTTCGTCTGACGAACAAGGTCGGTAATCTTCTCCATCATACTGTTAAAGCTGTCGGACACTTGGCCGATCTCGTCCTTGGAACGGATCGTGGAACGGACGGTCAGATTGCCCTGCTCACCCTGATTCATCAGCGTGCGCAGCTGAGCCAGCGGACGACCCACCGTCAGCATGACGATCATGCCGATACCGGCCGCGATCAAAGCGGCGATCAGGGACATCAGCCAGGTGAGATTGCTGATCGCTTTGGCGTCTTTGACAAGAGCCGACACCGGGATGTTGCCGATCAGCTTCCATCCGTTGTTCTCCAGCAGACCCGCAGACGACAGCACTTTCGTATCGTTAACCGTGATCGTAGCGGAAGATGCATCCTGACCCGGGAGCTCGTATTGATAAGCGGTGCCCATCTGCTCCGTCTCCGCCGCGTACACGATCGTATTGTCTTCCGCGACGATGAAGGCGGAGCTGCCTTCTCCGAAGTTGACCGACTTCATCTCGTCCTGGAGCGTCTTGATTTTGATCTCCATAATCATCAGATAAGGCTTGCCCTGGTTCAGAAGGCGGCCGAGCACGAAGGTCGGCGCGGAGCGGTTGTTGTCCAGTCCTTTGGCCAGCGTCGGGATCCAGACCGCTCTGCCGTTCGCCTCCGAGATCGTCTGGAGGAACTGCTGCTCGGCGACGCCTTCCCGGTTCAGCGAAGTGCCCGTAGAAATAAACTGTCCGCCTTCGTACATCGGAATCAAAGAAATCGATTCATAGCTCGTATCGGCCATCGCGACGCTGTTCATCTTCTCCGTCAGCTGCCGCGCCGTATCGAACGTCTCGTAATCGTCCTTCGAAACCGCAAGCGTTCCGAGAAGGTTGATGAACGAGGAATCGGTGATGAACTGCAGCGACTGGCGCTCGTAGCCCTGCAGCATCAGGGCGATCTTGCCGGCCGTCTGAACGGCGGTCTGACTGCTCGAATCGGCCACCTTCTGCTGAATGATGGAGCTGGACTTGGAGTAGGAAAACCATCCCAGAATCAATACGCACGCCAGAATGCTGCAGAATATGAGCAGAAAGAGCTTCATTCCTACGGAGCGTATCGGGTTCTCGAATCTGGACTCCTTGAACTGTCCGCCCACGCGCTTGGATAATCCGCCTACCGATTGGGAAGCTTTCTTCCAATTTACCGATCCTAATTTTTCACGCCACGATTGTTTCATCTGCTATTACCCTCCAACTATGTAGTGACGACTATGTAGTGACGACGATCTGGCGGCATCAGAAAATAGACCTGCCTTTTGAACCACGCAACAAGGTAATTATCGGCCGTCCGGGCGGTCAAGTTTACCTTTAGGTGAACAAATTCGACAAGTCTATTTCTTTTTCCTCTTTATTCCTCCGGTATTTCCCAAAAAATATTTGCGCCCAATTGAGGCTATAGTCTCTTGCGCATCAGATCCATAGGCTGAACGGGCTGGGCGGTTCGAATTCGAACGGCCTGCAGCGGATGTCGGGCGACCGCCAGGCCGCGCCCCTCCTCGTCGGCAAGCTCGTCCAGACGCTGAACGAAGCTCCGGCCTCCCGGACCGAAAAATTCAACCTCCATCCCGGGCCGGAACGGACTGCGCTGCTGAACGGTGGCGACGCCCGAGGCTTCGTCATAGCCGGTCACGACTGCCGCGAAATCGTACGGAGCCGGCTTCTCCTCCGGCTCGTAGATGTGCTCCTCCGCGCCGGGCGTCGTGTAGAAAAATCCGGTATTCAGCGGACGATTCGCCGCCTTGCCGATCTCGTCGACCCACTCGGCCCTCAGCTCGTAGCGCTCGGGGTCGGCCATATACGCGTCGATCGCCTGACGGTAAGCGTTGACGACCGATGCGACATAATGGAGACTTTTCATGCGGCCTTCGATCTTAAAGCTGTCGACGCCCGCATCGATCAAATCGGGAATATGCTTGATCATGCACAGATCTTTGGAGCCCATCGTGAACAGATTCTCTCCCGGCTTCGCGACGGACTGCTCGTCGGCGTGAAGATCGTACTTCCAGCGGCACGACTGGCAGCAGCCTCCCCGATTCGAATCCCGGTCGGTAAAATGGTTGGACAGCACGCAGCGGCCGGATACGGAAGAGCACATCGCTCCGTGAATAAACACTTCGAGCTCGATGTCGACCCGGGCTTTCATCTCCGCGATCTCCTCCATCGTCGTCTCCCTGGCCAGCACGACGCGCGGCAGCCCTTCCTCCTTCCAGAACTGCACCGCCTGCCAGTTCATCGTCGACTGCTGCGTGCTCAGATGAACCTCCAGTCCGGGGGCAACCTTCTGAGCGGTCTCCACGATGGCGGGATCCGCGGCGATTATGGCGGCGATGCCGACGCTCTCCAGCTGCCGCAAATAGTCGGCCACGCCGTCCAAATCCTCCTGATGAGCGTAAATATTCGTCGCCACGAATACTTTAGCCCCATAGCGGGCGGCGAACTCCACGCCTTCCCGCATCTCCTCGAGGCTAAAGTTGTCGGCATTGGACCTCAGGCCGTATTTTCGCCCGCCGATGTAGACGGCATCGGCTCCGTAATGAACGGCGAATTTCAATTTCTCCAGGCTGCCGGCCGGGGCAAGCAATTCCGGCTTGTCCAGGCGCGTCCTTCTGCCTGCGTATTTGGGCTTATCCCGAACTGCGGCTTGAACCATCCTTCTCCCTCCTCGTCTCGTTCGGTTTAATAGACCTGCTCCTTGTACAAAAATCCGAAGCCCAGCTCCCGGTCCGGGTTCTGCAGCCGACGAATGCGCTCCAGGGCCTGCTCGTCGAACGCGTAAGCGTCGGGAGCTTCCCGCCAGCGGTCCAGCGCCTCTCGGTAGCCGCGGAGCACGGTCTCGTTATATTCGTCGGTCTGGAGCAGCGGCTCGATATAGAAGCTGTCGACGCCCGCACGGATCAGCTCGGGGAGCGCTTCGAGCAGGCAGATGTCGTCGGGGCTCATGACATGGGTTCCGTTGGCGTCCTCGTACACCGGGAACTTCTCGTCCGGGCGCTCCGCCTCGACGAGGAACAGCCCTCTGTCCGGTCCTCTGCGTATCAGCGTCGCCTCGCGGCCGAGATGCTGCATGTAGCTTTCTAACAAGTTGCGGTGGGAATGATAAATGTTCGTCATCCCGTGAACCTGAACCTGGATCTCCATCCCCGCCTTTGCCTTCAGATCGGCGATCTCCTCCTCGTTCAGCTCCCGGGCGATCACGGCCCGAGCCGCCCCGCGTCTCCCCCAGTAGGAGGCGGACGACGAATTCGTCCCGGTCATCTCGGCATTCCAGAACAAGGTCAGATCGGGAGCGTGCTCCCGAACGTTCATCCACACGGCCGGGTCGCCGAAGACGACGGCGTCGGCTTCCGCCGCGCGCACCGCGCGCAAGTAATCGGGCAGCCCTTCCAGCTCGTGGTTGCGGAACAGCTTGTTCATGTTAACGTACAGTTTCGCGCCGAGCTTATGAGCCGTCTCTGCGGCCTCTTTCAGCGCGTCCTGTCCGATATCGGCCGGCTGCCTCATCCCGAACCGGGCTTCGCCGATCAGAACGGCCGAAGCTCCGGCCCGAATATAACGTTCCATCTGCGCCATAGAGCCGGCGGATATGAGCAGCTCGGGAATCGTTGTCGTCATCGTATGGCACCTCCGGGAAATCTTCGACCCGGCCAGCGGCCCCTGTACATCGCGCGGATGCGTAGGAACGGCTGGCCGGGTCGGCGCGCATTCGCAGGAATGCGGATTATGGATTGACGTTCTGCTCGCTCAGCCGGATGTTCTTCTGATGCTGCGCGTAGGTCTCCGCGAAGAGGTGGGTATTCGTTCCGTCCTTCTTCGTCACGTAATACAAGTAATCGGTCTGATCCGGATAAAGCGCAGCTTCGATCGACTTCAGGCTCGGAGTCGCGATCGGCCCCGGAGGAAGCCCGCCGTTCAAATACGTGTTATAGGGACTGTCTACCTTCAAGTCCGCCTCGAGCAGTCTCTCTTTTTGCTTGTCGAGCAAATACTGGATCGTCGCGTCGATCTGCAGCGGCATCTTCTTCGTGAGCCGGTTCTGAATGACGCCCGCCACGATCGGTCTCTCTTCGTCGACCATGACTTCGCGCTCCACCAGCGAAGCGATCGTCAGCAGCTGGTGCACGGTCAAGCCGCGATCCTCCATGACGCTCAGCCAATCCTCGGGCAGCTGGTCGAGCTTGCGGTCCAGCTCGGCAAGCATGCGGTTGATGATCTCGATCTCCGTGCTGCCCGCCTTCATCTCGTAAGTTTCCGGGAACAGATACCCTTCCAGCGGATACCGGAGATCGCTGTCCAGCGGCAGCCCCTTCGTCCAGATCGACCCGGTCCACAGCTCCGGATTGCTTGCCGCCTCCAGGAACTTGTTTTTGTCGATGCCGTTTCTCTCCGCAAGCCGCTCGGCGATCTGCGTCACGGTAAAGCCTTCGGGAATCGTGAACTTCATCGTCTCTGCGGCGACCGTATCTCCCGCGTTCAGCTTGGCCACGATTTCCTCGCGGGTCATGCCTGGCGTCAGCTCGTACTCGCCCGCCTGAAACCGGGAGCCTTCTCCTTCGATCTTCAACCAGGTGCTGAATAGAAAAGCGTTACGTATAAGTCCCTGCTCCTCCAGCAATTCGGCCACTTTCTGCGCGCGCATACCGGACGTGACTGTGAACTTCACCGGCGCCGATTGCGCCGGAGCCGGCCTCAGGCCGTTCCAGATGTAAAACAAGGTGCCGCCCGCCACCGATAGCACAAGGCTCAACGCGATCAGGAAAGACCAGAGCACCACTCTCGGCTTGCGGCGGCGCTCCGCCGGCACCGACGTCGTCCTCGCCTCCGGCTCTTGCCGGGGAGGCAAATCACGACCGGCCGCGGAGCGATCCGACGCCGGGCTCCAGCCCGGATCTTCGGAACGCGAAGAGGCCGAACGGGACAGCGAAGGCAGCCGCCCCGTCTCCGCCGCCGCAGCGGTCTCCCTTCTGTCCGCCGGTCTGTGGATCCGTTCCTTGTTCTTGTCGTCGTATATGGATCTCCATCCCGTTGTCGATTCATCGTCTCTATTCAAGCTTCTTCCCCTCCAGCAAAACCTGTCGTCACCATGCAAAAACGCTCTCGGCGTCCTCTAGACGCAGAATCGCGTTTTTGTCGGAGGTGATTCAGATAGGGATAGCGAATTTTTTCTGAATCACCAAGCATAAACGGCTTACGCCGTCCTTAGGATCGGCGGGATAACGTTTATGTCGGAGGTGATTCAGATCAGGATAGCGCATTTTATCCTTTCTGAATCACCGAGAAAAAGAGCGGTCGCCCGCTCTTAATCGATGGACCTAAGGCTGTTCGTCGCTGCCGAACTGCAGGTCGTCGAACGCTTCGGCGACTTGCTCCCATTCGTCCTCGTCCGCGACGGACTCGAGCTGCTCTTCGCCGTCGGGAGCGGCGACGATGCGAAACACCTCGATCTCGTCGTCCCGCTCCAGCTCCTCCGTCTGCAGCACCGCGTAGCGGCGGCCGCCGACGGCCAGCTCGGCCGCGAGGCGATAGACCCGTTCTTCCCCGTCTTCGGACAGCAGGCCGACGCGGTCTCCGTAACGGCGACGCAGCCCTTCCTGAGAAGAGCCGGCGCTGCGAATGTCAGTCATTGGCTTCCCCGAACTCCCCGATCAGCGTATTAAACGTCTCCTCGACCATGTCCCATTCCGCCGGGTCCTCGATCGGGTACAGCTTGATCTCCCCGGTGTCGTCCTCGTCGTAGCGGAACGCGAACACTTCCTGCTCTTCTCCTTCGTCCTCTTCGGCCGGCACGACCATCATATATTTCCGGTCGGTGCCGTCGTCCAGTTCGAAGCGCATTACGACCTCGAACGGCTCGTCGTTGCCTTCGTCGTCCGTAATGTAGATCAATTCGGCTTCTTCTTCGTTAGAATTCATATCCGTCATTGGCGGTCCCTCGCTTCGATACCGAATCAAGATAGCTTTGCAGCAGGATTGCCGCGGCCATCTTGTCGATGACTTGTTTGCGTTTGCTTCTGCTTACGTCCGCTTCAAGCAGCGTTCGCTCCGCGGATACCGTGGTGAGCCTTTCATCCCACAGATGCACCGGCAAATCTAGGGTTTGCCGAAGACGTTCCGCGAATGCCATGCAATTTTCCCCACTTGGCCCTATCGTGCCGTTCATGTTCTTCGGCAAGCCGACGACGATCGTTCCGACTTCATACTGCCCGACCAGCTCCTCGATACGCGCCTCCGGATCGGCGACCGCTTTCCGGTCGATCACTTCCAGCCCCTGCGCGGTCCAGCCGAACAGATCGCTCATCGCCACGCCGATCCGTCTCTCGCCGAAGTCCAGTCCCATAATCCGCATCGTCAACGGTTTTGCTGAAGATAGAAGCGAACGAGCTCTTCGATCAACTCGTCGCGCTCCTTCTTGCGGATCAGGCTGCGCGCGTTGTTGTGCCTCGGGATAAAGGCGGGATCGCCGGACAGCAGATAACCGACGATCTGGTTGATCGGATTGTACTCTTTCTCTACCAGCGCGTCGTGCACCGTGAATAGAATGTCGCGGGACGAAACTTCGTGAGGGTCGGCGACGACATCGAACTTGACGGTTTGGTCGAAATGGTTTTTATCCGACGTGCTCATCTCCAGCACCTCGCTTTCAATAACTACTCCAAGAACCTACTCTCATCATAACACAATCCGCGTTCGACAGGAAATTAGTGGCTAGGAAATCTGGGACTTCACGAGCGATTCTGCCGCTTGCAGCGCCTCGGACAGCTTGGAAGGCTCCTTGCCTCCGGCCTGGGCCAGCTCCGGCTTGCCTCCGCCCCCGCCGCCGCAGATCGCCGAAATCTCCTTGATCAGCTTGCCGGCGTGCAGCCCGCGCTTGACCAGATCGGCCGTCACCGCCGCGACCAGATGGACCTTCTCGCCTTCCACAGCCCCGAGCACGAGCACCGCCGAGCCCAGCTTCAGCTTCAGCTCGTCGGCAACTCCGCGCAAGGCGTCCATGCCGGGCGCGTTCACCTGGGCGGCCAGCAGCGTCACTTCGCCCACCTTCTTGGCCGAGGAGACGAGCTCCGCCGCCTCCAGGCGGCTAAGCTTGCCCTGCAGCGATTCGTTGTCCCGCTGCGTCTGGCGCAGCTCTCCCTGCAGCGCCTCGATCCGCTTCGGCACGTCGGCGACGCTGCTTCTCAGCAGGGCGGCCGCATCTTTCAACAGCGTCAGCTGATCGTCGAGGTAGCGGTACGCATGGCGTCCTGTCACCGCCTCGATCCGGCGCACGCCGGAGCCGATGCCGCCCTCGCTGACGAGCTTGAACAGGCCGATCTGCGACGTATTGCCGACGTGGCAGCCGCCGCACAGCTCCAGGCTGTAGTCGCCGACGCGGACGACGCGCACGATGTCGCCGTATTTCTCGCCGAACAGCGCCATCGCCCCCAACGCCTTCGCTTCCGCGATCGGCTTCAGGCTGATGTCCAGCTCCGTGCCGAGCCAGATTTGCTCGTTCACTCTGCGCTCGATTTCGGCCAGCTCCTCGGGGGATACCGCGCCGAAATGCGAGAAGTCGAAGCGAAGCCGCTCGGGCTCGACCAGGGAGCCCGCCTGGTTGACGTGATCGCCCAACACATCCTTCAACGCTCGGTGAAGCAGATGGGTCGCCGTATGGTTGCGGATCGTATCTCCGCGTTCGGACGCGTTGACCGACGCCGTAAGCGTATCGCCCGCCTTCAGAAACCCTCCGGTCACGACGACTTGATGGACCGGCTGTCCGTGCGGCGCTTTGCTCAAGCCGACAACTTCGGCGCTGACGCCGCTTCCGGACAGCGTTCCCCGGTCGCTCACCTGGCCGCCGCTTTCGGCATAGAACGGCGTGCGATCGAGCACGACGAGCACCTTCTGGTCGACTCCGGCGACATCGACGAATTCGCCCTCCGCCACGATCGCCTGCACGCGAGCTTCCGCGGTCAGCCGGTCGTAGCCGATGAAGTCGCTCTTGTCGGTATAATCGGCCAGCGGTCCGCCCTGCACCTTCATGCTGTCGGTTTCCTGCCGGGCGGCGCGGGCGCGGTCTCTCTGCTCCTGCATCGCCTGGTCGAAGCCGTCGCGGTCTACGGTCATGCCCTGCTCGGCCGCATAGTCCTCCGTCAGGTCGAGCGGGAACCCGTACGTATCGTACAGCTTAAACGCGTCCGGGCCGGTAATCTCGGAACGGCCTTCGGCGCGCGCCTTGGCGCACAGATCGGCCAGAATCGCCAGGCCGTCGGACAGCGTCTCGTGGAACCGCTCCTCCTCGGTGCGGATCACCTTCTCGATAAACTCGCGCTTTTCCACCACTTCCGGATAATAAACGCCCATAATCTCGCCTACGGTCGGCGTCAGCTCCCACAGGAACGGACGGTCGATGCCGAGCACCTTGCCGTAGCGGACGGCGCGGCGGAGCAGACGGCGGATAATGTAGCCCCGGCCTTCGTTGGACGGCAGCACGCCGTCTCCTACGGAGAAGGCGACGGTGCGAATATGGTCGGCGATCACCTTCAGCGCGACGTCGTGCTCCTCGCTCGTCTTGTACTTCACGCCCGCAATCGCGCTCGCGCGTTCGATAATCGGCTGGAACAAGTCGGTATCGAAGTTCGAATCCACGTCCTGAAGAATGGAGGCGAAGCGCTCGAGTCCTGCGCCGGTATCGATATTCTTGTTCGGCAGCGGAGTGTAGCTGCCGTCCTTGTTATGGTTGAACTGCGAGAATACGAGGTTCCACACCTCGAGGAAGCGCTCGTTCTCGCCCCCGGGGGTGCACTCCGGATCGGACAGATCCCCGTACTTGTCGCCGCGGTCGTAGAAAATTTCCGTACATGGACCGCAGGGGCCTTCCCCGATGTCCCAGAAATTGTCCTCGAGCTTCACGATCCGTTCCGCAGGGATGCCGATCTTCTCGTGCCAATAGCGGTAAGCCTCCTCGTCCTCCGGATAGACGGTGACGGAAAGCTTCTCCGGATCGAATCCGATCCACTCCGGGCTCGTCAGAAATTCCCACGCCCAGGTGATCGCCTCCTCCTTGAAGTAGTCGCCGATAGAGAAATTGCCGAGCATCTCGAAAAAAGTATGGTGTCTGCGCGTCTTGCCGACGTTCTCGATATCGTTCGTGCGAATGCATTTCTGCGAATTGGCGATCCGGGGATTGTCCGGAATGACCCGCCCGTCGAAATAGGCCTTGAGCGGCGCCATGCCGGCGTTGATCCAGAGCAGGGACGGATCGTTGTGCGGGACGAGCGGGGAGCTCGGTTCGATTTTGTGGCCTTTGCTTTCGAAGAAGGCCAGCCATTTGCTGCGAATTTCTGCTGCTTTCATCGGTTTCATCTACGGAATCCTCCTCGACTGTCTCGAAAAAAATAAAAAAACGCCCCCAAAATCAGGGACGAATAGCTTCGCGGTACCACCCTGGTTATCGCCTCCGCGGAAGCGATCTCCTCTGACGGGATAACGGCCCGTGCCGGCGGATTTGCATCCGCGCTCCGAAGCGAGCTTCCCGCGCCCTTCGCAACGAAGATTCTTCCAGCCATGCCGGTCTGCCGTCGGCGATATCCGACGTCCGGGCAAGGAATCCTCTCTCTGGCGATGCGGACTGCGAAGTACTTATGCTTCGTCAACGCATTACGTCATATGGGGTTATGCCTCATAAAATTATAGACAACGCCGTTCGGCGCTGTCAAACGGTTTTTCGATGGATGTAGTAAGCCGACACGTGCTGCACGACCACTTTCATCGCGGCATAGAACGGCACGGCCAGAATCATCCCCACGATGCCCGCCAATTCCCCGCCGACAAGCAGAACGAGAATGATGGTCAGAGGATGCATTCTCATCGTTTTGCCGACGACCTGCGGGCTGATGACGTTGCTCTCGAGGTTCTGGCAGATCAGGTTGACGATGACGACCATCAGCACCATTTTCCAGGAGATCGTCGTCGCCATAATGAGCGCCGGCAGCGCTCCGAAGAACGGACCGAGGTAGGGGATAATGTCGAACAGCGAGACGAATCCGGCCATCAGCAGCGGATATGGCATGCCGATCATCAAATAGCCGACGTAGGCGAGCGCTCCGACGCAAAAAGACACGATCAGCTGCCCGCGAATGTAGCTGCCCAATGCGGCGTCGATATCCTTCAGCAGCCGAACGGCATGCTTGCGCCTGGCCCTGGGCACATACTGCAAAGCCGCGCGCTCGAATACGTCGAGATCCTTCATCATATAAAACGCGAGAAACGGCACGATCATGACGATAAACAGCACGTTGACGACGGAATCGATATTGTTGAGGAAATTCGCGATCCACTGCTCGATCCGTTTTTCCAGCGTGCCGATCGACCGATTGATCCCGTCTCTGACCGCCTCCGGCAGCACGTTGTTGTTGTTGAAATGATCGACCAGCCCCTGCGCCCTCATCGTCAGCTCGGGCATATGCTCGTTTAATTCCTCCGCCTGCTTCATGAACATCGGAATAACGTTCATCAGAATGACTACCGACGCCGAGAGGAAAACGGCATAGATGAGCAGCACGGCGGCCGTCCGCGGCACTTTGCGGTCGTGCAGCATATTGACGATCGGATTTAACGTGTAGGAGATGATCATCGCGACGAGAAATGGAGCCAGCACCGCCTTGAGAAAGCCGTAGACGGACATCAGCATCGGACGAACAAGCACGATCAGGAACAAGACGACAAGCAGGAGGATCGTGTACACGAGCGCGCGAAACAAGCGGCTCTTCGCGAACGTCTCCATCTCTCCCATCCCCTTTCCGCGGCCGCACATTCCTTTTCAGTATATGTACTTGTCCTTGCGCGTAAACCAGCCGCGGAAATAAAAAAAGCGCTCCGCCCCAACCGGGGCGGAGCGCTCTCGCTTACATGCCGTTCGCGTGAATATGGGCCGGAATCGGCTCGTCGAAGAACAGGTCGTCGAGCGAGCTCAGCGTGCCGTCCTCCTCCACTTGGTAGACCGACATCTTCTCTCCGTTCACCGTCAGCTCGATAAAGCAGCTCCAGCAATAAAATTGATGGGAACCGATTTTACCGATATCTTTGGAACCGCAATTCGGACATCTCATCATCCGTCTTCACCTGTCACTTTCCGCGTAGGGCTCTCTCGTCAGTATCCGCTCGTAAGACGCCGGAACGAGGATGGCATCGTCGCCCAATGTCATCTTGTCCGGAGCGTCGGGCAGAAACAGCTTCCGCCTTCCTTCCAGCACGTCCGCGAGAAAACCGTCCGTCAACTCGTATCCTATTATTGGTGTACCCTCGGATGGTCTAAAATAAACATCCGACACTTTGCCTAAGTATTGTCCATCAACCGTATAGACTGGCATATCCTTCAACCGGACGACCCCGGTATGGAATGTCCGCAGCAGCTCCTGGCCGCGAATCGACGCGACAGCCGCACCGTTGCGAATCAACAAGGCGTCTTCGCCTAGATGAACGATATCCTTCCAGTAGACAATCTTGGACAATTTGCGGAATAAACCGGTTTGCGAATACCTGTCCAACACAATGCCGGTCAGCCGCCAAAACTCGTCAAACCACAAATCCTTGACTTTCCCGACGCTCTTGCCGCTCTCGAGAAGAACCGGCAAATCGAGAATGCGCTCCACTTGAAACATGCGGGCTCCTGACTTCAGCGTCTTGTTATTTATTACGCATACCGCGCTGAAATAGTTGCAATAATTTTCGCCATTTTTTCGGCTTGTTCCATAGTATTGCCCAAACCGAAGCTGAATCGAACCGCGGAAGCGATTTTGTCGGAAGGAAGACGCATGGCCTCTAGCACATGGGAAGGTTTCAATGAGCCCGAATTGCACGCGGAACCGCCCGAAGCGGCCAGACCCGCGAGATCCAGGCTCATCAGCATGCTTTCGGAGGAAATGCCGGGAAAGCTGACGTTCAGAATGTGGGGAAGCCGATCGTCCGGATGTCCGTTCACGGCGAACCGCTCCGCTCCGAGCTGCGCCGACAATTGGCGCAGCGCCTCGGCCCTTACGCGCTCTGCGTGATCCCAGCGGTCCTGCCGCTGCCGCACCGCGATGTCGGCCGCCGCAGCGAAAGCGGCGATGCCGGCCACGTTCTCCGTTCCGGCTCTGCGGCTACGCTCTTGAGAGCCTCCGCGCAGCATCGGCTGCCACGGGGTGCCCTTGCGCACGTAGAGCAGGCCTACGCCTTGAGGTCCGTTGACCTTATGAGCGGAGACGCTGAGCAGGTCGATCGGCAGCTCGCGAAGGTCAATCGGCAAATAGCCGAACGCCTGAACCGCGTCGACATGCATCAGCGCCCCGTGTCGGCGGGCCCATTCGCCGATCTCGGCGATCGGCTGCAGCGTGCCCGTCTCGTTGTTGGCCGCCATCGCGCTGACGATCGCAGTCCGCTCTCCGATCGCCGCCCGGGCATCTTCGAGGCGAACTCGGCCGTATTCGTCCACCGGAAGAATCGTCAGCTCGAAGCCTTCCTGCTCGAGCTGTCGGCAGGCGTTCAGCACCGCATGATGCTCGACCGCCGTCGTAACGACGGCGCTGCGCCCCCGGCTCCGCTGAGCGCGGGCGGCTCCGAACAGCGCGGCGTTGTCGCTCTCGGTTCCGCTGCCGGTGAAGACGATCTCCGCGGGCGAACAGCCGAGCATCTCCGCCAGTCGGTCCCTTGCGACGGAGACGCGCTCCCTCGCGGCACGACCGGACGCGTGAAGGCTGGAAGGATTGCTCGGTCCCGCAGACGCCGCCTCGACGTAGGCTTCGATCGCCGCAGGGTGCATCGGAGTCGTAGCCGCATGATCGAAATAAATCGAATTCAAGCCTTGCACCTTCTCTTTTAGATGTAGAACATGTAGTTGTCGAGCTTATTCTCGCCCTTGAACGAGATCAGATCCTGGAGCGTCGTCGAATCGAGCACCTCGGCGATGCTGTCGCGAATTCTCAGCCACAGATCGCGCTTGGCCGGATCGTCTTCCTCGGTGAAATCGACCGGGCTGATCGGTCCCTCGAGAATGCGGATCACGTCGCCGGAGGAGATTGTCTCGGGAGCCTTCGAGAGAATGTAGCCACCGTATGCGCCGCGAACGCTTTTGACCATTCCCGCGTTGCGAAGCGGGGCGATCAGCTGTTCCAGATAATGCTCGGATAGATTGTTTTTCTCGGCGATGCTTTTTAACGAAATCGGCCCTTCGCCGAATTTGGCCGCAAGCTCCATCATGATGGTCAAGCCGTAGCGGCCCTTGGTCGAAATTTTCAATTCGAACACCTGCTTTCATGCCGTCAGCATTAGGTTTAAAGGGTGGGAAGCTCCGATTCGCGCCGGACGGGCGCAGGAAATAATCGGAATAGAGGGTATCCCCATAATAAATATATGTTATCATAACTACTCTCTTTTTGGGCAAAAAAAACGCGAGATATTCACGAAACGCCGCTTCGCTTGTGAGAAAAGGCGATCTTTGTGCTAAAATAGATCGATACGGGGTGAACCGCGACACGCCGACGTCATGTCGGGCGGCGCCAATCGGCGGGAACGGACTTCCGGCTCCCGGGTTCGGCTCGTACAGTCTGCTAAGCAAGCGGCAAGGAGTGAGAAGCGGATGAACAATCTTGAAGCGATAACGGCGTCGCACGCGGCCCGGTTTCCGGACCCGTCCCGGGTACGCGTCGTCGTCGGCATGTCCGGCGGCGTCGATTCCTCGGTAACTGCGCTGCTGCTCAAAAAGCAAGGCTTCGACGTGGTCGGAGTCTTCATGAAAAACTGGGACGATACCGACGAATTCGGCGTCTGCACGGCGGAGGAAGACGCCGAAGACGTGCGCCGGGTGTGCAGCCAGATCGGGATCCCTTCCTATACCGTTAATTTCGAGAAGGAATATTACGATAAGGTATTCGAATATTTTCTGGCGGAGTATCGCGCCGGCCGTACGCCCAACCCGGACGTCATGTGCAATCGCGAGATCAAATTCGGCGAGTTTTTGCAGAAGGCGCTCGAGCTCGGCGCCGACGCGATCGCGACCGGGCACTATGCGCGCCTCGAGCTGCGGGACGGCAAGCACGAGCTGCTGCGGGGAATCGACGCGAACAAAGACCAGACCTATTTCCTTCACGCGTTGAACCAGGCTCAGCTTTCCCGCGCCATGTTCCCGATCGGGCACCTGCAGAAGCCGGACGTCCGCAGAATCGCCGAGGAGGCCGGGCTGGCCACGGCCAAGAAGAAGGACAGCACCGGCGTCTGCTTCATCGGCGAGCGCAACTTCAAGGAATTTCTGAGCCAGTATTTGCCCGCCAAGCCCGGCCATATGGTCGATCTCGTCACCGGGGAGACGAAGGGCCGGCACGACGGGCTGATGTACTACACGCTCGGTCAGCGGCAAGGGCTCGGCATAGGCGGCTCCGGCACCGGCGAGCCCTGGTTCGTCGCGAGCAAGGATTTGGAGACGAACACGCTGTACGTCGTTCAGGGGGACGCCCATCCCAGCCTGTATTCCACAGGCTTGACCGCAACCGGCGTCAATTGGATTCGCCCGGAGGAGCCGCCGACCCCGCTTCGCTGCACCGCCAAGTTCCGCTACCGGCAGCCCGATCAAGGCGTCACGCTGACCCCGCTGGGCGATCGCGCGTACCGGGTCGATTTCGACGCGCCGCAGAAGGCGATCACGCCGGGACAAGCGGTCGTGTTTTACGACGGAGAAGCCTGCCTCGGCGGGGGAACGATCGACCAGGTTCACAGGCTGGAGCCCGCAGCGGCGACATAAGCGGCTCCCCATAAGGCCGCAACTAGCTCAAGCAAAAACGCGTTCGGCGCCCTCTAGACGCAGAATCGCGTTTTTGTCGGAGGGGATTCAGATCAGGATAGCGATTTTTATTCTTTCTGTAATCCCGAGAAAGCCGGCCCGGAACGGGCAATGGCGGCGCGGAGATCGTTTTCTCCACGCCGCCATTGTTCATTGGCTGCCGATCGGCAGTCCCGCTCGTCCGGGCCGGGCCTCAGCTCAGCCGACGGATCTCGTCGTCGCTGATCTCGAAGTTGTGATAGACGTCCTGCACATCGTCGTTATCTTCGAACGCGTCCATCATCTTCAGCAGCTTCTCCGCATTCTCGCCTTCCGCGGCGACCGTATTTTGGGGCAGCCATCGCAAGCTCGCCGTCTCCAATGAATACCCTGCTTCCTCCAGCTTGTTTTTCACTGTCTCGTAGTCCTCGGGAGCCGTCAGCACCTCGAAGCTCTCTTCGCTGACGACGACGTCCTCCGCTCCCGCCTCCAACGCTTCCATCATAAAGCTGTCCTCGTCGGGCGACTGCTCGTCGCGCCCGATGACGAGCAGCCCCTTGTGATCGAACATGTACGATACGCATCCCGATTCGCCGAGGTTTCCTCCCCGCTTGCCGAAGATCGCCCGGACGTCGGAAGCGGTGCGGTTGCGGTTGTCGGTTAAGCATTTCACCATGATGGCGACGCCGCCGGGACCGTAGCCTTCGTACATAATTTCCTCGTAATCGACGCTGTCCGCCGCACCGATTGCCTTCTTGATCGCTCTTTCAATATTTTCTGCCGGCATCTGGATTGCCCGCGCGCTCGCGATCGCGCTCCTGAGCCCATAATTGGACTCCGGGTTCGGGCCGCCCTTGCGCGCTTGCACGTAGATCTCGCGCGCCAGCTTCACGAAGCGGTTGTTTTTGGCTTGGTCCGCTTTCCCTTTGCGGTCGGCGAACAGCTTGAATTTTGGCATCTCCTTGTACCCCCGGACAACATAAAGTATCGATAAAAATCTCAAATTAGTGTACCACTTCGGCCGCCGAACGGTCAAAGGGGAGGAGGCCGGCGGCCCCGCTCAAGCCCGCTCCGGGACGGAGCGGGCAAGGAACGTAAAGCGAAACCCCTGGTGCATGACCAGGGGTTTCGCTGCTGTTCGTGATATGAGAAGCAAGTCCGCGCGAGCGCGACTTACAGTTTAACCACGTTGGAAGCTTGAGGACCGCGATTTCCTTGCGTAATTTCGAATTCGACTTCTTGACCTTCTTCCAAAGTTTTGAAGCCTTCGCCTTGGATTGCCGAGAAGTGGACGAACACGTCGTTGCCGTCCTCGACGGAAATGAATCCGTATCCCTTTTCAGCGTTAAACCATTTCACTATTCCTCTCAAATGAAAAACCTCCTAAAATCTCGCCGTCGATCGGCGAATACGATGATTATACCCGAAATTACCCTTTTTTGCAAGATATTCAGCCCAATATTCCGCTCGACAAATGAAGCCGAATTTGCCGTCAATCCCGGGCTTTCCCGCCGGCTCGGCCCGTCTTTTTGAGCAATTGCAGCAGAGGGCTGCGAACCGGAATAAAGGGCAAGCCCGAAGGGATATACGCATGCTCGGCGACGTCTCGAAGCTCGTCGACCAGCTTCTCGACGAAGAAGCATCTCTCCCACTTCAGCGTGACGAGCGGATAGATCCGCACCTGTCCGCCGGGGCGAGTCACGCGAATGAGCTCCCTCAAGGCGGCCAGGTGGAAATCCTCGTCAAATTGGTCGGCGTATAAAAAGAGAAAGTGGCTGCACAGCACCAGGCCGAACGTATCGTCGGCAAACGGCAGATCGGGAAGCGCGGCCGCGACATAACGGGTTCCCGCGTCCGCCTTGCGGAAATCTTCGGCGAACAGCGCCAGGGAGCGTTCCCTTAGCGCCCGCTGTCCCTCCGGCGAGCCGTAATAGCTCCAATCGAACTGATCGGCCATCCGGGCGACCTTGTCCGACGCCGTCTTAAGCTCGGCGAAGCCGCTTGCCGCGATCTCGTCCGCATCCCCGCCGTACCAGGGATCGGCGGCCACGGCCTGCACGCCTTTCGCGTGCAGGCTGGCCGTGAAGGAGGCGGCTCCTCCGGCCACGTCGAGCACGGGCCCCGTCCAGTCCGAGGGCTCCAGCTTAAACATCGCGCCATACTCGTCGAACGAACGGCAAGTCGAGGCGACTCCCGTCTGCGGATACGCCCCGGGCGCCGCTTTTTCATTTTCCATCTCGTCTGATCTCCTCTCATCTCATCTGACTCGTCTCGGCTCGTCTATCGCTTCTCCGCCGCCCGGCGGAGTCAAGATTAGATTTCCACAGGAAGTCCCGTCTGTCAAGCGCCTTTCTCCGGGCGTCGTTGATTTCTCCGTGGAACTCTTCTATGATGAATAAAACGGCATTCGATGCCGCCGATCAGGAGTGTCCCCCATGTTCGCCAAACATACCGTCTACAAACACGACAACTACAATATGCTGACTGTAGAAGTTCAAGGCAAAACGCTCGTCGTCCGGGAGATCTCCGAGCAATGGGGCGAAACCTGCCACAAATTTCTCAGCCGCCCCGAGATGATGAATTGGGCCGAGAAACGGTTTCTGCCCGAAGATTTTCCCGACGGGGAGGAAGGACTCCGCACTGCGCTGGAGAAGCTGAAAAGCATCTAAACCCGCACTTCTCGAAGTGACGATAGCCAAAGGAGCCCCTCTTCATGCCTACCGAAGCCAATCTGATTTTCATTATTTCTTCGTTCTGCCTGGCGGTCGTCCTTATTCTGACCCGGGATCGGATTCCGGAGCGGATGCGGCGGCCGATGGCCATTCTATCGATTTTTCTCGTTCTGTTCGCCTTCTTCCTTATCGTCTATCACTTCTTTATGATGGGCGCTTAGTTCGGGCATACTACTCCGGCAACCTATCTCTTTGACCGGAGGCCCGCCATGAAGAAGCTCGCTCTGCCGCTGACCGCTGCGGCTGCGGCACTGTCCTTGCTGTGCACTGCCGTATCGGCCGATTACGATCCATCATTCAGGAGGTTGAATATGTCTATGAAACAAGTCGCCGTCAGATCCGAAGTGCCGCAGGAACACCGCTGGAAGCTGGAGGATCTGTATCCGAACCAGGAAGCTTGGGATGCCGAGTACAATCTGGTCAAGCAGCGGATCGGAGAAATCGCCGGCTACCAGGGCAAGCTGCGGGACGCAGACGCCCTCGCCCGCTGCTTCAAGCTCGAGGACGAGATTTCTCTGCTGACCGAACGGCTCTACGTATACGCGAATATGCGCCATCACGAGGATATGGCGGAGCCGAAATATCAAGGGCTGTCCGACAAATCCAAGAAGCTGGGCGTGGAAGTCGGCGAGGCGACCTCGTTCATCACCCCCGAAATTCTCAGCCTGTCCGAGCAGCAGTTGAAGGAATGGATCGCGGAGCCTTCCCTGGCCAAATACAAGCGCACGCTTGAGGAGATGCTCCGCCAGAAGCCGCATACGCTCTCCAAAAGCGAGGAGGCGCTGCTGGCCCAGGTCGGCAACGTCTCGCAGGCGCCGGGCACGATCTTCGGCATGCTGAACAACGCGGATCTGAAGTTCCCGAAGGTGAAGAACGAGCAGGGCGAAGAGGTCGAGCTGACCCACGGCCGGTACATTCAGTTTCTGGAAAGCAAAAATCGCGACGTCAGACGGGACGCCTTCAAGGCGATGTACGACACGTACGGCAAATGGCGGAATACGCTGGCCGCCACCTTGAACGCCAACGTGACGAAAAACCTGTTCTACGCCAAAGCGAGACGATATCCATCCGCTCTGGAAATGTCGCTGTTCGGCGACAACATTCCGAAGTCGGTCTACGACAATCTGATATCGACCATTCACGAGTTTCTGCCGCTCATGCACCGTTACATGAACTTGCGCAAGAAGCTGCTCAAGCTGGACGAATTACATATGTACGACCTGTTCGCGCCGCTCGTCGAAGAGTTCGACCTGAACATTCCATACGACGAGGCGAAGAAGACGGTGTACGACAGCCTCGCTCCGCTGGGAGACCACTACCGCAAGGTGCTTCAGGAAGGCTTCGACGGAGGCTGGATCGATATCTACGAGAATCAGGGCAAGCGCAGCGGCGCGTACAGCTGGGGCGCCTACGGCACCCATCCGTACGTCCTGCTCAACCATAACGACAACCTGAACAGCATGTTCACGCTGACGCACGAAATGGGCCACGCCCTGCATTCGTACTTCTCCGACGAGAGCAACGAATATCGCGACGCGCAGTACACGATCTTCCTGGCGGAGGTCGCCTCCACGCTGAACGAAGCGCTGCTGATGGACTACTTGCTGGGCAAGTCGACCGATCCGAAGGAGAAAATGTACCTTCTAACCTACTACGCCGATCAGTTCCGCACGACGGTGTTCCGTCAGACGATGTTCGCCGAGTTTGAAAAAATCATTCACGAAAAAGCGGAGAAGGGCGAGGCTCTGACGCCTCAGGAGCTTTGCTCGATCTACTACGATCTGAATGTGCAGTATTACGGCGAGGGCATGGTCGTCGACAAGGACATCGAGATGGAGTGGGCCCGTATCCCCCACTTCTACACCAGCTTCTACGTCTATAAGTACGCTACGGGCTTCTCCGCCGCGACCAGCTTCGCGAAGCAGATTCTCGACGAAGGCCAGCCCGCCGTCGACCGTTATCTCGGCTTCCTCAGAAGCGGGGGCAAAGACTATTCGATCCACATTCTGAAGCAAGCCGGCGTCGACATGTCCTCGCCGGAGCCGATTCGCCAGGCGATGAGCGTCTTCGAGAGCTTGATCCGCCAGATGGAGCAGCTGACCTCCTGAAGCGGCGCACACCCAAAACGAAAAAACGCCGGCAGCGAGCGGGCTTCCCCGCTTGCCGCCGGCGTTTTTCCCGTCATTCGAAGCATTCCGTCGCGATAACGCTCACGCTCCGAAGTCCGCGTCTTAACGCGTTACCGCCGCCGGGCCTCAGACGCCGCGAGCCGGTCAGGCCTGAATGTCCAACAGACGCTTCCAGGCTTCCAGCCGGTCTTCCAGCCCCCGGTAGTCCCGCGTCGGAATTGGACTGGTGGAGGGCATGCGCAGCAGCTCGCGCTTGCGAACCTCGGGATGCTCGCCGTAATGCTTGATCAGCTCCGAGAACGACTTCGTTCCGTTGCAGACGACGGCCCGCACGCGGGGATATTCGGCCAGCAGCCCGGGAATGTCGTTCGGTATCGCCTGGCGAATCTCGCTGTCCAGACTTCCCTCTCTCTCGCAGCTTGCGATCGTATCCCACAGGGCGACGCCGCTGCGGAGCGCGAACGCAATCCGGCTCTCGTACTCGTCGTCCGGCTCTCTCCCGTCGCCGAACAAGGCGTACAAAATCCGCCACATGTAGTTGCGGGGATTCCAGTAGTACCGGTGCGCCTTCAAGGAGGCCGCTCCAGGCATGCTGCCGAGAATCAGCATTCTGCAGCCGGCGTCGATGATCGGCGGGAACGAATGAACGATCAACGCCCCCCTCCCTCCTTTCTATAGCCGCTATTCTCCCCCCATCATAAGCCGTTCACGCCAAAAAGCGCAAATTCCCCTTCGGAGAATTGCGCCGCAGTCAGCCGCCGATTCGCTGTCGTTCTCTCGCCAAATCAGCCCTTCACGCTCCCGGCCGTCAAGCCCTCGATAATCGTCCGCTGCAGAAACGCGTAAATCGCCAAGATCGGCGCCACGCTGATGACGACCCCGGTGAAGACGAGCGGATAATTCGTCTGGAAGGCGTCGCGAAAGCCGACCATTCCCGTGGGCAGCGTCTTTAGCGCGTCTTTGCTGATGAAAAAGTTGGCCAGCAAGTATTCGTTCCAGTTGCCCAGCAGGTTGATGATGAAGACGGTGACGAGCGCCGGCATCGTCAGCGGCAGAATAATCTGGAAGAACGACCGAATGACGCCCAGTCCGTCCACGATCGCCGCCTCCTCCATCTCCGACGGGATCGCCTTCATGAAGGCGACGATCAGCAGGACGCTGAACGGCAGCGCGCCGGCCGTGTAAGGCAGAAACAGCGCCCAGTGCGTATCCAGCAAGCCCATCTTCTGAATGAGAATATACTGGGCTATGAACAGAACGTTGCCGGGAATCAGCATGCCGAGCAAAATAAACTGGTAGATCGCTTTGCTCGTTCTCGTCAGCCTCATTCGGGAGAGCGCGTAAGCCGTCGCCGCCGCGAGCAGAATCGCCGCTACGGCCGCGGTGACGGACAGGTAGGCGCTGTTGAAAAAATATTTGCTGATTTTCGCCTGGCTCCAGGCATCCGCGTAGTTGTCGACGGCCAGTTGGACCGGAAAGCCGAACGGAGCGTTCACAATCTGGTCGTTCGTCTCCTTCAGCGAGGAGAAGACGACGAATACGAACGGAAACAAAATAACGAATACGTACGCGAGCAGCACCAGATGAGGCAGGGCTTTTATTACGGCTTTGGGCATCAGTACTCGATCCTTTCCTGCCTTCTGGCAAACAAGATTTGATAGATCGCCGTTAGCAGCAGCGCGATCGCGAAGATCATAATCGAAAGGGCCGTACCGTAGCCGTATTGACCGTATTTGATCGCTTTGTTGACCATATAGGACGCCATCACTTCCGTCGCCCCGGCCGGACCGCCGTTCGTCATGACGAGCACGATGTCGACGACGCGCATCGCTCCGGCGATGGAAAGCATGACAACGACCGATATCACAGGCATAATGAGCGGCGTCGTAATCCGGTAGGCTCTCTGGAACCCGGTGGCTCCGTCGATCTCCGCCGCTTCGTTGATTTCCTTCGGAATGGCCAGGATGGCGGCAAGCACCAGCACGATGTAGAAGCCCATCCATTGCCAGGCGTTGGTGATGAGAATGGACAGCATCGCCCATCTCGTATCGGACAGCCAGTAGATCGGCTCGATGCCGAACCAGTCCAGGAAGCTGTTGAACAAACCGATGCTCGGGTGATACATGAACCCCCACAGAATCCCGATGATCGAGGTCGATAAGATGGACGGCATGAACACCGTCGTTTTGTAGAAGCCCTGCAGACGCTTCACTCCGCTGATCAGCAGCGAAAACACGATAATTAACGGTACCTGCACGAAAATTGAAAACAAAATGAAATACATGTTGTTTTTGACGGAAACCCAGAAATCCTCATCGCCAAAAGCCTTCTCGAAGTTAGCGAACCCGGTGTACCTGGCCGGCGTCAAACCGTCCCAATTCGTCAGTCCGTAGAACACCGACTGAAAGACCGGATAGACGAAAAACAAACCGTACAAGCAGAGCGTCGGCAGGACGAAGAGCAGGTATACGTACGGATTTCTCAACGTTTTGTTCATGTTTCCCCCCACCCCGTGACATCAGAGGGCGCCGTCCGTCCATTGCGGACGACGCCCGTCTTCCACGCCGTTCCGGACTAGTTCAATGTCGCCAGCTCCGCGTCCATCGCCTTCTGAATTTCTTCCGCCGCTTTTTCCGGCGTCGCTTTGCCCGCGATCAGGTTCTGGATTTGCTTTTCGAACTCTCCGTTCACCGTACCCGGCACAAGCGAATCGAAGTGCGGGAACACTTTGCCTGCGGCTGCGTTCGTAGCCAGCACCTGCTGCATGATCGGATTGTCGGAAGTCAGCTTGGAGGAATCGACCTTCATGGACGGCAGAACGCCATCCTCCTGGAAGCCGCGAACCTGATACTCTTCCGTATACAGATGCTTGATGAACGCTTTGATGGCCGCTTTTTCGTTGTCGTTCACGTCGGCCGAGAAGCCGTAGCCGTTGTTCTGGTTATAGTTGACCGCCGTTTGGTCGCCTTTGCCGCCCGGCACGGCCGGCATCGCGAAGTAGCCGACTTTGCCGTTCAGCGCGCCGCCTACGCCGTCCGCGTTAAACGTGGAGATTCTCCAGGTTCCGTCGAACAGGAAGCCCGCCTTGCCGGCGATGAACTCGTTCGTCTGCCCCGTATAATCGATGCCGAGCTCGCCCTTCGTGAAGTAGCCCTTGTCGACCCACTCTTTATATTTGGCGAAGGCGGCGACGACTTCGGGCTCCGTCATCTTGCGAGTGCCGTTGGCTACGCCCGCCTGAATGTCTTCGCCGGCGTATCTCGGTATGAGCGTGTTAAGCAGCATAAACGGAACCCACGCCGCTTGCGAGCCCATCGCGATCGGCGTAATGCCTTTGCCCTTAAGCGTCTCGAAGGCCGCTTCGAGCTCTTCGAGCGTCTTCGGCACCGAGATGCCGTTGGCGTCCAAAATTTCCTTGTTGTAGAACCAGCCCTCGGAGCCGGCTCCGATCGGAAGGCCGTATACTTTGCCGTCAACGACGAAGGTGGAGTAGTCCGTGAACTGATCCTTGATGCCAAGCTCGTCGAGAATCGGCGTCAGATCGAGCAGCTTGTTGGCGCGAGCGTATTTCTGTCCGTCTCCCGGTCCGCCGAACAGGTCGAAGATTTTCGGAGGATTGCCTGCCGCCATTTCCGCCGGAAGCTTCGTCCAGCGGTTAAAGCTGTCCTCGACGGCATCCATCTCGAAGTTCGCGCCCGGCACCTCGGCCTCGGCTTTCTGCACCACTTCGTCAAGAATCGCCTTGCGGAACTTCTGCAGCTCGCCGATCTGAATGTGGCGCAGAGAGATGTCGAATCTTTCGACGGGCGCCGGAGAGGCGGCCGTTTCGCTCGGGCTGGCGCTCGGGCTGGACGAAGGCGACGCGGACGGCGACGCTTCGCTGCTCTTGTTTCCGCCGCCGCATGCGCTCAGCACCGAGGACAGCATAAGAACGGAGGCCATGACGGTAACCCATTTCTTCTTCAACTTAGGACCCTCCCAAAAAGGAATTTGATTAAGGCTTGCACCTTTATTGTAAGTTCATTTCTAGCCGCTGTAAGGGAGTTAAACGGCTAACGAAGGGATAAGATTATCTTGCGGATTGGAGCGGTTTTTCCCCCTCTTTCGACGATTCTCCCCCTGTGGCGTAATCGCATAAATCTCCCCCTTGCAAAAACTAATGTGATTAGTTATTATGATAATACAATTAGCAAATGGAGGGATTAGCGATGAACGTCACCGCATGGGGTCGCGTCACCCAGCTCAGCTTTCTGCCTCGTCTGTTTCCGCTTAACTGTTTTCTGGTCGAAGAGGAAGACGGAATGACGCTGATCGACGCCGGCATGCCCTTCGTCGGCAAAGGGATCGAAGCCGCGATTCGGACGACCGGCAAGCCGCTTGCGCGGATCTTGCTTACGCATGCCCATGAGGATCACATCGGCGCGGTCTCTTACCTGAAGACGAAATATCCCGATGCCCGAATCGGAATTTCCCGCAGGGATGCCGCGCTCTTGCGCGGAGATCGCAGCCTGCTGCCCCACGAAGCGCAAAGCCCGCCTAAAGGCGGCATTCCGAAGAGCCCGCCGTTCGAGCCCGACTTCCTGTTCGAGGACGGCGAGCAGATCGGCTCGCTGCGGGCGATCGCCTCGCCGGGACATACGCCCGGACATTGCTGCTTCCTCGAGAGCGAAACCCGGGTGCTGATCGCGGGCGACGCTTTCCATACGAAGGGCGGACTGGCCGTGGCGGGCCATCTAAAGTGGACGTTTCCTTTCCCCGCGCTGGCCACCTGGCATCCTCCAACGGCCGTCGACACCGCGCGGAAGCTGCTCGAGCTTCGTCCGAACGTGCTCGCCGTCGGCCACGGCCCTGCCCTCAATCGGCCGGAGTCCGCCATCGCGCAGGCGATTGATGCCGCCCAGGCGGCCGCAGGAAGGAGGAATGCCGGATGAGATTCGGGGTCAAGCCCGAGACCGTCATCGCCGCCGCAGCCGACATCGCCGACCGGGACGGATGGGACCAGCTGACGCTGGCCAACGTGGCGGGCGCCCTCGGCATTAGAACGCCTTCGCTCTATAATCACGTAGAGGGGCTGGCGGACTTGCGCCAGAGGCTGGCCGCCTATGCGATCACGCTGCTGAGAGACCGTCTTCACGACGCCGCGATCGGCCGTTCCGGCAAAGAGGCGCTCGTCGAAGTCGGCCGCAGCTATGTGCAGTATGTACGGCAGCATCCGGGCCTCTACGAAGCGGTCAACCGGGTCGCTTCTCCGAAACCGGAAGCGTTCGAGCAAGCTTCCGACGACGTTCTCAAGCTGTTCGTTCGTCTGATGCAGCCGCTAGGGGTCGCTCCCGAGGAAGCGGTTCACGCCGTTCGCGGGCTGCGGAGCATGGTTCACGGCTTTGCCTCTCTGGAAGCGGCCGGCGGCTTCCAGATGAAGGAGGATTTGATGGAAAGCCTGGCCAAATCGATTTCTTATTATATCGATGGATTGTACGCCAATTTTAACTGATATCGGCTCTGCGCGGAAAATTCCGGCAGAGCTTTTTCATTTTATCGAGCTCAGCAGGATTCGACAAAAGGATCACGAATACACATGGAAGGGAGCGGTTAAGGAGTGACATTGGCATGTACAAACAAGAATTAAGTTCCGAAGATCTTCTCGGGATTATCTTCGACTACACGGCTAAAATCGCCAACGAGCGACAATTGAACGCCGTTCTCGTCCATATGGCCAATATGGGACGCGAATTGATTTTATCGGACCGCTGCACGGTATGGCTGATCGACGAGGAGAAAAACCAGCTGTACACGACAGTGGCCCACGGCGTCGACGAAATCCGCATCCCTTACGGCACCGGACTGGTGGGCACCTCGATCATATCCGGGGAACCGATCATTATCGAAGACGCCTATCAGGACCCGAGACATAACGCGGAGAACGACAGAAAGACCGGATATCGCACCAAATCCATTATTACGGTTCCGTTCCGCAACAACGACGGAAACATGATCGGAGCCTATCAAGCCATCAACAAGATGACCGAGGTCGGCCACTTCACGCCTCGCGATCTGGAGCTTCTTTCCTTGGCGGCCTCCTATGCGGGCAAATCGCTCGAATCCGTTATGCTGCATCAGGAAATTATCGACACGCAGCGCGAGATAATCGCCAAAATGGGCGAGGTCGGCGAGATCCGTTCCAAGGAAACCGCCAATCACGTCAAGAGAGTGGCCGAATACTCCTACGTTCTGGCGGTGGAGCTGGGCTTAAGTCCCGCGGAAGCCGAGCTGCTTCGGACCGCCTCCCCCATGCACGATATCGGCAAGGTCGCCATCCCGGACGCCATCCTGAACAAGCCAGGCAAGCTGACGCCCGAGGAATACGAGACGGTCAAGTCGCATACCGAAATCGGCTTCCGGCTGCTCAGCGGCTCCAAGCGCGAGCTGCTGCGTGCCGCCTCCATCGTCGCCGAGCAGCATCATGAGAAGTGGGACGGAAGCGGATATCCCGCCGGACGCAAGGGCGAGGACATTCACATCTTCGGTCGCATCACGGCCGTAGCCGACGTCTTCGACGCTTTAAGCGCGGAGCGAGTGTACAAGAAGGCCTGGCCGATCGAACGGATCGAGACCTTCTTCCGGGAAGAGAGGGGACGGCATTTCGATCCCCGAGTCGTCGACGCGTTCTTCTCCCGTCTGCCGCAGCTGCTGGCCATTCGCGAACGATTCGCGGACGACAGCGAGGAGGCCGCATGGTTTCCCTCCGCCTCCGGCACCGAATAACGAAGCAGAGGAGCCAGCGGCGGCCGCAGCCGCCCTGGCTCCTCTGTTCGTTGCTAAACGTCGAATCGGACCACGGCCGTGCCGAGGCTCTCTTCGTTCCACCTGACGTCCAGACGATCTCCCTCGCTTAGCGCGCCGACTCCCGCCGGCGTCCCGGTAAACAGCAGATCGCCGGGCCCCAGTCCGTAATGGCGGGCGACAAAATCGGCGAGCGTCTGCAGATCGAACACCATGTCGCGGACGTTGCCCCGCTGGACTTCGCGATCGTTCAGGCGGAGACCGAAGTCGTGCCTCGCGATCTCCTCGAGGCCGGGATACGCCAGCCAGCGCCCGAGGACGGCGGAGCGGCGAAAGCCTTTGGCTGCGAGCCACGGATGTCCCTTCTCCTTCAGACGGTCCTGCACGTCGCGCAGCGTCAGATCGAGTCCGACGGTGAACGCCGAGACCAGCTCGTCGAAGCGCATTCCGGCTTCGTAAGGCTCTCCGACCGCAAACACGAGCTCCGCTTCGTAATGCACGCTGCCCTGCGCGCCGGGAAGACGAAGCTCGCCTCCCTCGATGCCGGCAACAGCGTGGGTCGGCTTCGTGAAGATCATCGGCTTCGTCGGAACCTCGTTGCCGAGCTCGGCGGCGTGAAGCCGATAGTTGCGACCGACGCAGTAGATGTTGCGCCAAGCCGCAGGCCGGCTTGCCGTTCGTTCGTTCATGGCTCGCCTGCTCCTTCCAGCGCCGCCAGCCAAAGATCCGGATAATTCGTGCACAGCATAAAAGCTTCCGGACGGCTTCCGAGCCTCCTCAGATCGGAGACGGAGTTGACCGTCCATGCCATGACGTCGATGGAGGCTCGCGCCGCTTGCTCCAGCAGCTTCCCGGTCAGATGCCGGAAGCCGATCGACAAGCAGGAGCAGTCAAGCTCTCTGAGCCTGTCGAACAAATCGTCGGGATGATCGTTAATAATAAGGCCTGTTCTCAGCGTAGGGGAGTACTTGCGGACGGCGCGCAGAATGTCCGGCTCGAACGACGTCACCATATGCTCCTCTTCCTTCCCCCGGGAGCGAATCACCTCCACCGCCCGCAACGCCAGACGATCGAAATCGGATTGGCCGGCTTTCAGCTCGATGTTCAGCCTGCATCTGCCGTCCGCCAGCTCGAGCACCTGATCCAGCGCGGGAACGCCTTCCGACGAGTAGGCGGCGTCCATCCAGCCGCCGGCGTCGAGGCGCGCCAGCTCTTCGGCGCTGTAGTCGGCGACTCTTCCCTTGCCGTTGGTGGTGCGGTCCAGCGTGCTGTCGTGAAAGACGACCGGGACGCCGTCGCGGGAAAGCTGCACGTCCAGCTCTATCCACTGTACGTACGGATAGCTCAGCGCGAGCTTAAAGGCGGCCATCGTATTCTCGGGAGCTTTGCCGGAGAATCCGCGATGCGCCACACAAGGATGAAGCGAGGCTTTCGTTTGTTTGTCCATCTCGACCCTTCTTCCAATCAAGTGATATCTGAAAGGCAAATTGCGCATTCCTTTTACATAGCTCTTAACGCCGCGCCACAATCGACCCGTCCTCCTCTACCGACGCCCCGATCGACAAGGACGACAGTCTGGCCAGCAGCGCCTTGCCGTCGGCTTCCGCCATCGGCGCAGGCTGCGAATACGTCGCGAACATCGGCCTAAACGACAATTCGCAAGATCCGTCCGCGCGGCATTCGGCATGAAGGATGCCGGTCTCGGACGAACGGACGCTGGTCGTCGAAAACACGAAGTTGCCGAGGCTGTATGCGATCCACTTCCCCTTATAGCTCTCGAAGCCCTGCAGCACATGGGGATGGCTGCCGACGACCAGATCCGCGCCGGCATCGACGAAGCGGTGGGCCAGATCGATTTGATGGTCGACCGGCTTCTCCTCCCTCTCCTTCCCCCAATGGGCCATTACAACGACAACGTCGGCGTTGCTTTTCGCTTTCTCGATCGCGGCGACCGCCCGCTCGGGCGAATAGGCTTCCGCCACTCCCGGATGATTCCTGTCCGCCTTCCACTCCACCACCGGAACGACCCGCGTCACGCTGACGAACGCGACCGTAAGTCCGTTCGCTTCGATGTAGGACGGCTCGAACGCTTCCTTGTCGTCGTTGCCCGAGCCGGCATGCTTGATCCCAAGGTCGTCGAGGGCGTCCATCGTGTCGCTTAGCCCTTCCCACCCATAATCCAGCGTATGGTTGTTGGCCAGCGATACAAAGTCAAAGCCCGCGTCCTTCACCGCTTGCAGCGATTCGACGGTTCCCCGGAACACGTACTGCTTGTCCTCTGCGGGAATCCCCCGTTCCGTGATCGGGGCTTCCAGATTCCCGGCGGCGATGTCGGCAGCCTCCAGCAGCGCCTTCGACTCGCGAAACGGATAATCGTAGCCGTTCTTCTTCATCAGCTCGAGCACTCTCGCCGCCGGCAAAATATCGCCGACCAGCGCCAGCGACACCGTGCCGCCTTCCCCCTCTTCCTCCCCGGAGCCGGCAGGCGGCGACGAGGGCTCCGCAGACGGCGACGCTTGTCCGTCGCCCTCCGGGGCGCCGGCCGATGGCGACGACGCAGGCAGATCGTCCGCTCCGGGCGGTCCGGACGGCCCGGACGGAGCCTGGGCCGTGCCAGCCGGCCCTGCGTTCCGGAATCCGCCCTCGCTGCCCTTCCAGACGAGGAACACGACGACGGCGATGCAGACGAGCAGAAACCCGTTGACGACGAGCAGCATCCGGGTTTTCCCCCGGCGCCTCGCTTTCTTCTCCAGGTGCGTTCTCGCTCGCGAATAAGTTGTCAACTTTAACCGTCCTCCTTCCCTTGCCCGTAATTATACAACAAGCCTCATAAAAAAACGATTTCCTCCCGACCCAAATCGGGAAAAAATCGTCGTTCGGACCTCTATTCGTCAAGCTTGACCGGACGCTCTCGGGTGCGCTCCGATCGTCACCGGCTGCCGGGCTTTCGCGGCCAGCTCGCCGGACAGCACGCGGGCCAGCGCCGTCATCATCGCCGGCTTGTTCTCGTAGGTGCACAAGTAGACCGGCGCTTCGGGCATCTCCAGCAGATCGTAGGGCGTTCGAGCCGCGATCCAGACGAACGGCTCCGCTCCGAGCGAGCCCAGCTCGCGGATCAGTTCGGATTGCCCCTTCCAGAAAGCCGCGTCGTACGACACGAACACGATGCGGCTCGCGCCGCGCGCCGAGCTTCGGACCGCAGCCGCCTCCGCCTCCGTCGGATCGGTTCCGATACGGATTTCCTCCGCATCGTATCCGGCAGCGAGGAGCGCCTTGCCCAGCGTCCATTCCTGCGGAACGACCTCGATCACCTCCGTTCTGGCCCGAGGCTCCGTCCAGACGACAAGCGTTCTGCCCGTCTTGGCAAGCGGCAAATGCCTCCCGCCCTTGACGACGGTGACCGCCGCTTCGCTCAGCTCCTTCCGCACCGCTTCGGCTCTCGTCCGGTCCGCCGCCGGAAGCTCGCTGCCGAACAAGCCCCGGGCCTGCTTTAAGCGCCAGATCCGGCCTGCCGCCTCGTCGATCCGGCTCTCGGGGATTTCCCCCGTCATGACCGCTTCCATCACCGCTTCGAGCGCCGCCGTCTGCCTCGTCAGCCTGTGGCTGACGAGAACGAGATCCGCCCCCGCCTTGATCGCCTCGACCGCTCCTCGCGCCACGCCGATCGTCTCGGAGATGGCGTTCATCTCCAGACAGTCCGTGACGATGACGCCCTCGAAGCCGAGCCGCTTGCGCAGCAATCCGGTCAAAATCCGCTCCGAGAGCGTCGCCGGAATCGCCGGGTCGGCTTCGAAGGCCGGGAACACGACGTGGGCCGTCATCAACGCGTCCGCACGGCACTCGATCGCATGGCGGAACGGATACAGCTCCACCTCGCTCAGACGATCGGCGTCGTGCGGCACGAGAGGCAGCGCGTGATGCGAATCGACCGCCGTGTCTCCATGTCCCGGGAAATGTTTCGCCACCGCCACGACGCCGCCCTCCCTATACCCTTGAATGGCCGCAGCGCCGAGAGACGCCACCCGCTTCGGATCCTCCCCGTAGGAACGGACGCCGATGACCGGATTAAGCGGATTGTTGTTCACGTCGAGACAAGGCGCGAAATTCATATTGATGCCGATCTCCCGCAGCTCCGCGCCGGACAGCTTGGCCGCTTCGCGGGTCAGCGCCTCGCTGGCCGCCGCGCCCTGGGCCATGCCGCCGGGCATGACCGTCACGCCCTCCTCCAGACGGACGACCATGCCGCCCTCCTGATCGATCGCGATGAAGAGCGGATGCTCGGAAGCCCGCTGCAGCCGGTCCGACAGCCGCCGAACCTGCTGCGCCTCCTTCAGGTTCCGGCGGAAATAGAGGATGCCGCCGACGCCGTACGCCCGAATCAGACGCTCGATCTCCTCCGACGGCTCCGTCCCCTCGAATCCGCACATAAACAGCTGGCCGATCTTCTGCTTCAGGGTCAGCTCCCCGAAGCTCTTCGTTGTCGCCATCTCCCTCTCTCCTCATCCCTCTGAATTCGTCCATGCCGGCTTCGCGGCTCCGAATTTGTTTTGCTGCCGCTCCCGGTATTCCGACGGAAGCATGCCGGTATGCTTGCTGAACACGCGGGTAAAATATCGCCGTTCCGCATAGCCGACCATCTGGCCGACCTGGGTGACGCTCTTGTCGCTCAACGCAAGCAGCGACCGGGCCATCTCCATTCTTTGCTTGGTCACGTATTCGACGAACGTTTCCCCGAAGTGCTGCTTGAACAGCAGGCTGAAATAGCTGCCGCTAATGCCCAAATATTCGGCCAGCATGTCGATGCTCAGCTCGGCGGCCAGATTTCTTTCGATGTAATCCTTGGCGGACAGCATCAACACGTCGCTCGTCTTTTTCTTCATGACGCTTTCCAGCGACCGGTCGACGAGCCGATTAACGACCTGCAGCGTCTCGCGGATGCCTTGGTGGCGGTCGATCTGCCGCCAGATTTCGGTCTCCTCGTCGCGCTCGATCACCCCCATCTCCCGCATCTCCCGAAGAAGATGGATGCACAGATAGTGGACGATCGGGGCGACCCGTTCGAACGACTGTTCCGGCAGCGACCGGAAGCTCTCGTTCAGCTCCTTAAGCGCCGCTTCGGTCCGATGCCGGTCGCATCGCTTTAAACCGGTCGCCATCTCCTCGATCGTGTCCCACAGCTGCTGCGTCGTGTCGTAGCTGCTGCGAGCTCTCTCCGAGACGATGACGCCTTCGTGGGCCGAGGAGGTCAAATACAGCGATCGCTGCAAGCTCTTGTACGTCCTGGCCAGCTGCCTGATCGTCACCTCCCCGGGGTGCAGCGCAACCCGGATGTTCAGCTTGAGGTAGCTTCGAACGGCCTGTCGCAGCGTCTCCGCCCAGGCCAGGCCTTGCTCGCGGTCGAACCATTCCGGAGCGGAGCGCTCGATGAGCACGCACCATTCCCCGCTTCTCACCTGGATGACGGTATAGGCAACGCCGAAAGCCGCAAGGTTTTCCTGAAGAATGTTATGAATCGCGAAATTCCACAGCTTTCTTTCCTTGTCCTCCCAGAACCTTTCACGCTTGGAGTACTCCTCGACGTCGACCAGCATCATGGCGAAAGCGAGATGCTCGTCCTCAAGCTCCCCGAGCCGCAGAAGCGGTCTGCCGGACGTCCCGCCCAGATCGGTGATCTGGTCGTACAGCACCTTCTCGTATGCCAGGCGGAACACCTGATTCCATTCCTGCTGCATCGAGCGCTGCTCGAGGCTTCTCTCGCGCACGGCGTCGGCCAGTCTGCGGATCGTCTCCACCAGCACGTCGTAATCGATCGGCTTCAGAATGTAGTCCTTCACCTCGAAGCGAATGACCGAACGGACATAGCTGAAATCCTGATAGCCGGTCATCATGATGACCTCCGCTTCGGGGTCGAATTGCCTAAGCTCGCTCAGAAACTCGATCCCGTCCATCACCGGCATGCGAATATCGCACAGAATGAGCTGCGGGCGATGCGTCCGGGCGAGCTCGAGCGCCTGCTCTCCGTTTCGGGCCGTTCCGGCCAGCTCGATGTTCAGCTCCTCCCACGGAACGACCGCCTGCAGATTTTTCAGAATGTTCACTTCATCGTCGATCAACAACGCTTTTAATCTCATCGGTGTCACTCCTTGCCTCTAGAGGGATCACACATTTGATCGTCGTGCCGTAGCCCGGGGCGCTGCAAAGCATCAGCCCGAAGCCGCTGCCGTAATGGATGCGCAGCCGGTCCGCGACGTTGCCGATGCCCAGCCCGCGGCGTTCGCCGGTCTCCGGAGACTCCGCGTACATCTCCTGCAGCGTCGTAAGGCCTCTGGCCGCGAACTGCGCAAGCTGCCGATCCGGTATGCCGATGCCGTTGTCCTCGATATAGAAGGCGATATGACGACCTTCGAGCGCTGCTCTCACTTCAATTTTTCCCAAGTACTCGATGCCCTCGAAGCCGTGCTGAATGCTGTTCTCGACGAGCGGCTGCAGCGTCAGCTTCAAGATCGTACAGCTCATTAGCTCCTTCGGAACCTCGATGGCATATTCGAACAGCTCCTCGAACCGGTACTTCTGAATTTCCAGATAGCTCGTCAAGTGCTCGAGCTCCTGCTCGATCGTAATCTCTTCCTTCTGCTGGATGCTGATGCGGAAAATATTCGCCAGACGCTGCACCATTTTGCTGACTTTGCGCCCTTCGTTCTGCACCGCCAAAATATTGATCGATTCCAGCGCGTTAAACAGGAAGTGCGGCTTGATCTGCGCCTGCAGCAGCATCATCTCCGCCTTGCGCTTGCGCGACTGCTCCTCCTTGACGTCGTCGAGCAGCTCGGACACGCGCCGGACGAGGCTGTTGAAGCCTCTGGACAAGGCCGTCGTCTCGTCGCTGCCGACGACCGGCACTCTCGTCGATAAATCCCCGCGCTCCACTTTCCGCATCGCGCGAACGACGCGCACGATAAACGTCACCATGCGCCGGACGAAAATGAGATTAAACGCCAGCGCAAGCGCGAGCGAGATCGAGGTGATGACGACCATCCACCGCAGCACGATCGCCATATCTCCGGACAAGTATTGCCAGGAGGTGACCATGACCAGCTTCCAATCGCCGACCCCCAGTCGCTGCAGCTGCAGATCCTGAACCGACACGAGGCTTTTGTGCTCGTCGAAGGAGATCGTCTTGCTCTGCGTTGAGACGCTGTTCATGTCGAAGCCGTCCTCCGCGTCCATGTAGTCGGATATTCGGCGTCCTTCCGGGCTTTTGTCGCTGTCGTACACGATATTCCCGTTGCCGGCCACAATCAGGAAGCGGCGGTCGATCTTGCCTTGACTGTTGTAGAAGCTGAAAATCTTGTTCAGCTCGTTCAACTGAAACCGCGTGACGAGCACGCCCTTGCTCTTCAGCGTCTCGATGTCAAGCAGCACGCGAATCTGCGTAAACAGGTTGTTCTCCCCGGTCAGATTCGTATCTTCGTTCGGGCCGACCCATACGGGAGCGCCGTTCTTCCGCAGAACCTCCTGATAGATCGGATGGCTCTCCAGCTCCTCCCGGGCGATCGGGGCGTCCAACGAGGAGAAGTTGACGGTGACCTGCTGGTCGTCGTTGCGATAGAGCGTCACCGAATGGATGCCGGGATACGTCAGCAGCACGCGCTGCCGAAGCTTCTCCTTCTCCAGCAGCTGATAGTAGGAGTCCGAGCTTCGGGAGGCTTCTCCCGCTCCGGCGTCTCCAGTGCCCGCTCCGGCATCTCCGGTGCCTGTTCCGGCGTCGTCGATAGACTGTTCGGCCACCTCCACGCTGTCTTCCATCGTCACCCAGAAATCCGAGAAGTAGTTCGCTTCCTTGAACATGTTGTTAATATTGCGGCCGATGGCCTTGAGCGTAAGCTCGGTCTGCTCCGCGTACTTCTCCTCCGTCACCTTCTGCGACACCAGGTACGAGACGCTTCCGAGCACGAACAAAGGTACGATAATAAAGGCGATAAAGGCGGCGAAAATCCGTTTGCTCAGACTCATCTTCAGGCGCCGGTCCTCTCGATTAATGTCGTCTCGCTTACGCTAGCCGGGGAATGCGATCCTAGACGATCAAACGTTCCGCTTCCCTCATTATAATGTTATGCCGGCAAGCCGATAAGACGGAATTCCGATAATGAAGGGATAAAAATGGACAATTCGCCTCCCCATGCCGATTCCGGACGAGCGCTTCGCAAAATCCGGCGTTGTCGGCCTGCCTGGGATTGACGGAAAACCCGTTTTCGCTTATATTATAACCAATGGTTAGTAACCATTGGTTATAATTATGAATGACGATTCGAAAGGGTGATCTCATCATGTTCGCAGGACATTTCGGAGTGGCGGCGGCGGTCAAGGCGAAGACGCCGGAGGTGCCGCTCTGGGCGCTGATCGTCGCCACGCAGTGGCTGGATCTGGTGTTTATCCCGCTGGCGATGGCCGGCATCGAGACGATTGACGACAGCTCCGGAGGCGGCTACGGGGGCAATATCATTCATGCCGACTACACGCACTCGCTGCTCGGGGCGCTGCTGCTCTCCCTGGCGGTCGGCCTGTTGGCCCGGCGGCTATGGGGCAAGCGCGCGGGATACGCGGTCGGAGCCGTCTCCTTCAGCCACTGGCTGCTCGACCTGATCGTGCACCGCGAGGACATGCCCCTTCTGCCGGGAAACTGGGGGGATCTGCCTTTGCTGGGCTTCGGCGTATGGCGCTACATCGGGCTGTCGATCGGTCTGGAAGCCGCGCTGCTCGCCATCGGGTTTGCGATGTACGTGTCGTTCGCCTTCAAGAGCAGGAAGGGCAAAAGCAAAACGTCCGCCTATGCGGCGTCCGGGGCGCTGGGCGTGCTGCTGGCGCTTGCGCTCGCACAGGACGTATGGGGTTTGTTCTGAAACGTGCCCGAGAAGACGGCCGTCGTCAGGTTAAGCCGTTGTCGTATGGGATCGACGGCGCGCATCCTGCCGGCTATGTCTAACGGATGCAGCGGCGCTTAATTGAACGTTTTCTTGAGAAAGGAAAAGGTAGTAGCGGTGGCCGTCGGGCTTATCGTATGCGATCGCCGGCGTGCAACTCGCCGGCGACGTCTAACGGTTGCAGTGGCGCTTAATCGATCGTTTTTCCGAAGAAGAAAAAGCTAACGGTTGCCACCGCGCTTATTTTGGGGTTATCGAGCCAAACGGCGCGTTTTCAGCTGAAATAGCCGCTGCTGCAACCGTTACAACCTCCGTACTGCGAAAATGGCACAATTAGAGGCTCTGGCAACCGTTACGTTAGCGGATTGGCGTAGGTTGGCGTAGGTTGGCGTAGGTTGGCGTAGGTTGGCGTCGGTTGGCGTGGGTTGGCGCGAGTGGCGCAGGTTGGCGTCGGTTGGCGTGGGTTGGCGCGAGTTGGCATGGGGTGGCGTTGGTTGGCGTTGGTTGGCGTAAGTTGGCGAGAGTTGGCGCGGGTGGGCCTTTGTTCGCGATGACCGTCGGGACTCCGCCGGCGGAGCCTATAGCCCCCGCCTCTTGGGCTTCGTGAATTTGTTGGCTCTGGTCTGTTTCGCGCGTTCGAAGGAGCGGCCCGAAGTCGACGCCGTCACGCTTTGCTTAACCTGTCAACATGCCCCTTCCCCGGGAGAAGGGCTTGTTTGACGAGCGAGAATTCGCTGGCTACAATGTCCTTATCATCGGAAAGGCGGTCTATGAAATGACGGCGACCAAACAGAAAGCCCGGTCGGAGGAAACGAAAAGAAAGATCGTCGAAGCGGCCGGCAGGCTCTTCGCAAGCAAAGGCTACCAGGCCGTGACGATGCGCGAGATCGCGAAGGCGGCGCACTGCTCCCATACGGCGATTTATATCTATTTTAAAGACAAGGAGGCGCTGCTGACGCAGCTTTCCATGCCTCCGCTGCTGACGCTTCTGCAAACCTTCGATGCGCTGCTGAACGAGGATCGCCCTCCCGAGCAGAGGTTGGCGGCCATCAGCCTCGAATTTATCGGCTTCTGTCTGGCCCATCGCAGCCTGTACGGCCTTTTTTTCGGGACGAAATCGGTAAGAGTGGACGAAGAAGCGCCCGATCTCGAGCTGAACCAACTGCGCAACAGCATGTTCGGCAAGCTGAAAGGGGCGGTGCGGGCGTGTCTGGGCATGAGGGCGGACGACCCGCAGGCGCTCGAGTTCGCCCGGATCTATATGTACGGTCTTAACGGCATCGCAGCCACTTACGCGGAGTCCGAAGAGTCGGCGGAGCAGCTGATGGACCGGCTGACGCCGACCTTCCGGCAGGCTTTCGACGTGCTGCTTGCCGGCTTCCGCCACCAGCTCGCCAATCGCGCGGGCGGTTGAGCCGAGACGAAGGGTCGCATTCCAGCCTCGTTGTCCGCGATTGCGGACCGGGGCCCTTTGGCGTTTATGCCAAAAAAGCGCTTGACAGCATTTCACGCGCAGTGGTAACATCTTCTTCCTTTCGCTTTTATTTTACATAGGAGGATTTTACCCTTGATTACCGTCAGCGGAATCAGCAAAAGCTTTAAGGTGGCCCGCAGAGCCTCCGGTTTCGGAAGCGCGTTCAAGGCGCTGTTTCGCAGGGAGTATACCGAGGTCGCCGCGCTGAGCGACGTCTCGTTCTCGATCGAGCCCGGGGAAATTGTCGGCTACATCGGACCGAACGGGGCCGGCAAATCGACGACGATCAAAGTGATGAGCGGCATTCTCGTTCCCGACAGCGGCACCTGCAGCATTATGGGGTACACGCCCTGGCTTGACCGGGTCAAATACGTGCGGAACATCGGCGTCGTGTTCGGCCAGCGCTCCCAGCTCTGGTGGGACGTGCCCGTCATCGACTCGTTCGAGCTGCTTCGCGACATCTACGACGTAACGCAGGCGGAGTACCAGAGCAACCTGGAGCTGCTCACCGAGACGCTCGATCTGGGCGGCCTGCTCCGAACGCCGGTGAGGCAGCTGAGCCTCGGCCAGCGCATGCGCTGCGAGATCGCCGCTTCCCTCCTGCACGGTCCCGGCATCCTGTTCCTTGACGAGCCGACGATCGGCCTCGACGCCGTATCCAAAATCGCGGTCAGACGGTTCATCTCCGCGATTAACAAAGAGAAAGGCGTAACCGTCATTTTGACCACGCACGATATGAACGACATCGAAGCGCTGGCGAGCCGGATTTTGCTAATCGGCAAAGGCAGGCTGCTCTACGACGGCGACCTCGCTGCCATGCGCGCGAAATACGGAGCCGTCGAAGACGGACGGGCGGGCGGCGGCTCGGCGATCGAGGAAGCGCTCCTTAAGATGTACAAGGAGTACGAGATCTCATGAGGGCCGTCTTGTCCGTCTTCCGGCTGAAGCTCGCGACGGGCTTCCAGTACCGCTCCGCCGCGCTGGCCGGCGTCGCGACCCAATTTTTCTGGGGCTTCATTCTCATCATGGTCTATCAGGCTTTCTATAACGGGACGATGGTCGAACCGCCGATCTCGCTGCAGCAGATCGTCACCTACATCTGGCTTCAGCAGGCTTTCCTCGCCTTTATCGCGCTCTGGTTCCGCGACAACGAGCTGTTTCAATTGATAACGACTGGCAACATCGCGTACGAGCTCTGCCGTCCGAGCGGACTGTACGGCTTCTGGTACGCCAAGCTGCTCGCCCAGCGGCTGTCCAGCGCGGCGCTGCGATGCGTTCCGATTCTCTTCGTCGCCCTTCTTCTGCCTGCGCCTTACCGGCTAAGCCTGCCGCACGATCCGGCGACCGCCCTGCTGTTCCTGCTCGCGCTTCTGCTCGGACTGTTCATCCTCGTCGCCATCTCCATGCTGATCTATATTTCTACTTTCATCACGATGTCTGCAGCCGGCTCGCTGCTCATGTTCGGAGTGGCCGGAGAGTTTCTCGCCGGCATGATCGTTCCCGTGCCGCTGATGCCGATCTGGCTGCAATCGATCGTCTATGCGCTCCCGTTCCGGCTGGCGGCCGACTTTCCGTTCCGCGTCTACTCCGGCCACATTCCCGTCGAGGAGGCGCTTGCCACGATTCCGGTGCAGCTGCTGTGGCTGACCGCGCTTGTCGGAGTCGGCAGATTCGCGATGAACAGAGCGCTCCGGCGTGTCGTCGTTCAAGGAGGTTAACCCGGCGTGAGACTCTTCGGCAAATATTTGCTCATTTTGTTCAAATCCCAGATGCAGTACCGGACGTCGTTCTGGCTGCTGTCCTTCGGACAATTTTTTATTCCGTTCTCCGTATTCGCGGGATTGTACATTCTGTTCGAACGGTTCGGACAGATTCAGGGCTGGGAATTTTACGAGGTGGCGCTCGTATTCGGCGTCATCCATATGGCGTTCGCGATCGCCGAATGCCTGGGACGGGGATTCGATATGTTTTCCGACCTGATCGTGAACGGAGACTTCGACCGGCTGCTCGTTCGCCCGCGCGGCACCGTGCTTCAGGTGCTCGGCTCGAAATTCGAGTTTACCCGGGTCGGCAGACTGCTGCAGAGCTTGATCGTGCTCGTCTGGGCGATCAGTCGGGTAGAAGCCGACTGGACGTTCCTGAAGGGCGTTACGCTTCTGCTTATGATTGCCAGCGGCGTCCTGATCTTCACCGGCATCTTTATCGTTATGGCGACGATGTGCTTCTGGACGGTGCAGGGGCTGGAGCTCGGCAGCATCTTCACGGACGGCGGACGGGAGATGGCACAGTATCCGCTGAACATTTATCACAAATGGATCACCCGCTTCTTCACCTACGTCATTCCGTTCGGCTGCGTCAACGACTTGCCGGTTCAATACATTCTCGGCAAGACGGAAGGCGGCGCCGAGTATATGCTCGCCCCGCTGGCCGGCTGCCTATTCATCGTTCCCTGTCTGCTGCTGTGGAGATTCGGCGTCCGGAAGTACCGTTCTACCGGATCCTGACGAAAGCCGGCTGGCGGATCTCGTAAATGATGGACAATCATTTCACATCATCACATTCATTTCATATATACAAAACTATTGATTTCATATCTATGAATATCTTTTCAAAAAATAGAGAAAGAAGGAACTGTTGCGAGCATCTCGCAGGCGGGATCAAGTCCAAAGTAGAAGGAATATTCTGGATCATAAAACGCGGCAGCGCTATCGACAAGATGCAAGGAGTGAGGTAATATGGATTTATGTTTCATATTGATGAACTCATTTCAAGAAAGGTGTTAAACCCATGAAACAACCGACGCCAAAAGTCAAATCAGCCGACCGTGTACTGGATATATTCGAGCTGTTCACCGGCGATAAGGATTCGTACAATCTCACCGAGATTGCCAAAGGCTTGAACATGCCGCCGAGCAGCACCTACTTGATTCTTCAGAACATGCTGCATCGCGGCTACTTGGAGACGGATCGTTCCGGCAAGCAGTTCCGCATCGGCTACAAGCTGTTCACGATCCGTTCGGGTTATATGCGCAGCTCGAGCCTGACCGGAGAATTCAATCTAATCGCGGAGAAAATTATCGACGATCTGAACGAAACGACCAGTCTCGCCATTAAGGCGGGGAGCGACCTGCTCTACATCGGCGAGAAGGTCAGCACGCAGGCGCTGCGGTTCAATCCGAACGTCGGAACGACGCTGCCGCTGCACGCCACCGCCTCCGGCAAAATCATGCTGGCCGACCTGACGATGGACGAACTGCGCGCGCTCTATCCGCAAGACGAGCTCGAGAAGGTGACCGACAAAACGATCTCCACGTTCCAGGACCTGATAAAGGAGCTGAACAAGGTGCGGGCCCAAGGATTCGGCTACAACATGGGGGAGACGGTGGACGGCGTTCACTGCGTGGCCGGACCGATTCACGACGCCGACGGCCGTGCTGTCGCCTCGGTCAGCATCTCGATTCCGGTCGTACGCATTACCGGAGAGGTATGGGGCAAAGTCCACGATTGGATCAAACGGGCTTGCGAAGAATTGAGCACGAAAGTGTACGGCTACCAAAAATAATCCCCGGAGGCGGGCCAGCGGGACGTTCGCGGCCCCCCGTTGCCCGCTTCCGCTAGCTTCTCCTTACGCCTCCCGGTACGCGCGCGGCGTTACGCCGATCTCCCGGGCGAACACCCGGCTGAAATAGAGCGGATCACGGAAGCCCACCTCCAGCGCGACAACCGCTATCGGCTTGTTGCTCCCCCTTAACAGCTGCATCGCTTTATCCAGCCTGACTCTGGTAATGTACTGCACCGGAGAGCAGCCGACATACCGCTTGAACAGCACCGAGAAATAGCTTCTGGACAGCGACACTTTGCGGGCCAGCAGCTCCCGCTCCAACGATTCCTGGTAGTGGTTGTTAATATAGTTGACGCATTCCATGATCGAACGTTCGGCCGAATCGTCCTGCTGCCGCTCCTGCAGCTGCTCGCTGATCCGCAGCAGCAGATTGAAGAACAGCAGCTTGGCCTGTCCGGCGTGCCCGCTCCTCTTCTCCTGCCAGATTCGCCACAGCAGCTGCAGGTCCGAGCGCAGCCCCCTGTGGTCCATCATCGGCACGACCAGTTCGAAAGGCAGGCGCTTCTCGGGCGGCTCCTCGCATCGCGTCAACTCCCCCTGCCATCGGATCAGCTTGAAGTCGTATTCGATCATAAAGTAACGAAGCGGTCCCGGGGGAATATTGCGCAGAATAAACTTGCGCTTGACCGGAATTTGGGCGATGCAGCCCTCCTTGAGCGGGTGGCTCTGTCCGTCGAGCTCCATTCTTCCGCGGCCCTCGTACACATAGAACAGACAGAGCCTTCCGGACGACTTCCTGTAGATCTGCGTCCCCTGCGTCTCCCAGTGCTCCAGCTTTCCGTGAATAACGTCCAGAATTTGCGGATAAAAGCGGTCAAAAAACTCGTACACGGGCATCCCCTCACCGTTTTCACGAATATAAAACAATTTTTCAACTTTTTATCCATGACAATCCACCTTTATTCCATATACCGGCTCCCTGTTTTTCTGCAAAATTGAAGCAACGGATATTCATCTATGCAGACATTCCGATCAGATACTCAGGGAGGTTACAAGAATGGTTCACAAGTCCCGAATCGTTGCCGCACTGGCCGCAACCCTTCTGCTGCTGACAGCGGCGCTGTCCGCCTGCAGCAGGAACGAAGCGGCCACGTCCTCCAGCCCGGCGGCGACTGAAAGCGCTTCTCCCTCGGCTACGCCGACGCCCAGCCCTTCGGAATCCCCGTCTCCGGAGCCGGAGCCGGTCGAGCTGAGCGTATTCGGCTCCATCCCGGAAGAGGCCTTCGATCCCCAGATCAACAACTGGGTGACGGCGAAATATCCGCACTTCAAGCTGACCTACTACTGCTCCTGCATCCTGAACATTCCCGACCTGAAAGCTCAGAAGAACGTGACGCCCGACATTCATTACGGCGCCGCCGAAGGCGATCTGCGGGTGCTGCTCGCCGACAATCTGCAGACGGACTTGACCCCTCTCGTCGATTCCGGAATCGTCGACCTGAGCCGCTTCGACCCTTTCTCGATCGAGACGGCGAGAAACTATTCCGGAGGCAAGCTGTACGGCTTGCCGGAAAGCTCCAACCCGATGGTGCTGTTCTACAACAAAGACGTGTTCGACAAGTTTAACGCCCCCTACCCGACGGACGGCATGACCTGGGATCAGCTCTATGAGCTCGCCCGGCAGGTCACCGGAACGAAGGACGGCGTCCATTACCGCGGCATCAGCATGTTTTATCGGTTCGCCCTGCTAAGCAACGAGTTTTCCCTGCCGATTATCGACGCGGAGACCGGCAAGGCCGCCGTCCAGAACGAAGGCTGGAAGCGAATCTTCGAGAACCTCTCCCGCTTCTACCAGATTCCCGGCAACATGGAGGGCTACGAACGCGACTCCGGTCTGGAGCTGAACAAGTTCTACGAGCAGAAAAACATCGCCATGGTGCTGTCCCTGAGCTCCAGCTACAAGCGTCCGGGCTTCGAGCAGCTGAACTGGGATATGGTCGCCGCTCCGACCTTCGAGGACAACGGCGGCGTCGGCTTCCAGTCGCTTCCGACGATGATCTATATTACGGATACGGCGGCGAACAAGGAAGCGGCGCTTCAGGCTGTGAACGAGCTGCTGTCCGACGAAGCCCAGCTCGCGGCGGCCAAGGAGGGCAGGCCGACCCCGCTGTTGAACGCGGAGATCCGCAAGGCGTTCGGCGCCGAGGTGCCCCTGCTGCAAGGGAAAAACGCCGCCGCCATCTACTACAATTCATTCGCGCCTACGCCCGCCATTCACCCGACGCTTACTTTGAACGCCCCGTCGCTTCTCGCCTACGAGTTCGAGAAGGTCATTCTCGGAGAGCTCAGCGTCGAGGAAGCGCTGCAGTCGGCGGAGACCGAGCTTAACAAGGCGATCGAGATGGAACTGGCCAACAAGCCCTAACGCGACAAGACGATAGGGGGGGCCCGCAAGCCGTTCGGAAGGGACGGGAAGGGGGCCCCTTCGTCTTCATTGTTGTCAGGTTTTAGCCGTTGTCGTATGCGATCGAAGGCGCGCATCCTGCCGGCAACGTCTAACGGTTACAGTGGCGCTTAATCGATCGTTTTCTTGAAAAAGGAAAAGCTAACGGTTGCCACCGCGCTTATTTTGGGGTTGTTGAGCGAAACGGAGCGGTTTCGGCTGAAATAGCCGCTGTCGCAACCGTTACAATCTCCATATTGTGAAAACGGCACGATTAGCGGCTCTGGCAACCGTTACGTTAGCGGGGTGGCGTAAGTTGGCGCAAGTTGACGCAGTTGGCTCGAGCTGGCGCAGGTTGGCAAGTTGACGCAAGTTGGCGCAGTTGGCTCAAGTCGGCTCAAGTCAGCTCGAGTTGGCGCAAGCCGGTGCAAGTTGACGCAGTTGGCTCGAGCTGGCGCAGGTTGGCTCAAGTCGGCTCGAGTTGACGCAAGTTGGTGCAGTTGGCTCAAGTCGGCTCGAGTTGACGCAGTTGGCTCGAGCTGGCGCAGGTTGGCGCAGGTTGGCAAGTTGACGCAAGTTGGCGCAGTCGGCTCAAGTCGGCTCGAGTTGACGCAAGTTGGTGCAGTTGGCTCAAGTCGGCTCGAGCTGGCGCAGGTTGGCGCGAGTGACACAAGTTGACGCAAGTTGGCGTAAGTTCGGCGATGAGCGTCAGGACCCCGCCGGCGGCGCCTGTAGCCTCCGCCTCTTGAGCTTCGTGAATTTGTTGGCTCCAGTCTGTTTAGCGCGTTTGAAGGAGCGGTTCGAAGTCGTCGACGTGACGATGGGAACCATATGGCGTTGCAGCTCGTCGAGGAATCGTTCGTGCAGGATGTCCCCTTTTCGCATCGTCTTCTTCTAGCACCGTCTCGATGAGCCGGTTGGCCAATTGCCGACCCAGATGTTTTCCTGCTAGGCTCCTTTTTGACCGTTTGCTTAGCCAGCAACATGGCCCCTTGCCCCTTCCTCTCCCCTCTTCCGAGGCGGGCGGCCCGTTCCTTCCCGGGCCGCCCGCCCTTTCTGTCGACACCCCGCCGAGGCTTTGGCGCGGGCGAGCGCCTGCCTCTGCGGCGTTCTACGCGCCCGCGGGGCCAGCCCCATCGACGCCGCGGACGTCTCCTACTCCACTAATCCGGTGCGCTCGATCCCCTCGGTGAACCAGCGCTGCGCGATCAGATAGACGATAAGGGGCGGCATAATCACCAGGAAAGCTCCGGCCATGCGCGGCCCTTCGGAGATCGGGTCCTGGCCGACCCCCGCGCTGTAGTCGATCGCCTTGTTGCCGACCAGCTCCATCTGCATCGAGCTGAGCCGAAGCGACAGCGGGGTAAAATCCTTGCTCAGAAACAGCGCGGCTTCGTAACTCATATTCCAGTACCAGACGAACGAGAACAGGAAGACGACCAGGCATGCGGCTCCGGCCAGCGGCATCATGATGCGGAAGAACAGGCGGAAGGCCGAAGCTCCGTCGATCCTCGCCGCTTCCTCCAGCGCCTTCGGCTGCGAGTGGAAAAACTGCCTGAAAATGATGATGAACAGCGCTCCCCGCAAGCCTTGCCCGAACAGCGCCGGCACGAGAAACACGAACGGGGTGTTGATCCACCCGAGCTCGCTGTAGATCATATAAAGCGGAACGATCGTCAGCTGCGGCGGAATCAGAAAGGCGACAAGAATCAGGAAAAACATCAGGTTTTTTCCCGGAAACTTCAGCCTCGCCAGCGCATAACCGGTCAGCGCGCACGTGAACACCTGAAAAATTGAGCCGACGAGCGCGATCGTCATCGTGTCGAGGAAGCCCTCGGGATAGTTGAGGCCGCGCCACGCATCCGCATAATGGCCCAGATGGAGCTCGCGGGGAATGAGGCCGACGACGGGATCGATCATGTCGGCCACGCTCTTGAGACTGGTCGAGATCATGTACAAAATCGGTTTGACGTACAGAAAAGCGATCACGGTCAGCAGCGCGAATAGGACCAGCTTGGCGATCATCCCGTCCTTCACGTTCTGGCCGAGAACCGCTCTCTTCAGCTTCTGCGTCCTCCGGTGCGCGAGCGTCTCCGAGATCTCGAGCCTCACCTGCTTGAACGTCTCTTCCAGCTTCATCGAAGCTCTCCCCTTCCCTTGGTCGCGCGATAAGTCAGCCACAGCGCAAGCCCGAGCAGCATCAGCACGAGAGCAAAATACAGCCATGCCATCGCGCTTGCGTAGCCGTAGCCCGTCGTCGGCGAGAACATGTTGTTGCGGACGATCTCCAGCACCGGGTTAAACGGGAACGTGAACAAATCGACGATCGTGTACACCGCATTCAGTCCGATGAAAGGCAGCATGCCCGGGAACGTAATCTTCCAGAAGCTTTCCCAGGGAGAGGCTCCGTCCACCTTGACCGCCTCGTACACCGTCTTCGGAATCGTCTGGAAGCCGGCGATGAAGATCAGAATCTGCACCCCGGAATACCAGAGAATGATGACGGCCTTGCTTAGAATGCCGAGCAGCATACTGGCCGTGCCCTCGTTGAAGTACTGCCGCAAAATCAAATCCAGATTGTACTGCTCCATGAACGGCAGCTCTCCGGCACCCTGGACGAACAGCTCCATCACGACTTGGCCTGTGGCGAAAATGACCGGAAGAAAGAAAAGCGCGCGCATCCAGCCCCTTCCCGGAAACTTCTCGTTCAGCAGCAGCGACACAAGGAAGGAGAAAATGAGAATAAGCGGAATGATCAGCAGCACTTCCTGAAAATAGGTGAGCAAAATGATCGGATAAGCGTTGTTCTCAATCAGCATTCTTCGAAAATTGTCCAGTCCCACCCACGTATACTTAAAGCCCTCGCTCGTAATGAACACCTGGTTAAAGCTGTTCCACAGCGACCAGCCGATCGGGAACGCCACGAACGCGGCGAACCCGATCATCCAAGGCAGCATAAACAGATAGCCCATCCCGTATTCCTTCCAGCGAAACAGCAGCAGCTGTCTTCGCCGCGACGTTTTCCCGTTCATTCCCGCCTCCCTCCTTCCACGTCGAATTGCTTCGTATGATAATTGACGGTAACCTTGGTGCCGTCCTCGTACGTCGTCGCGTAGACGCCGTCGGCCACCTTCTCGTGGTTCGCGATCCGCTGGTGGAGCACCCCGGCCAGCCGATCGAAGCGGTTGTAGTCCTCGACGACGCGGTCCTTCCAGATCTCGAACTCGGTGCTGTACAAGTTCTGGTAATCGGTGCGCTTAAGCACGCGGCTCTCGGCGTAAGTGAGCGTAAAGGCCGGCACGGCGCCGTATTCAATCGCCTTCAGCAGCTCGTCGTCGTAGACGTCGCGCAGATTGCCCGGCGCCGCCGTATAGACGACCGCGCCGTGGATCGCGATCGGATAGACGGGCACCGTCTCGTCGATGATGAAATCTCCGCTGGAGGCATGCGGCAGCCCTTCGATATAGTCGACATGCTTCAGCGCGTACTGCTCGCCCCGCCGAACGCCGGCGGTCCCGAACGACTCCCGGACGTAATCCAGCAGCGCCTGATAGTAATGAACCGTATCGCTTCTCGTCAGCGGCGCGCTCGACCGATAGTCGCTGAACGTCAGGCTGCCCGGCCCGTCGACGTAATGGATGCCGTCGATCCCGAGCTTTTGCAGCGCATCGACGACCTGCTTCTGCTGACGAACCGCTTTCACCGGGTTGACGATAAATTCGCCGCCGGGGCCCGCGACCACGGCCGAGTCGATGCCCCGAATGCCGTCCGCCTTCTTATAGAAGGTGCTGTGCGCCTCCCCCTTCCAAGCCATATAATCGGCGAACAGCACCGGGATTCCGAGCTCGTGCATACTGCGCACGAACCGCTTGGCCCCTTGCGCTCCCCCCAGCTCGGAGACGATCGGGAACCGTTCGTCCGTGTACGCATGGCCGCTGCTCTGCCACCCCTGGTAGATCACTGTCATATTCGCCGCTCCGGCTTCCCGCAGCTGCCGGACGATCCGCTCCGCCTGCTCGAACGTCGTCGCCGTCTCGAAGCCGCGAGTGCCGAACTTCGGCTTGCTGCCCCCTCCGACGAGAGACAGCATCAGCGGAACGTGATCCGTCTTCGGCAGCGGCGAGCCAAGCTGCCCGCTGCTCTCCAGATAGTCGCGGTAGGCGTGCGCCATGCCGACGTAATCGGCCTCTTCCCCGGACAGAAGCCGATATTCCACCCGGCGATCCTCCCGGGTCCGTTCCTGGCGGATCGACTTGACCGTTTCTTTCGTAATCCCGCTCACCTTGCGCCCGTATTCCTCGCGATAGCCGAAGCTGACGCCGACCGAATGAAACCGGGAGGTGCCGCTTGGCGTCGCCGCTTTGATCCGGGCGGTGTACGGCCCCTCCTTCACAATCGCGGCGAAGGCCCGATCTCCCCGCTTCAAGCCGAAGAGAGGATAAGCGATCTGCTCCCGCCGCGTCGGCGCGTTCTCGTCGAACTGAAGATGGGCGGGATCGTCTCCGTAGATCGGAAATTCGTAGCCGCTCGCAACCGGCGGTCTTAGCCGGTCATAATAGATGAGCCCGCCCGGACCGTCCGGCACGAACAGATAGCCGTCCTCGCCGCCGGTCGGTACCGCTCCGAAATAAGGCAGCAGCTGGAGGGAATACAGCCAGTAATCGCCCGACTCCCGAATGCCGTCCGTCGGAATGACCGCCTCCATGCCGTGCTCGGTCACCCGAAACTGGATGACGAAGCTCAGCCCCTCTTTCTCGAACGTATAGGTCGCCTGCACGCCCTCGCGGCCGATCGGCGCATAGTCGATCTTCGCGCCGCTGGAGAGGGTGTTCAGAATCGTCCTTCTCGTCTGTCCGGCGGCAACCACCTCGGCAACGAAGGGCGACTGCAGATTTTCCAGCAGCGCTCCCTTGACCGTCTCCTGCGCCAGCTGCTCCGGCGAAGGGTTGCTCCGCCATACGTATCCGCTCCGCTTGTCAACGACGGCGAGCCGGCTCGTCTTCGGCTCGAGCAGAATCGAATAGCCCGCATTGTCCGCCGCGAGGGCGAACCCCTCCCGGTCGAACTCCCCCGGCTGCCAGACCGCCCCTTCCGCGACGGGGGCATACTGGCGGAGCGGTTCGCCGATGCCCATCGCCTGCAGCGGGGGAAGCGTATCCCGTCTGCCGTAGACGATGAGCGCCGCCGCAAGGATGCCTGCCGCGGCGAGAACAAGCAGCAGCCGGCGCTTTCCAGAGATCGGTCCGATCGTTCTAAGCACGGAAGGTCACCTCCCGATACACCTGTGTCAAAAAGTCGTAGAAATTGTAGACGAGACCGGAGACGATCATGGCGAACACCCAGATGACCCCGATCGTCAGCAGCGTAATGACCGCATTTCTGACCGCTTCGGTAAAGTCGAAGTTGTGGATGACCTGCGTCATGACGAAAAACAGCACGAGGATCCAGATCCACATCGCCTGGCGAAGCAGATCGATGACGATCCATTCCTCGAGCACGACGAAGTTCGTCAGAATCGTCGCCGGAATCGTGACGACGATATAGGGGACGATCGCGAAGGCGCTCGCCTGCAGCACTTCGCGGAAGCGGCCTTCGCCGCCCTTGACCGTGCTGACCAAATAGTTCGCGATTACCCATGTCGCCCAAGGCACTGCCATGAACGCCAGCGATAACGGAAGATTGTAATCTCCCAGGTCGAAAGGATAAGCGATAAAACCTGCGGCGAACACCGAACCGATATGAACGGCGACAGCCATCGCGAGCAGGAAGAAGACGACCGTGTAGGAGATGTTGCGGTCTTTCAGCCGATAGAAGCCGCTGTAGGGGCGCACCGTCAAATAAAGCGCATCTCTGAGCTCCCCCGCATATCTTCGCAGCAGAGGCGGCCACGAGCGGCTGCGGACGAACGCCGAGAGGCGGCGAACCGCGAACGACAATCCCCAGATGCCTGCCGACAGAGCGACAACGGCAAGCAGAAAATGCTTGTTCAGCCATTCGTACCGGATATACCAGTAAGCGTCGGAATACCCTTGAGGATCGTTCGACTGCTTGAAATACTCGAGCGCCGCCGCGTAATCCCCGTCGTGCAGGGCGATCTTGCCCAAGCCGTTGTAAGCGATATTGAGCATGCCGTTCTGCCGGATCACTTCTTCCCAATAAGGCCGGCTACGCTCGTAATCGCCTTCGAAATACAAGTGCGCCGCCGTCATGTACGTCTCTCCGAAGCTCGTTCTTTTGAACACCTGGATGAGGCCCGACGCATTGTCGGCAACCCACAGCTCGTTGCGGCTGTTGATCTCGACGCTGACGCCGTAGTCGGTAACGCCGAACTGGCGCGCGTTCTTCTGCGTCGAGCCGAAGTAGAAGACGACCTCGCCCGTAGGATCGTAGACCGACAGGCTGATCGGAGAGTTGCGGTTCAGGCCGTACAGAAAGCCGCTGCCGTCAACCGCCGTATCGACGAGATGAGTCTCGGAGAACGCCTTGTTGCGGAAGGCGTCGAAGCCGCCGGCGTTCAGCTTCTTGATCTGTCCGTCGCTGGCCGTCCCCGAGCTGGTCGTCACCAGGAAGCCGTCGCCGGAGAGCGTTACGTTCTGGATCGGATTCGGCTGCTTGGCTATCTCCTGGGCGAGCTGCCTCTCATTCAGAAGCGCCCGCTTCAGCCGGTCCATCCAGCTCAGCTTCGCCTTGTTCGCTCCGAAAAATCCGGTGAACTCCCCTTCGGGGCTCATGCGCAGCAGGCCGAGAAACGTGTCCTTGACGACGATGTACATTACGCCTCGCCGATCGGCTACGATCTTGGTCGGCAGGAAGTGATAGTCCGCCGTCAGCGCCGTCGACTCCGGCTTCTTGAATTCGCGCTTGAAGCTTCCGTCCGGCGCATAGACGACGATCGACTGCCCCCCGGTATTGGCCGCGTAGATCGTGCCGTCTTCCGCGACGAATACGCCCTCCGGCTGGGTCAGCTTGCCCGGTCCCTCCTCCCGGCCGATGCTTCGCACGTATTCGCCGCTCGCGTCCAGCTCCACGATGCGGTCGTTGCCCGTATCGGCGATATACACGCGGTCGTCGTCGGCAATGAAGAGGTCGCTCGGCGAAGAGAGCGATCCGTCCATTCCGTTGCCGTCGACGATTCGGTCCGGCACGTAGATCGGCTGCGTGGCGATCATGCCGGAATTAAGATCGTTGTACCACGTGTCGTACGGAAGCTGGGCCGAGGCCGGCTGCGGGCTCCATGCGCCGAGGAGCAGGAAGACGGCCGTCGCGAATGCCGCCAGCCCGTTCCGGGTTCGTCCGAACATCTGAGATCCCTCCTCTCCGTCTTCGGGTTCATTTCACGCCGGAATGCAGCATCGTCTGGATCATTCTCCGCTGGAAGATCAGGAAGATGACCAGGTTGGGCACGAACATCATCAGCCCGATAGCGGCCGCGATGCTGACCTGAGCCGCCCCCGGAATGTTCTGCGACATCGCTTCCGCATAGTAGGACAGCGTCTTCATCGTTTCCTTAGTCATATAGAGCGAAGATGCCTCCACGTCCATGTACACCAGTTGAAACGTAATGATTCCTGTCGTGGCGACGGCCGGAGAGGTCAGCGGAAGAATGATCCGGAGAAAAATATACCGCTCCGCCGCGCCGTCCAGCTTGGCCGCCTCGATCAGCGAATCGGGAATCTGATCGATGAACTGCTTCATTAGGAACACCGCCACCGGCGAAGCCAGAAAAGGAAGCACGTGGGCCCAGTACGTATCCTTAAGCCCCAGCCCGCTGACGATCAAATAACGCGGAATCGATACCGTCTCCGGCGTAAACATCAGCGCTATCATAATCGCCCCCATGATGGAAGCCTTGAAGTGGAACCGGTGCTTCGACAGGACGTAGCCGGCCATCGTGCTGACGACGATGACGGCGAACGTCGTCGCCAGCGAGATGAAGGCGCTGTTGAACAGGTATCGGCTGAACGGCACGACGCCAGCCGCGCTGTGCAGGAACAGCTGCTCGAAATTGTACGTCGTCGGATTTTGCACGAAAATTCTCGGCGGAAACAGAAACATTTCGTTTAACGGCTTAAAGGCGTTATTGACGAGAAAGACGATCGGCAGCAGCATAAAAATCCCGACCGCCGCCATAACCGCGATCAGCCCGATCCGGGACCAGGAGAACCGTCTGCGTAAAGCCGGCCGCATCTACTCCCCCTCCTTCGTGCCGAACAGCTTGTAGCTCAGCCTCATGAGGCCGTAGCTCATCAGGAGCAGCACGACCGACAGCGCGGAGGCGTAACCCCATTCGTATCTCAGAAACGCGTAATCGTAAATGTGATTGTTGATGACGTGCCCGGCATATTGCGGCGTAATCGCCATGCCCGAGAGCCCGCTCGAGATCGAGCCCGCCTTGATTGCGCCGACGATCGCCATCACCGCGCTGAACAGCATCTGTGGCTTCATGCTCGGAATCGTAATGTAGTACACTTCCTGCAGGCTGTTCTTGACGCCGTCGATTCGGCCCGCTTCGTACAGCTCGGTATTCACCGTCTGCAGCCCGCCGAGCATGGCCAGAAAGCCGACGCCCATATTCGTCCACAGCGTCACGACGATCATGAACGTCATCAGATATTTCGGATCCTGAAGCCACAGCTGCGGAGTATCGATCAGCCCCAGACCCAGCAGGATTTGGTTCAGGTAACCGACGCTATCCCCGCTGAACGCGGCGTTCCACACCATCGTAAGCGCCACCGAAGTTGCCATGATGGACGGGGCGTATACGGCCAGCGAGAAATAGTCGCGGATGCTCCTCGGCAGCTGGTGAATGAGCCACGCGAACGCGAAGGAGAGCGCATAGCCGCCCGGTCCGACAACGATGGCGAACTTTAGCGTATTCGGAATCGTATGCTTCATGAAGACGACGTCCTGCGTGAACATATAGATGAAGTTGCTAACCCCGATAAAGCGGGGAAACTCGAAGCCGTTGAACGAGGTCAGACTGAGCAGCATGGCCAGCGCGACCGGGACGAGAATAAAGCAGGCAAAGCTCAGCAGGAATGGCGCCAGAAACAGGTACGACAGGCGGTCGGCCCAGCATTGTCGCAGGAAACGGACGATGCGAGCCCGATAGCCGGCCGGCGCGGACGACCGGCGGACGGCAGCTTGAGTTCGGCTCACGGTTTTCACGGCGCTCTCCTCTCGTAGGGCTTATCGTATGGCGCGATGGTCAGATGCTCCCCGGGAGCTATGCCGAGCTCCTCCTGCTTGCGCGCCATCTCGCGCGCCAGCGACCGATCCGACTTCTCGAGCGCTTCCCTTGCGGGCATCTCTCCGAGAACCGTAAGGTTCCAGGCGAACTCGATCTCTCTCGCCAAATAATAGTAGCCCGGCACATACGGCATGTTCTTGACCCATCTGTCCTGCTCGTTTAACGCCGCCAGATCCTCCTCCGGCCACGGAATCGTCTGCATCGCCTCCAGGTTGGCCGTATTCCAGCGATAAGCGATGCCGGCGAACGACTCGATATCGCTGCTGAACCGGCTTTGGACGTCGGCCGATGTCCACCACTCGACGAACCTCCACGCCTCGTCCTTCCGCTCGCTCTTGTTCAGCACCAAGAGCGACGAAGGCTCCTGAAGCCGCACCAACGATTCGTTATGCGACCATCGGGCGACCGTTCCGTCCGGCTGCCGGATCCCGGGCAGCGGAACCATTTTCCACTTGCCTTCGATCTCGGGCGCCCCGACGACCAATTGAATGTACATATCGAAGTCGGCGACGCCGATCGGGATGCTGCCGTTGCGGAAATGGTGGATAAAAACCGGAATGTCCTTCGGCAGATTGAATTTGCGGTACCAGTCGGTCCAGCTCTTAAAGGCGGCGACGCCCGCTTCCGACGTCAGATCGGGCTGCAGCCCGTCCGGCTTGTAAAATTCGCCGCCCTGCTGATAGAACGGGATATGAAAGTTTTTCTTCGGCAGGTTGAACGTCAGCCCGTTCTCTTGAAGCGTAGGGAGAATCCGCGCAACGTCGTCCCACGTATCGGGCGGGGCCAGCCCCAAATCCTCGAAAATGTCGGTGCGATAAAACATCATATAGTAGTTTTGCGTTTCGGGCAGGCCGTAGACGCCCCCTTTATAGCGATAGGAGCGCATCAGTCCGGGATTGAACCTTCCGAGCACCTCTTCGAATCCGGGATAACCGCTCAGCTCCTCGGCCGCTCCCCGCATCGCGAAGTCGACCGGGGTTTCCAGCGGAACCCCCAGCGCCACGTCGGGCTGATCTCCGGCCACGTTGCCGAGCAGCAGCACGTTCGTATTCGGCATCAGATTCACGTTCACCCGGATGCCCGTACGCGGAGTGAAATCCTGCTGAATCATCAGCTCCAGCAGATCGACGTAGTCTTTGCCCCGCTGCACCCATACGGTCAGCGCGTCTTCGCCGCCCGCGCCGGTGGCGTCGTAGCGATGGAAGAACGACCGGAAGAAGTCGGCCGCGGAATAGCGCGCCTTGCTCCAGGAGTCCGGCACCTTCAGACCAGGATCGGCGTCGGGAGTGCGAACGACCAGATAGTCCAGCTCCATCGCCTGCGACTCGATCGTCTGAATCCAGGTGTTCAGGCTGATGCGCACCGTCTCGAAGACCGTGACCCGATTGGGGATGTCGTTAAAGCGGTCCAGCAGCCGTTCCAGACGATCGGCGTTCACGCGAAGCGCCGTTGCCGAATCGGTATCCGCCTGGTGAAGCCCGTTCAAGTAGTCGCAAGCATCCTGAAGCCGATCGACGATCCGTCTGAGCTCCGCTTCCAGCTCCGGCTCGAATTTGCGCAGATCCCAAGTGCGGGCCGTATCGAGGTTCTGGTCTGCGCCGTATCCGTAGTTGCCGGTAATCGCGCGAATGTCGCGTTCGATTTCGAGCAGCCGGTTGCCGATATCGAGCAGCGACTCGGTGACCGGCCGAACGGCCGAGGTGTCGACGACCATCTCGATCAGATGCTTGCCCTCCGTCAAATAAAATAAGTAGGGCTGGCCTTGAGCGTCGGAGAGGGAGGAAATCTCCATCGACCTGTTGGGCGAGAACCGGTAGCTCTGCATTTCCCGGAACGGCACGCTCCCGTCGATCCGCACCGTCCGGAACACGCTCGATCTGCCGTTAAAGCCCTGATAGGACTTCACGTCGATCGCATAGAAGCCCGATCTCGGCACGGCAACCTCCCATCCGATCCGCTCCCCGGGCTTGGTCCAGCTCGTCCCTCCGATCGCGTTATAGACGATTTTTCCTTGCGGATCGGGGGAGATATACGGCTCGGACTTGCTCTGCAATTGAATGCTGACGGACGACTTGAACGCATAGCGCTCCGCTTCGACGATGCGGTGCCACGGCTCCCCGCCGCTCTCGTCGGCCGCTTGCGCCCGGATGTAATCCGCATAAGCCGGCGCCTCCCGCGGAGCGACGAGCTTGATCGAATGAAGAGACATCGCCCCCTGACCGCCGACAAGCCGAAGGGCGTGTTCGCCCGCAGTCAGCGCCCAGCGAAGCGGTTCGGAGCTGAGCGCGTCGTTCGCCGCCCGCTCGGCGCGCCACTCCGTCCGTTCTTCCTGTACCGGCCGTATCTCGTTGCCGATGGCGTTGCGCTCGTACGGGTAGACGCTATCCTTCCACAGCCGGCTGAAGCCGATCCGCTCCGCCTCCGCGAACGGGAAAGCTCCGTCGATCTGAACGCCTCGCACGACAGGCGAGAAGCCGCCCTTCAGCGGCGCGTAGTCGAGCTCCAGCTCGTAGATCCCATCGCGGGGCACCTCGATCCGCCACTCGACCCACCCGCCCGAACGGCTCCAGTCGAGAACGTCCGCGCCTCTGGCCCGGTCGCTGCGGCGTTCGACCAGCGCCTCCGGCGACGCTTCGGCGTAATCGACCGCCAGAACGGTCGCTTCGACGCCCTCGGCCGGCCGCAGCGCCGCATACTCCTCGCTCCGGATCCACTGAAGATAAGGGAGCGGCGCCTCGTCAGGGAGGGCGATGCCCGCCAGCACCTTCTCCGCGCCGAAGACGGGATAAGCCGCTCGCTCGCCGGAGCCGGGCCGCCACAGCAGCGTCAGCGCGGCGACGAACAGGACGAGGCCTCCGATTCCGGCCACGATCCGTACGCTCTTCCGCTTCACAAGCCTCCCCCTCCCCGCGACGCAAGGGAGAAGCCGCTGTCGCGATCGAAGAAATGAGCTTTATCCATCCGGACGACGAGCACCGTCGAATCGCCCGCCGCGATCGGTGTATGCGCTTCCGCGCGCGACGTCAGGCTCTCCTCGCCCGTTCGCGCATACAGGTACGTATTCGAGCCGAGCGGTTCTCTCATATAAACGGTGGCGGCGACGCTCCAGTCCGGATACGCATGGACCGCTTCGGCGTCGCAGAGCACGTGCTCCGGGCGAACGCCGAGCACGACGGAGCGCAGATTCGCGCTCTCGGAACGAATGACAGGATGGAAAGATTCCGGAATGATCAGCTCCAGCCGTTTGCTGCGGAAATAATAATCGCCGCCCGTCGCCACAATCGAGCCCGGAATGAAGTTCATCTGCGGCGTTCCGATAAACCCGGCGACGAACAGATTGTCCGGCTCGTCGTACAACTGCTGGGGAGGCGCCACCTGCTGGATCCGGCCGTCCTTCATGACGACGATTCTCGTTCCCATCGTCATCGCTTCCGTCTGATCGTGGGTGACGTAGACCATCGTCGTGCCCAGCTCCTTGTGAAGCTTGCTGATCTCCATCCGGGTCTGCGTGCGCAGCTTGGCGTCGAGGTTGGACAGCGGCTCATCCATCAGGAACACTTGCGGCTCGCGAACGAGCGCGCGGCCCAGCGCGACGCGCTGCTTCTGTCCGCCGGACAGCTGGTTCGGCTTCTTCGTCAGAAAATGGGAAATCTCCAGCATCTTGGCCGTCCGGTTGACGCGAAGCTCGATCTCGCTCTTGGCCACCTTATGCAGCTGCAGGCCAAGGGCCATGTTCTCGAAGACGGTCAGATTCGGATAGAGGGCGTAGTTCTGGAATACCATGGCGATATCGCGGTTTTTCGGGGATACGAAGTTCATCAGCTTCCCGTTGATGTAAATATCGCCTTCGGATACCTCCTCCAGCCCTGCCAGCATGCGCAGCGTCGTCGACTTCCCGCAGCCGGAGGGGCCGACCATCACCAGGAACTCTCCGTCCGCGACGTCCAGATGAAAGTCTCGGACCGCCGGATCGGGCTCGCCTTTGTAATATTTGTACACGTGGTTAAACGCAACGTTCCCCATCGGTTTTTACCCCCGCGACTCCGTCATTTTTGAAATGATTTCAAGCATGTGAAATAATGATAGCAAATAAAACCGATATCGTAAACGGATATCTCGCTTTTTATATTTTGTATGTGAATTTTATTCCTTGACATGAAAATGTTCCGTGATACAATCTAAGCATGATAACCCTTTCATCGCGGACGCATTCGAATCGGGTCCGCCGGGAGGGTGTTGGACGGTCATCATTATCTTATTCAGGGAGTGTCTGTTCATGAAAATGGGGAATAGAATCGCGTATCGTTATCGGTTGGCCGGCTTCGTCGCGCTGTTCGCCTTGCTTCCTCTGCTCGCTTCTTGCCTGGGAGGCTCGGGAGACGCCGTCTCCCCCACCGCGTCGAGTCCGCCCGCGTCGAGCGGCTCGGCCGCTCCCGGAGAAACGCCGAACGCCGATCGGGAGCCGGTCACCCTGACGGTGCTGACCTGGTTTGTCGGCCCCAACCAGGCGCTGTTCGACAAGTTCCATGAGATGTATCCCTGGATTACGATTGAAGCCAATACGAATATCGACAGAGCCGTCGTCAACAATGTCATCGCCGGAGAGAAGGCCGACCTCGTCTTCCTGGACGCCGGACTTTCCCAGTGGCTGTCCGGAGACTTGCTGGAGGAGCTGACCCCCTATATCGAGAAGGATTCTCGCATTCAGGATGCGGCCATGGCCGAAGGATTTATCGAAGCGTTCCAGACCGGAGGCAAGCAATGGGTCGTTCCGTATTCCGATATCCCGATGTGGATCGTCGTGAATAAGGAGATGCTCCATAAATACGGCATGGAAATGCCCGGACTCGACTGGACGTATGACGACTTGCTTGAGATGGCGAAGCAGGCGACCGATTCCGCGGCCAACGACTGGGGCATCAGCGGCATGGTCGACGAGTTTACGAGCATCCTGGCCATGGCCAACGGCAGCGCGGCCAATTACCGCTACATGAACGAGGACAACAGCATGAGCCTGGCGAATACGCCCGCCGTCCTGGAAGATCTGAAATGGTCGCAGGAGCTTACGACAAAATGGCACGTTCGGCCCAGCGAGCTGGAAAAGGAACGGCTCGGCATGCAGGGCGATCCCGTCGAAGTGTTCCTGCAGGGCAACTCGCTGTTTACGCTTGGGGCCGACTGGTACTTGGAGACGCTCAAGAAAGCCGACTTTGAATGGGATGTGCTGCCGATGCCGGTCGGCAAAGCCCAACAGGCGACCGTCCATCAGGCCGGGGCGATCGGCATTCCGAAATCGTCTTCGCACAAGGAAGAGGCTTTCCTGTATATCAGCTTCCTCTTTAGCAAAGAAGCGCAAAAAACGATGATCGAAAACGGAAGCGGAGCCTGGGTGCAAGATCAGGAGCTGTACGACTATTATGCGGAAGTGCCGGTATGGCAAGGCAAAAACGTGGACGCGATCCGCATGAACAGCGAGATGTGCTGCTTCTCGCGCGATCCGAGCATCGCCGATCTGGTCACGCTCGTAGACACCGTTAACGGACCGCTCGCCGGCATGATTACGCGGGGCGGCGATTTCAGCAGCCGGATTCCCGCAGTGGAGGCCTACAATTTGAAGGCGGCAGAGACTAGAAAAGCGCTGGGCTGGTAAAGCGGCGAGGGAGGAACAGGTCTGTTGAATACAAATCTGAATTATGGTATGGATGAAGTCCCTTTCTCTCCCGCTACTCCGACGGATTCGCTCCTGTTCGTGTCCGGACAGGGAGCGACCGACCCGTTGACCGGAGAGGTGACCGCAGACGATCTGGAAGGCCAGACGATAGCGACCCTTAAGAACGTCTCGCGAATTTTGGCGCAGTCCGGGCTGACGCTGCAGGACGTCGTGAAAGTGAACATATACTTGAAGCATCGTTCGGACTACGAAGCCTTTAACCGCATCTACGGCCGCCTCTTCCCTCGGCCCTATCCCGCTCGCACGCTCGTCTATTGCGACCTCAATTTCGATCTGCTGGTAGAGATCGATGTCGTGGCCCGACTGCGCAAGGGCGCTGACTGACAGCGGCGAGCCGACGGCGCGAACGTCCCTGTTCCGACGAATCACTCGCCGGTTGTTAGGGTGCGGGACGACAGCGATCACAAGGGCGGACGCGAGGACCGGACGCTTCTTTCTCCGCGCTCCATCTCGCCGTAAGCCTGAACGAGCCATGCGGCCACGCTTCGAACGATCGCATCCAGATACCGCTCTCCCCGTTCCTTCGTCGCCCGGTGCGGCGCGTCGGTGTAGCCGTCCTTGCCGGTCAGCTCCCCATGCCGCCCGATGAACGCTCCCGGCGGGCCGGAGCCGATCCAGGCCCGCTCTTCATGCTCGCCAGCCGCAGGCTCGAAGGCGACCAGATCTTCCCGCAGCGCCAATACCGCCGACGTCTCGAAGCCTCCCGCATGCCCCGGAACCCGGCCGACTTCGCCTGCGTTTTCCTTGATCAGCTCCTCACCGGCAACGCTCCAATAAGACGCCGAGGCCGTCCAGACCGGATGCTTCACCGCCAGGTCGTTCGCCGTCTGGCGCATCATCGGCTCGTTGCCGCCGTGCCCGTTCAGAAACGCGATTCGGCGAAAGCCGCTCGCCACGAGGCTTTCTCCGATATCGCGCAGCACGTGCAAATAGGTGGTCGAAGAGAACGAAAGCGTGCCCCCGAACCTCAAGTGGTGATCCGAGCAGCCGATCGGCAGCAGCGGACAGAGCACGACCGGAATCGTCCGCGAAGCGCGCTCGACGGCGCGGATCGCCACCGCCTCCGTGATCAGGCTGTCCGTATAGACCGGCAAATGCGGACCGTGCTGCTCCGTCGCCGCCAGCGGAACGACGGCCAGACCGCCGGCTTCGGCCTTCCGCTTAAGCTGCTCCCGCGTATGCTCATGAAACAAGTACGAGTCCATCGTCCGACGCCCCCTTCATGGCAGCCTCTACATTCCCCGGCAGCGGCCGGGATAGCCCGGTGCTCGGGCTGGCGTTACTGACCGCGTATACGCTGCCTGCCCGGTCGCAGGCCGGTCCTTCACCCCCCGGGGTGAAGCTTCCGGGCGGCGTTAAGGCGACGCTGGCAGAATTCATCCCGCTCATTCCCCTCTCGGATCGTTTAGTGGAAGCCTCCGTCAACCGTGTAGCTGGCTCCCGTCACGTAGGAGGAAGCGTCGGAGAGCAGGAAGGCGGCGACCTCGTTGATCTCCTCCGCGCTTCCGCTGCGTCCCAGCCAGGCGCTCTTCCGGATCGCGGTCCTTTGTCCCTCGGACTGGCGCGCGATCGCCTCCTGCGTATCGAAGTCTCCCGGCACGAGCGCATTGGCCCGAATGCCGTATTCCGCGTAGTCGGCGGCGATGACCCGCGTCATCTGATCGACGCCGGCCTTGGCCGCCCCGTAGGCGAGACAGCCTTTGGACACGATTCGTCCCAATATTGACGACGTATTCACGATCGAGCCCCCTCCGGAACGAATCAGCAGCGGGATCGCGTACTTGTTCAGCAGGAACGTGCTCGTAAGCGTGCCTCGAATTGCGCGATCCCACTCCTCCAGCGTCATCTCGACAGCCGGCTTCCAGCCGCTCGCGTAGACGTTGTGATAAGTTCCGTCCAACCGGCCGAAGCGCCGTTCCACATCGGCGATGACCGCCTTCACCTCGTTCTCCTCGCACAGGTCGGCCTGCCTGAATTGCAGGCGGTCCTCTCCGTACCGTTTCCGTATCTCCGCGATTTCGGGATACTGTTCCGGGGAGGCGAGATCGCAGCCGTAAACCGCCGCCCCCCGCTCCAGAAACATGCCGACGGCGGAGCGGCCGAGCGTGCCCAAGCAGCCCGTAATCAAGATGACTTTGCCCTGAAGCCGATTCATGACCATCCTCCTTCCGTATGAAGCCGAGAGTCGGGCGGATAACAGCGAATTTCGTAGATGGCCGCGGAAGGATCCCCGTTCGTCGCCAGAACGACAACTCGCAGCCGGTCGGCGACGACCGGCTCGGGCAGCGTCACGACCAGCTTGCGCTGATAGTTGTCCTTCAGCTCCGCGACCCGGACCCAGCCGCCCCCGGTCGCGGCCTCGATCGTCAAGTCCTTCGGACACTGAGGATCCCTGTACAGTGCCGGGTACTGCATGTACCCGCGCAGCAGATGGCCGGGCAAGACCAACTCAACCGAGCCGAGCTCGACCGGCTCCGCCCAGGCGAGCTCCAGCCATTGAGGCAGCGCCAGGGACGGATCGGAGCGCCACAGATTCGTATAGGCGTACGGCCGCGTCACCCCGCTGAGGACATTGCCCGCTTCGTAGCACGCTTGGGGCGGCTCCACCTTCAGGCTCATCATGACGCCCTGGCCGAGCTTGCGCATCTTTCCTTCGCCAATCTCATAGGCGCTCACATGCCCGGGCTCCAGAGACGCCGCCGCATGCCAGCCGAGCTTCGGATTCGCCAGCAGATCCAGCCTCACATAGCGGCCCTGCTGCTTCCGAACGTCCAATCGCAGCGGCCACTCGACCCATCGCTCCCTTCCGGGCGGGACGGACAGAACGGCCGAAGCGAGCGGTTCGCCGGGCACGATCCGGTAATCCCACAGGTGGTCTACGGCGTAAAGCCGGACCTCGACCGGCTGCGCCTCGCCGGAATCGTTGCTCGCACAGACGGCGATCGAATCGATGCGGTCGGCTCCGACGGCGATCCATTGTCCGCGCGCGGCGTCAAGCGCGTCCGCCGGCCCGGGCGCCGGCCCGGCGGGGGCAAGCCGCGCTTCGCTGCTCGCCGTCGCCGTCGCCCTCCGGGCCAGGTCGCGCTCGTCCTCGTTCTTCGCGTTCAGAAGAAAGCAGCCGTCGCGGAGCAGCGCTTGCTGCAGCTTGCCGATGCATCTCTCCGGCACTTCGCGGACGCGAATGCCTTCCCGGATCGCCATCGCCGCAGCCGTGCCGGCGGCCTGGCCCATCAAGGCGGTCGTTCCCATCACCCTTACCGTGCCCAGCGCGGCATGGGTCACGCTGACGTTGCGCCCCGCCATCATCAGATTGTTCATCCCTTTGGCGATCATGATGCGGAGCGGAATGCCGAACGGCCCGACATAGCTCTTGGCCATATACGCCTGCCGCTGCGGCCCCTCCGCCGCCGATTTCTCGCTCACCTCGGCCAGCAGCCCGCCCGGCTCGTGCAGATCGACGAACCAACCGCCGAAGGCGACCTCGTCCGGGAAAACCGTCCGCTGCAGCGGGTCGTGCTCCGTCATCCAATATTCGCCCACGATCCGGCGGCTTTCCCGCTTGCCCGGCACCTGGCCGATCCAGTCCAGCGCATAATTCCGGGCTTCCTCCCGGACGACGGGATCGCGGTTTTTAATATAGTCCCATATGCCGAGCGCGTGCCGGGTCAGCTCGTGACGCAGCGTTTCGTTGTCGTGGATCGTATGCCACGGCACGGACAGCTCCAGCCACCAGAAGCCGCTGTACGGATTCACGCCGCGTCCCCGCTTCCAGAAGAAGTCGGGATTGTCGTAACGAACCGCCCAATCCGGAGCTTTGAACGGGACGGGGTGACCGACGTTCTTCGCCTTGATGTGGATCGAGCTGCCCATGACGGCATCGCTCGCCTGCTCGGGCGCGTGCGGCTCGCCGAATTCCTCCCGGCTTTCCGTCCCGTACCGCCACGGACAGCCGGCCAGCGCGGCGACGACGCCGTCCCCGGTGCAATCGATGTACGTCTCCGCCTGCAGGCGAAGCTCCGTCTCCGCGTGGCCGACGCGGGCCACGACCTCCTTCACCGTTCTCTCGTCGCTCATGACGACGTCTGTCACGGCGGAATTCAGCCTGAAAACCAGACCCGGCGTCGATACGGCCATATGGTAGAGAGCCATATCCCAGACGCTGTTGATATAGCCGTTGTCGAAAACCGGACTTTCGTGATTGACCGCCCGCTCCTCGATCAGCAGCTCGGAGATGATCCCCGTCTCGCGGGCGTAAGCGTGAAAGGTGGCCGCCCCCTGCGGGGGCACGCGAATTTCCGATGAGCTGTTGCCTCCGAATACGGGCCGGTCCTGCACAAGGCAGACCTGCGCCCCGTGCCTCGCGGCCGCCACGGCCGCGCAGAACCCGGCCAGCCCGCCGCCGCAGACGACGATATCGTACCGCTCCTCTACGACCCGCAAACCGCTTGTCGTTTGCTGCAATGCCCTTCCCCCTTCTTAAGGAAAAGAAACGCCCCGGTACCGAATGACGCAGCCGTACAGCTCCGCCGATCCGACGTACAGAGAGCCGTCCCCGGACGACCAGGCGAGGCGGGAAATATGATGAATGCTGCCGAACTCGGAAGGCAGAGCGCTCAGCTCCGGATTATCCTTGATCATGCGAGGTCTGCCCAAATCTGCGAAGCCGTGGCGGGGAGAATAATGAAACACGTGCCCCGCCTCCCGCTCCCCGCCGTAGACGCCGACGACTTCTTCGTCGCCGATTCTCAGAAAGTCGCGGAGCTGACCGCTCGAATACAGTCTGCCGTACACCGTTCTGCGACGCAGATCGGGAGACAGCGTAAACAGCATGCCGTCCATCGTTCCGGCGACGACGGTGCCGTCCGCCAGCACGGCCCCGCCCGTGAGCCAGGCCTGAAACATCCGCCCCCGGATCGACGCCGACTTCGCGTCCAGCGGCTCGGCGCGCTCGCCGCGAAGCGAATAGACGAGCAGCTCGTCAGCGCGGCCGCTCAGAAGCAGACGGTCTTCATCCAGCGGCAGGAGGTGCCCGTCGCGAGGCTCGACCCGCAGCCCCCTCAGCCGACGAAAGCGTCCGTCTTCTCCGACGTAGACGTTCCCGTCGCCGTCGCTTCCCAGCAGCCTGCCGTCCGACGTCGCGGCCAGAAGTCTGGTCAGCGCGCCCTGCCGTTCCGCGAACGCTTCCTCCGCGCCGCCTCCGATCGGGTCGAGCAGCAGAACCCGCCCGTTCGTCGTCAGGACAGCCGCCTTGTCCGCTCCGATCGGCAGGACGCTGACCGGGCCGCCCGCCTCATAAACGTTCTCGATTCGCCGCGGCGTCTCCTCCTCGAACTCGGACTCGGTCACCCATACGCTGCGGCGGCCGCCAACCGTATACAGCCTGCCCCCGGCGACGCACAGATGGCCGACCGCCGTATCGTTCCAGTCCATCGACTGATGGAGGGGGAGCGTGCGGGTCTCCTTGGCCCGGATATGCATGAAGGCGGCGCTGCCGACGCCGTTGTAGTCCGGCTCGACGTACGGCCGGAGCGCCGCGCGGGGAGCGTCGGCCCCCGGAGGCTCCAGCTTGCCGGCGTCCACGGTCAGGATGAAGGGAGAAAACTCGCCGCACACGTCCACCATATGAAGCTGCCCGCGCTCGTCGAAGATCATCTCGCTAATATATTGAGAATCCCGACCGCCCCATGTGATCAGCCCGAGATTGTGCGGACGTCCGCCGCCGAGCAGATCCCAGCGCACGAGACGAATCGGATAGTATTCGTCGTAGGTTTTCAGACCGTAGTACAGGACGAAGCGGTCGTCCGCAGCGAGACCGCCGATGCCGTAGCCGTTCACGGACGGCACGTCTTCGGGCAGTATCGAGCCGTGGCGCGTCGCCTCCAGCGTGTCCGGGTCCAGCTCGATCATCTCTCCGTCCATGTTGCCGACGAGCAGCAGAGTGTCGCGCGGCGTATGCAGCGAAAAAATAAATTGCCGGCGATGCTTCGTTCCGCTCGGGGGCAGAAAACGCAGCTTCAAATCCTCGATCTCGTCCTTCCCGGGATCGTACCTCCAGAAGCCCCCGGAGTAAGAGCTGCCGTACAGCCGTCCCTTGGCGTCCTTCGCCAGCCGACACGAAGAGAACTCCGACACTTTGCCGTAATCCTTCACCTCGTTCGTCTCGAGATCCAAACGATAGAAGTGACCCCTCATATATCCTAGAAAATAATAGAACCGGGGATCGCTGCCGAGCATGCCGCCGTAGATGCTTTCCCGGGGAACGGGAATGCCCTTGATCTCCGCTTGGTTCGTGTTCGGATCGACGATCATCAGAATGGAGCCGGGGTAGCCCTCCCAAGGATGCTCGTAGTGCTGCTCGAACATCCACTGCCGGTGACCCGGAGCCGGCGCCGTATTGTGCGTCGCCAGAATGAGCCTTCCGTCCGGCAGAAAGTCGATGCTCGTATGTATTTTGCTGGGGGGCATCTGACAGGAATCGACGATCCAGATTTTCGCCACGTCGAGGATTAGGCGCAGCTCACCGGTCGCCGGCAAATACTCGTACAGAAGCGCCGTCAACGGCTTCTCGTTCTCCCCGCATACGCTTAAGTAGAAGCGGCCGTCGGGAGCTCGAACGAAGTCCCATACCGCGTTGTGGCCCTTTTCGTTAGGCAGCGGAGTAAAGCGCGCCAGATGCTCCGGTATGCCGGCATGCAAATTCGTTGACACGGCCAGTTCCCCCTCATCTCGAATCGTAGACGATATGAAGCTTCGGCGTATCGATCTTCTTCCCTGCGTGCAGGGAATCCATCGCGGCGCAGATCATTCCCGTCGTCAGCAGCGTCCGCTCGGATGGAAAAGGCTCTTGGCCGCTCACCAGGAACGCTTCGATCATTCGGGAGAACCGTTCGAAGTGAGCGAACGGACGATCCAGATCGCTGTCGCAGAGCGCCGCCGTCACCCGGTCATCGCCATCCCGAAAAGCGAAGCTCCACTGCTCGACCAGCCGCTGAAACTGAACGATATAGCCTCTGACGCCGTCCCGATACTCGATGACGAACAGCGCCGGGGCCGGCTCCAGCTCTCTCGGATGCGTCTCGGGCACTCCCGGGATCGCTCTCAACGCCTGCAGCATAAGGTTCTCCGGCCACTCGCCTCGGTCCATAGCCGCCCATGCCTCGCCGTTCGTCCCTCTAAGCAGCCGGACGGATCTTACGCCGGTCTCCCCTCCCGCTCTTCGCTCCGTAAGCGATTGCAAAACCTCCAGCGCATGGAAGCCGTAGCCTTCGAGCCCGCCCGAGCTGATCACGACGGCCTCCCGAAGCGACTGCAGACGCCGGGGTTCGAAGTTCGGAACGTAATCGCAGTGCGGTATCGACGATCCTCCCATGAAAGGAATGCCCCTTGCCTTCAGCTGCCCGTACATCCACAGGGCGTCGTCGTAGTCGTAGGCCAGGTGCTTGTCGGAAAAAATCGGAACGGCCCGTCCCTGTTCGTCCAGCGCCGCCAGCGTCTCCTCCAGAAACCGTCTGCGCGGGTACATCGTCTGCTCCTTCTCGTTCATCGGATAACGGCCGTGTTCTCCGATGACCACCACCCCGTCGATCGGCTCCGGGCAATGGCTCGCCCGGATCGCTTCGCGTATCGTCGCGCAGATCGGAATGCCCAGGCGGGCGGCCTCCTCGCGGCTCATATCGCCGGCCGGTACCTGATCGGTGTACAGACTGACGATCTCGATGCGGGGACGGTAGTTCAGACGCCCGAGCAGCCTGCCGACAATGACCTCCGCATGGGAGTTGTGCCTGTACTCGGTGACGATCGCCGCCACCCGTTTTTTGCCGCTTCCGCTCACCTTCAGTCCCCCTGACTTTTGATCGCCGCGGTGCTCGTCGGTTTGCCGTTACATGAATTTTATCGTCGATCTCTTTTTCCGTCAATCCGTTTTTCATATATGTGTAAATGTTTTTGTATTTTGTATAAATAAACGGAAATAAACCGGGTTTCATTGTATAGATTTCATAGGTATGAAAATAGACGAGGTGTAGAAGTGAACAAAGCGGCGGCCGAACTCTTGTGCGAGAGCGCCTGAGGAAGCAGGAAAGGGGGCAATGGTATCAGGTTAGCAAACGGTCAAAAAGCAGCCTAGCAGGAATGTCCCCGTTGAGAGAGATTTGAAGCGGAATCGCAAGTCGGGTCGCATGATTCGAAAATCAACGCAACTGGAGTTGGACGAGTTTCGGAAGATGTTCATGCGCGAAGGGTCCTGACGGTCATCGCGAACTAAGGCGAACTCGCGCCAACTTGGGCCAACTCACGCAAGCCCACGCTAGCCACCAAACCACGACAGCTCGCTAACCTACTCCAACCCGCTAACCCACGCAAGCCACCAACCCACAACAGCCCGCCAACTTGGGCCAACCCACGCTAGCCCATGCTAGCCACCAAACCACGACAGCTCGCCAACCTACTCCAACCCGCTAACCCACGACAGCTCGCCAACTTACTCCAACCCGCCAACCTATGCCAGCCCGCCAACCTATGCCAGCCCGCCAACCTACGCCAGCCCGCCAACCCCCGCCACCCCGCAACGGTTGCCAGAGCCGCTAATTGTGCCATTTTCGGAGTACGGAGGTTGTAACGGTTGCGGCAGCGGCTATTTCAGCTGAAACGAGCCGTTTCGCTCGATAACCCCGAAATAAGCGCGGTGGCAACCGTTAGCTTTTCCTTTTTCGGGAAAACGATCGATTAAGCGCCACTGCAACCGTTAGACGTTGCCGGTAGGATGCGTGCCTTCGATCGCATACGAATATGCGCCACTGTAACGGTTAGACGTAGCCTGCAGGATGCGTGCCTTCGATCGCATACGAATATGCGCCACTGCAACCGTTAGACGTTGCCGGCAGGATGCGCGCCTTCGATCGCATACGAATAATCGCCACTGTAACCGTTAGACGTTGCCAACAGCCAACAGGATACGTGTCTTCGATCGCATGCTATCGGTCGCATAACATCGATCGCATGCTATCGGTCGCATACCATCGACCGTATGCCACCGATCGCATACGACAACGGCTTAACCTGACGACATTGGGGCGGGGGGAAGCGGCGGACGGGTGGCGGGGGTCAGGTGGCAAAGCGATTCACAGGCGCGGACGCACCCGCGTTCGGAAGATGCGGGCGGCGCTCGATTCAGAAGGCGCCGCGTTCGCCATCGGGTGAGGGTTACCGGACGAGCCGAAAGCCCGCAATCCGATTTACTTCATTCGTTTGATTCCGACGATGCCCAGAATAAGGCCGACGAATCCGACCACGGAGAAGACGATTTTCAGCCATAGGAACGGAAGAGCGATAGAGAACCCCAAGCCTAGCAGGCCGGCGACCAGGAACATCACGGGGGCGTTGGATCGTTCGTTCAATGCGATAGCTCCTTTTCATTCTGCTCGTGTTGCGCGTGCGTTCATTATATCATTTCGGCTGCTCTCTCCATAGCAAAAAGCCCCGCATTCTCCGAATGAAAATGCGAGACTTCCTCCTCAATCCTCGATCAGCAGGACGACGTTGCCCCGCTTGCGTCCCGTTTCCACGTAGCGGTGAGCTTCCGAGGCTCGCTCCAGCGGGTAGCGGCGGTCGATCGCCGGCCGGAGCGCCCCCGTGTCGCAGAGCTCCCGAATGAATGCGAGGTTTTCCTTGTTCTGCATCAGTCCCGCGGTGGCGAACATCGCCCGCTTTCCTCTGGAGGCCGCCGTCCTCAGCATATGAAACAGAATCGACGCGGACGGCACGGTGGACAGATAGATGCCCGTCGGCGTCAGCGCGCGCTTGCACTGCCCGTAGGAGCGCTTGCCGACTGCATCGAAAATGACGTCGTAGGCGCGGCCGCTGGAGGTGAAATCCTCCCGGCCGTAGTCGATGACCCGATCGGCTCCCATCGCACTGACGAGCTCCGCATTGCCCGCGCTGCACACCCCCGTCACCTCGGCTCCGTAATACTTGGCCAGCTGCACCGCATAGATGCCAACCGCGCCGGAAGCTCCGTTGATCAGCACCTGCTGACCGTTTCGAACTTTGGCCTTGTCTCTCAGGAAGGTGAGCGCAGTGGGCGCGCCGTCGCAGACGGCGACCGTCTCCGCATACGTAAGCGCCTCCGGCTTGGCCGCAAGCGGGGCGTCCTCCGGCAGGCACTTGTACTCGGCGTAGGCGCCGAACGTCTTGGCGCTTAATCCGAATACCCGGTCCCCGACTTGGAACGAGGTTACGCCGGCTCCGACCGACTCGACCTCCCCCGCCAGCTCGACGCCGAGAATCGAATATTTAGGCTTCCTTAAGCCGTAGAGGAATCGGATCAGGAAGGGGTCGCTTTTGCGAAAGGCGCAATCCGAAGGGCCCGCAACGCTCGCGTACACCCTGATCCTGACTTCGTTGCTCCGAGGGATCGGCTGCTCCACCTCCTGCAGCCGAAGAACGTCCGGCGATCCGTATTTCGCGCATACGATTGCTTTCATTCCAAGCACCTCCAGGCATCCGACAACTTCGAAGTTGCAGTCGCCCACAGTATACCTGCGGGGCGGAGGCGCGTGTAGCTACTTAAGTATCGTTAATCGGCTACAGCAGCCCCAGCTCCCGTGCGCGGGCGACCGCTTCGGTGCGCCTCTGTACTTGCAGCTTGCCGAAGATGTTCCGGTTGTGCCCTTTAACGCTGCTGAGCGCGAGATACAGCCTCTCGGCGATCTCCTGATTGGATAGTCCCTGCGCCACAAGCCGCAGCACCTCCAGCTCGCGGTCGCTTAACGGCTCGATCAACGGCTGAACGTTCGGCCGCCCGGACGGCTGGCCTGGCGGGAACGCCGCCAGCAGCCTGGCGACTTCGCTCCGGTTCATCCCTCGCTCGTACGCTTCGGACAGCAGACGCTTCATCGGCTCTCCCTCGTCGACGAAAATCCGCACGAATCGGCCCGGCCCGACCATCCTTAGCGCCTCCTGAAGCCGTGCCGCAGCCGTCTCCCCGTCGCCCGCGGCATGCCGGGCCAGCGCCTCGACGATCGTCGCCTCCAGTCGGTCGGCCTCCCGTTCCGACTCCGCCGCGCGCCGTCTCAGCGGTTCCAGATCAGCCAGAGCCGCGCGCCAATCTCCGCGCGCCAAGCTTACGCGCGCCTGGCAGAGAGGAAGCTCGTGCGCTTGCGCCAGCTCGGCGGCCGCCTTCGTATCGCCCTCCTTCAGCAGCAGCTCCGCTTGGGCGGCGGCAATCTCGGGCAGCCGATGCGCGAAGCCGTGACGGCTCGCAAGCTGCTCCGCTTGAGCCAGCGCCGCCGCTGCGCCTGTCGCGTCTCCCTCCGCCAGCCTCAGCCGGAACCGAAACAGCTCGCAGGCGAGCGTTCTGTCCGTGCCCTCCAGCAGCGGCGCGAGCCGGGCGCTTGCTTGCCAATACCGCCAAGCCTGGTCCAGTTCGTTCCATTGATAGCTGATTCGGGCCAGACCGAGGTGGGCTTCGCAGACGGCCGGCAGCGGCGCGTCCCCGACTCGCCGGAGAACGCCGCGGTACGTAGCTGCGGCCAACTCAAGCCGGTTAGCCTGTTCCTGCACGTTGCCCAAGCCGATCGCCGACATGACGCCGATGATGACGTGTCCGATCTTCTCGCTGATGGCGAGCGCTTCGGCATAAGCCCGCTCGGCCGCCGAAAGGTTCCCGAGCAGCTGGCTGGCGTATCCGAGTGCCCAGGTCGTAGCGGTGCGGGCGGGCAGGTTGCCGGGATCCAGATGCTTCAAGGCGAGGCGGGATTGCGCCATAATCTCGTCCGCCTGGTGCCGGGCGACGGCCAATGCGGCCCGAATGGAAGCGATATGTCCGATCAGATTAGGGTCCCGTTCGCCGGAGCTCTCCGCCGGCAGATCGGATTCGGCGGCCTGCAGCATCGGCTCCACGTCTTCCATCCGCCCGGCGGACAGCAGCGCCGAAGCGTACATCACCCCGAGCGCCGGCCTCGCGCGCAGCTCCGGCTCCGGCAGCGACTGCAGCCAGTGCAGCACCGGAACCGTCGCGCCGCGGAAAAGCAAGGGCATGCCGCTGCCTTCGACGAGACGCGCGGCGCGATCGATGTCTCCGGCCGCCGCGGCATGGCGGAAAGCCTCCAGCTCGGAGCCGTCGCCCTCGTGCCAAAGGCTGGCGAGAAGATGGCATTCGGCTTCGCCTCCGCTCTGCCGAAGCCGCCGCCGCAACAAATCCGCGAACAGATGGTGGTAGCGATACCATCGGCGCTCGTCGTCCAGCGGGACGACAAACAGGTTGGCACGCTCCAGTTCCCGCAAAATCGTCTGTCCGTCCGCCTCTTCCGCCGGCTCCTTCCTGCCGAGAACGGCGTCGCACAGCGGACCGCACATGCGCTCCAGCACGGACGTGCGCAGCAGAAATCTCTGTATGCGGGCCGGCTGCCTCTGTAAAACTTCTTCTATCAGGTAGTCGACGACATGCGAATGGTTCCCGGTAAAGTCCCGAACGAAGCCGTCCGCGTCGGGACGTTCCCGCGCCGACAGCGCGGCCAGCTGCAGCCCGGCTGCCCAACCCTCGGTGCGGGCTTCGAGCAGGGCGACGCTTTCCGGCGACAGACTGAGCGCCATAGCTTGATGGAGGAATAATGACGTTTCGGAAGCGCTGAAGCGCAGATCCGCCCCCCGAAGCTCCGTCAGCTGATCCCGTGCGCGCAGCTTGGCCAGCGGGAAGTCCGGGTCGCTGCGGGTGGCGACCGCCAGATGCAGACGCGGGGGCAGACGCTCCACCAGCAATTGGACCGCCTTGCGGACCGGCTCCGCTTCGATCGCGTGATAATCGTCGAGAACGAGAATAAAAGGGGGGACGGCTGATATTTCGTTGATCAGCGACGTCATGATCGCTTCGGTCGGCGGCGGCTGGGGAGCGCTCAGCAGGCTAAGCGCGCTTTCTCCGATATCCGGCGCAACCGTCCGTAAGGCCGCGACGAAATAAGCGAGAAATCTCGCCGGATCGTTGTCCCCTTCGTCCAGCGACAGCCAAGCGGCCGGCCGCTCGCAGCCGGCCAGCCACTGAACGGCCAGCGTCGTCTTGCCGAAGCCGGCGGAGGCCGAGATCAGCGTCAGCTTGCGATGAAGCCCCGCGTTCAAGCGTTCGGTAAGCCGGGGCCGCTGAACCGCGTTTGGCCTCAGCGGGGGAAGATATAATTTCGTCGATAGAATGGGGATGGACATGACTTCATTATAGAATCGGCCGATTTGACCCGTCAATCCGCAGGATGGCTAGAAACCGGCCGTCTCGCCGCCTCGTCCTTCAATCCTCCGACGGGATCGCGGCGAACGCAAACGGGCCCCGCCGCCGCCGGCCATCCTCGCACGAACCGATCCGAGCGCGAACAAAGGGACTCGAATGAAACCTCGAGTCCCCCTTTTCATGACCTCCCGGAGCGTCCACCGCTTCGGCCGGCCGGCTTTCGATACGATCAAATCAAATCGTCTTGCAGCGTGTTCGGATTACCATGCGTAGGCTTCGGGAGCCTGGCCGCCCGGTCCGGGGAAAATCTCGTCGAGCTTGGCCAGCACCTCTTCCGGCAGCTCGATCTCGACCGCTCTAAGCGCATTCTCGAATTGCGCAAGCGTTCGGGGCCCGATAATCGGCGCCGTTACCGCAGGGTTCGCCAGCAGCCAGGCCAGGGCGACGTTCGATTCGCTCTCGCCGATCTCGGCGCACAGCCTGGCGTACTGTTCCAGCTGGGCCCGCTGCGCTGCGGACAGACTCTCCGCCGCTTGGCCGGTTCTAACGCTGCCGTCAACGGGCTTCAGCGCGTGGCCGCTGAGCAGTCCGCCTCCCAGTGGGCTCCAGGGAATGACGCCCAGACCCAGCTCCTGCGCGGCAGGCAGCACCTCCAGCTCCGGCAGGCGGCATATCAGATGGTACTTGTGCTGCTCGGACACGAGGCCGAGGAAGTTGCGCTTCTCGGCAGCCGCCTGCGCATAGGCGAGATGCCGCGCGCCGAAGTTGCTGGAGCCGATGTAGTAAGCCTTGCCCTGAGCGACCAGCGCCTCGAACGCGCCCCAGATCTCCTCCCAGGGAGCGTGGCGCTCGATATGGTGCATCTGGTACAGCTCGATACGGTCGGTCCGCAGCCGTCTGAGCGAGCCTTCGATATGTCTGCGGATTTTATAGGCGGAGAGGCCGCGCTCCCCGTTAGGCCCGTCGGTGTCGTCGCTCATATCGCCGTACACCTTCGTCGCCAGCACGACCTTCTCGCGCCGGCCACCGCCCTGCGCGAACCAGCGGCCCATAATCTCCTCGGTCCAGCCGCTGTGGCCGTTGTCGCCCCGGCCGTAGACGTTGGCGGTATCGAAGAACTGGACGCCGGCCTCCAGCGCCCTGTCCATAATGGCGAACGCTTCCTTCTCGCCGGTGCGGGGACCGAAATTCATCGTGCCCAGACATAGCCGGCTCACCTTCATACCGGTTCTGCCCAAATATGCGTACTTCATGCGCTAACTCCTCCTTCATCTCCGGATCAAGCTTCGTCAAGACGGGCGACGAGCGCCCGGGTCGGCTTCTGGAGCGATTTACGGCAAAATGTTCCCGGCGGCGAGGTAGATTTCATACCATTCCTCGCGCGTCAGGCGAATGTCGGCGGCTCTGGCGCAATCCTTCAACCGCTCCACGTTCGTCGTTCCGGTCACCGGCTGCATGTTGGCCGGGTGCCGGAGCAGCCAGGCGATCGCGATAGTCGTATTGGTCGTATCGTACTTGGCCGCAATCTCGTCGATCTTGGCGTTCAGCTTCGGGAACTTGTCGTTATCCAGAAACACGCCTTCGAAAAAGCCGTATTGAAACGGCGACCACGGCTGAACCGTAATGTCGTTCAAACGGCAGAAATCGAGAACGCTTCCATCGCGATTGACGGCGGGCTCGTCCAGCATATTGACATGCAGACCCTGCGAGATCATATTGGCGTTCGTGATGCTAAGCTGCAGCTGATTGGCCGCAATCGGCTGCTTGACGTACTTCTGCAGCAGCTGAATCTGCATCGGGTTTTGATTGGATACGCCAAAATGGCGCACCTTGCCGCTGCCGTGAAGCCGGTCGAAAGCTTCGGCCACCTCCTCCGGCTCCACCAGAGCGTCGGGGCGGTGCAGCAGCAGCACGTCCAGATAATCGGTTCTCAGACGCTTCAGGATGCCGTCCACCGATGACAGGATATGCTCCTTGGAGAAGTCGAACGCCACGCCCTTGCGAATGCCGCATTTGGATTGCAGAATCACCTTCTCGCGCACGGACGCGCTCATCTGGATCGCATCGGCGAAGATTTCCTCGCAAGCCCCGTCCCCGTAAATGTCGGCGTGATCGAAAAAGTGGGCTCCCAGGTCCAGCGAAGTCTGAACGAAGCGCTCCGCCTCCGTCCGGCTCAAGCCGTTGATGCGCATGCAGCCGACCGCGATGACCGGCACTTGCAAACCCGTTTGTCCCAGAGGTATCGTTCTCATTGTGCACATGTCCTCCTTGTTTTGACCATCGTATGGCCTGTTGAACTTGCCGGGGAGCGGTTAACCCGTCGCCCCTTTTATCGGGAATCGCCTGTCCTCGCCGCGCCTGCGACGCCGCTCGCTGCGAGCGGTGATCGCTGACCTCCTCTCCTTCCGAATCCGGTCGGACAGACTTCCCATCCTGCTGTATATTGCGTATGATAAACCTTAACGTTAACTCTAAGTCAATAGCAAGTCGAAATGATCGGGAGGACGATCCAATGGGGTATACGATCAGGCAGGTGGCGGAAAAAACGAACTTGAGCGCCCATGTGCTGCGATATTACGAGAAGGAGGGACTGCTGTCCCGCGTCGCCAGAAGAAAAGGAGGCGTCCGTCATTATTCCGAGGACGATCTGGAGTGGCTGGGACTGATCTGCTGTCTCAAAAATACCGGCATGTCCATCAAGCAGATTAAAAGCTTCGTCGATCTGAGCGCGCAGGGCCCATCCACGCTGCAGCAGCGCTGCGAAATGCTGATCGAACATCAAAAGAACGTCGAAGCCCAAATTCGGGAAATGGGCAAGCATCTGGAGAAGGTGTCTCATAAAATCGCGCATTTCACGGCGCAGCACGAGCAGTACGTCCGGGAACGGGCTCGAGACGGTCGCGGTTGAAATCGCCGGCTCCAGGCGCCGTCGCCGCGCAAGGCTCAGCCGAGCCAGCGGATGGACGAGTACGTCGCCCTCGGCCGAATATCCGACTTGTGCGAGCGATTTATGCGTCTTTAGGCCGTTGTATTCGACAGGTAATTTTTGTATAATTCTAGTGCACAATTATCCATTGGGGAGGCATCGCCATGGCATTCACTCTGCAGTTGGGAGAGCAGGCGCCGGACTTTACGCTTCCGGCCACGGACGGCAAAACCTATTCATTGCAAGATTTCTCGGACGCCGAGACGCTTGTCGTATTTTTCACATGCAATCATTGTCCGTTCGTCGTCGGCTCGGAAGAGGTGACCCGGAATACGGCTGACCGTTACCGGGAGCAGGGCGTCGCGTTCGTAGGCATCAATTCCAACAGCGAATTGACGAAGCCGGACGATTCCTTCGAGCATATGGTTCAGCGGATGGAAGAAAAGAAGTTCCCGTGGGTGTACTTGCGAGACCGGAGCCAAAGCGTCGCTAGAGCCTACGGCGCCCTGAGAACTCCGCACTTCTACGTATTCGACAAGGATCGGAAGCTGGTCTATTCCGGAAGAGGCGTCGACAATCCGCGCGAGGTCGACAAGATGACGGTCAACGATCTCGACAACGCCTTGGCGCAGCACAATGCCGGAGAGGCCGTCTCCGTACCGCTGACGAATCCGATCGGCTGCAACGTGAAATGGGAAGGCCAGGACGAGCACTGGATGCCTCCGGAAGCCTGCGATCTGGTTCCTCAGTCTTAACCCGCCGCCGTCCTCGACCGGCGGGCGGATCCCGAACAAGCGACAAGATTCCGCAGCGGAATCTTGTCGCTTTTTGTTGGAGGGAACGCCTGTCGGCATCCAGCCTCTCTCCCTCTTCTCCTCTTCCCTCGTCGCACTCGCGCCTCCGCGCGCATACAAACCGGAAACGGAGGAAAAATATCCCCATCGCCTACGGAAAGAGGAACCGACATGAACTTCATCGGACGTTACTTGCCGGGCGGGCGAAAATACCGGGTCTCCCGCCTCTCCAATGACGGGTCCGCACGCTCCGAGCCCGAGCCGCTCGATCCGGACCTGGACCGCTGCGAAAGCCGAATCCGGCAGATGTTCTCCCTCTCGCCGGATCTGGTCGTCCGCAAATTCGTCATTCGGCAGACGGAAGCTCCCGCCATGCTCGTCTATCTTGACAGCTTGACGGACAACAACTCCGTCAACCGGGACGTGCTGCTTCCGCTTCAGACGAAGCAGACGGGATCCGGCCGCGAGCTTCCGTTATCCTCCGGCCAAGTATCGACGGTCGACGAATGGGCCAAAGTCGAGAGAATCGTACTGGAGGGCGGCAGCGTCCTCTTCCTGGAAGGCTGGACGGAAGCCTACGCCTTGGGGACGTCAGGATGGCCGCAGCGGGCGATCGAAGATCCCCAATTGGAGACGTCGCTGAAGGGCGCCCATCAGGGCTTCATCGAAACCGGCACCCAGAACATCGCGCTTCTGCGCCGTTATTTGCCCCACGGGCAGCTGAAAATCAAACAAAAGATCGTCGGCCGCAGAGGACACACCAAGGTGTACGTTCTCTACATTGCCGATATCGTTAACCCGAAGCTGATTCAGGAAATGGAGAAGCGAATTGACGCCATCGACGTCGACGCCGTGATCAATACCGGCGAACTGGCGGAGCTGATCGAAGACAGCCCCGCCTCGCCTTTCCCGCAGATGCTGCTGACCGAGCGGCCTGATACGGCCGCCTCCCAGCTGCTGCAGGGCAGACTCGTCGTCATTGTCGACCGGTCGCCCAGCGTGATCGTCGCCCCCATTACGTTCACTTCCTTCTTTCAGAGCGTCGACGACTACAGCACCCGCTGGTCCATCGCTACGTTTCTAAGGCTGCTGCGGCTGTTCGCCTTCGGAATCGCAGCCTTCCTGCCGGCCTTCTATATCGCGGTCACTTCGTTTCACTATGAGGTGATCCCGTTTAAGCTGCTGCTGACGCTGGGAGAGTCCCGGGGCCAGGTCCCCTTCCCTCCGTTCGTCGAAGCGATTTTGATGGAGTTTACGCTTGAGATGCTGCGCGAGGCGGGCGTCCGCCTTCCCGCTCCCGTCGGGCAGACGGTGGGCATCGTCGGCGGCATCGTCATCGGCCAAGCGATCGTGCAGGCCGGGCTGGTCAGCAACATTATGGTCGTGGTCGTGTCGTTTACGGCGATCGCCTCGTTTATTCTGCCCAATACCGATCTCGTCGCCGCCGTCCGGCTTATCCGCTTCTGCCTGATGGTCGCCGCGGCGCTGTTCGGATTTGTCGGCATCATCATCGGGATGATGACCATGATCGCTCACCTGCTGGCGCTCAGCTCCCTCGACAGGCCTTATTTCAGTCCGTTCGGTCCCATCCGCTTCTCCGATTGGAAGGATTCGTTCATGCGGGTTCCGTTATGGATGATGAACAAGCGGCCGATGAGCGCAAGCCCCGTCCAAGTGAAGCGGCAGGGCCGCATGCGTCCGGATTCGGAAGGAGACTCCCCGTGACTGCGAATAAATCGGCCAATATCACAACTTTGCAGTTTGCCTGTTTAATTAGCGGACTGCAGATCGGCATCGCTTACCTCTCGCTGCCTCGTCTTGTCGCCGAAGGCTCGGGAACGGACGGCTGGATGACGATTCTGATCATGTGGCTTCTGTCCGTCATGGCCAGCATCGCCGCCGTCCGTCTGATGCGCAGGATGCCGGAAGGGACGGTACTGGACCTGATCTCGATGCGCATCGGGAAGTGGGCGGGGAGAACGGCAGCCGTCTTGTTCGGCCTCTATTTTGCCGGAATGGCTTATGACGGGTTCGTCCGAACGACGAATATTACCCGGTCGTGGCTGCTTCCGCAGACGAAGAGCTTCGTGATCCTGATTCTGCTGCTTATTCCCGCCTATGCGATCGTCAAGGGAGGCCCCCTTCTCGCGGGACGGTACGCCGAGTTCATTTTTCTGTTGACGTGCTGGGCGCCGCTCATTTTTATCTATCCGTTAAAGGAAGCCAACTGGCTCAATCTGCTGCCGATTCTCAAGGAAGGGATCGTGCCGGTTCTGACGGGGGTCAAGTCTATTCTCTTTTCGTTCATCGGCTTCGCGGCTACCCTGTTCCTGTATCCGAATCTGAAATACAAGCAGTATGCCGTACGAGGAGTCGTTCTGGCCAATTCCATGACCGCCACCCTCTATGTCTGGATCACGATCGTTTGCTTCGCCTATTTCAGTCCCGATGAAATCCTGGAGTTCACCCAGCCCGTCATCCCGATGCTGAAAATGATCGAATTTCGCGTCTTGGAGCGGATCGAGGTTCCGTTCGTCGCCTTTTATCTGTTCATCTATTCGCTGACCTGGATTCCGTCTACCTACTTGACCGTATTCTGCTCCAGCTGGCTGCTGGGGGCCGGAAGCACGCGCAGACATTTGCAGCTTTTTTGCCTTCTGCTCGTCGGCTCGTCCTTCTTTTACTTCCCCTCCTTTATTCAGAACGAGCGGCTCGAGGAGGCGTTGGGAGAAATCGGCGCCGTCATGGAGTATCTGTTCCCGACCGTACTGCTGCTCTTGTTCTGGGCGCAGGACAAGCTGAAAAGGAGAGCGTAAGATGATGAAGAAGCTCCGGACGGCTCTGCTGGCCGCGTTCGTCTTGTCGCTGGCGGGCTGCGGCGACAGGCTCGATCTCGAGAACGCCACGATCCCGCTCGCTCTCGGCATAGACCTCGACGAGAACGGCCAACTGCTCATGTTCACGTCCAGTCCCGTTTTTATGAAGAATTCCCAGGGGAAAAGCCTCGAAACGAAGGCGAAGGCGCTCGCGCCCCGGCAATCCCGCGCGGCCCAGGGAGCGGAAACGGCCGGGCTGCTGAGCGGCAAAAATTATCAGGTGATCATCGTCGGAGGCCGTCTGTTGAAGCACGAGGGCTGGTTCAAGCTGCTGGACGTTCTGTTTCGCGATCCCAAAAACACGACAACGGACCGCATGATCTACTATCCGGGCTCGCTCGAGGAGATCATGGACTACAAGCATCCCGATCAACCGATTTTGCCGCTGCTGCTCCGATCGATGGTCGACACGAAAAGCAAGCGCTCGGAGACGGTGCTCACTACCGTGCAGGACCTTCATAGGCAGGTGTACGAGAAGGGAGTCACGCTTGCCGTCTCCGAGATCGGCCTTCAGGAAAAGAGCATCGTCATGAAAGGCACCGCTCTGCTGGCCAATAACGGCGTATACAAAATGTCTCTGAACACGCAGGAGACGGGCATGCTCCGCATTTTGAGGAACGATGAAGAAGGCGGAATCAGTATGAGCTACCGAATTCCCGGCGCCGCCAAATCCGGCCCCTTCCATACCGACGTTCTCAGCTTCAGCACGACCGGCGCCGCGACGAGAATCGGCACCTCCTATCGAGACGGCCGGTTTATGTTCAAGGTTCGGATCACGCTTCCCGCCTCCTTGTCCGAGGTGCTGTTTCCTCATCATATCCGGGAGCAGCCGAAGGAGATGGAGAAGCAGCTGTCCCGCCTCGCCCAGGAGGAGTTCGACCAGTTGCTCGAACGGTTCCAGCGGAAGCGGCTCGATCCGGTCGGCTTCGGCATCTATGCCCGCGCTTACGAGTACAAAGCTTTCAAGGAGGTACAGGACCGCTGGCCCGAAGCGTTCGCCGAGGCGAAGATCAACGTCGAGGTCGACGTCAAGATCAAGGCGATAGGGCCCGTGCGGTAGAAAGGCGGGGAGGCCGGACCGGTTCGGCGCGTCTTCATTAGCGAGAATCCGTTCGTCTTTTTGCCGGATCCGCTCGTCGACTGCGGTTGCTGCAATTCAAATGCCTTGATTTTTGCGTCTCAAAATAGCACTATAGAGACGTTAGTCTCTTTATTTCTTTTGGAAGTCGGGATTCTGAGTTCGCGATAATAGGGACGCGAGCTTCGGGCCCGCAGCAGATGATTCTATATGCTTTACGCGAAGGGAAGGGTGCGATATGTTTAAGACAAAAACGCGATTCTGCGTCTAGAGGACGCCGAAGGCGTTTTTGCTTGTATAAAGAAGAACTAGATACATGGAGAGAAGCGGAGCGAGCGAACAGTGCGTATGGGCCCTTCAAATTACGCTTTCAGGGAACGGGCCTCAGCCGTTTCGCGTGAGCGCGACGATCGCCGTGCCGCCACTCCGGCTAATCTTGACTTTTGGATGGGAGAGTATACCGACAACATGACAACGAACAGAAATACCATCAGACTCGCCCTTCTGCTTGGTTTATTTTCAACACTTGGGCCATTCACCATCGATATGTATTTGCCGGCTTTTCCCGAAATTGTGCAGCAATTCAATTCCAGCGCTTCGCTCGTTCAATTCAGCCTCACCGCTTGTTTGCTTGGACTGGCCATCGGCCAACTGGTGATGGGGTCGTTAAGCGATGTGCACGGACGAAGGGGACCGCTGCTGTATTCCATGGGATTGTATGTGCTGTCCTCCATCGCTTGCGCGTTGGCCCCCCATATCGCCCTGCTCATTGCGTTCCGATTTATCCAGGGATTTGCCGCAGCCGCGGGCATTGTCATCTCGCGGGCGATTGCACGCGATTTGTACAGCGGAAACGACCTCACCAAGTTCTTTTCGCTTCTGCTGCTCGTCGGCAACCTGGGCCCCTTGATCGCACCGGTTGCGGGCAGCGGCGTGCTTAGCTTCACAAAATGGATCGGGGTGTTTCTCGCCCTCGCCCTGCTTGGCGCCTATTTGTGGATCATGACCAAATGGAGGCTGCCTGAAACGCTGCCTGCCGAGCGCCGGAGTCCATCGAATATCGCCCACCAGTTCCGAGGCTATGGACTCCTGCTGCGCGATCGTTCGTTTCTTGGCTACATGTTGGCGCAAGGCATCATGATTGCCGGCGTGTTCGCCTATGTATCCGGCACGCCGTTCATTTACCAGAACATCTACGGGGTAAGTCCAACGACGTTCGCCCTCTTGTTCGGCTCCAACGGCATTGGGCTTATTCTCGGCTCGCAAATCGTCGGAAGGATGGCGCATCGCATTGAGGCGGCCGTCTTTGTCAAGGTTGGCTTATGCCTGGCCCTGCTGTCCAGCGCGGCCGTACTGGCGGCGGCGCTGGTGCACGGACCGCTTTTCACGCTCGTCGTTCCCTTGTTTTTCTTTGTGGGGGCGATCGGCATAACATCGACGGCTGCCTTTCCCCTTGCAATGGAAGGGCAAGCGAACATGGCAGGCAGTGCAGCTGCGCTGCTGGGGATTGTTCCTTTCCTGCTTGGCGCAGTAACCGCTCCGCTTGTCGGCGTCGCCGGCGAAGATACGGCCGTTCCTCTGGGCGTCATTATTCTCGTGTCCAGTGCGTCGGCGATACTCGCGTACTTCCTGCTGGCCCGCCCCAAAGGGGGTTCTTCTGCGGAGTCCGTTGCCAAGTCTATGTAAAGCTCGAATCGCTCACGCCATTTGGCGTCGAGATGCGAGTTCGCAAGTCGGGCGAGCCGATTCAATGGCGAACCTTGAAAAAAACACCTAGGCTGACGCCGGCACTCAACCGGGCGTCAGCCTTTTAGGAATGGTGTCCTCAAGAGGACTGAACCTACGCGGGGGTTTAGCCCGCACGGGTCTGTAATGACATTCCTCGCGATCTCGGACGTCTATTTTTGATCGCAATCGCGTACTCGCCTTGAATCGCATAACCGTTATGATCGCTAAAGTCTTTAGTATTGTCCGCAATCCGGGCCATCCCGTCAGACCAAATGCCGATCAAGCCTATTCGCCACAGAATGACCAAAGTCAGTGCGACCGTCAATAAAAGTAGAACTACGAACGTATGGCGTCTGTTCTTCATCGTTTGGACTCCTTAGCTGCTTTTTCCTTTCGCCGTACCTTTCTGGCATACCTCCATATGAGGTAAATGACTGCAGCGGCATACAAGTATACTCCAATTCGGCTCGGAGATAGAAGATGCTCCTGAGCGTAAGGACCTTGATTTACCGCTTTGACATAAGCGCCCTCCTGAACCTTGATCGCAATAACGCCATGTCGACTCGTCTCTTTAATTGAATAATAGCCCGTGCCTTTCGGGAACGCATTCGAGAAGTTTCCGGCGTATGTTCCCTCTCTGTCCGAATACCGGGTGACTTGCCCGATCTTCTTCCCGATTTCGTAGGGTTGAACCGGTTCATCCGTAACTTTGTAAATATCGCCCGAATTCCATTCTATATATTACCACAATGATCCATCTTGGCGCTGCGAATGGAAATAACGATCTTCGGTCCGGATCGCCAGAAAAATAGGAATGTTCGTCAAAATCGAATGCGAGAAAAATATCCCCGTTAAGAGAATTTTCCTCTTTATGCGCGGCAAATCTTCCTGCAAGATAGAAATAGATCCCAATTAACGCCTCTTATACGCCCTCTTAATCTTCCACTCTTTCAACCGTTGTCAATTCCAGCTTCTATTTGAGATAGGTTTCCGAATGTCCGCTTGTCCGCTTGCAGAACTCCTTCGAAAGGTGGTGATGCAAAACCGTAACGGGCTTTTTTGGCATTTCGGTTGGATCCCAAATGAGGAGAGGTGGATTTAAGATGACGACCAACGTTGGATTTTTCCACAGAATGAACTTTTTCGCTCTGACTTTCTTGCTCGTATTGACCCTTATGCCCGGGCTGCTCGCGCCCAGTAAAGCCGAAGCGGCTCCGCCCTACAAGATCATCGGGTATTATCCGTCCTGGGGAGCATACGGCCGCAACTACCAGGTGTCCGATGTCGATCCGACGAAAGTGACGCATATTAATTACGCGTTCGCGGACATCTGCTGGAACGGCATTCACGGCAATCCCGACCCGACCGGCCCCAATCCGCAGACGTGGAGCTGTCAGGACGAGAACGGCGTCATTAACGTACCCAACGGCTCCATCGTCATGGGCGACCCCTGGATAGACGCGCAGAAGAGCAATCCCGGCGATGTCTGGAGCGATCCGATCAAGGGGAATTTCAAGCAGCTGCAGAAGCTGAAGCAAACGAACCCGAATCTCAAAACGATCATCTCGGTCGGCGGCTGGTCCTGGTCCAACCGATTCTCGGACGTCGCTGCGGACCCCGTTCTGCGGGACAACTTCGCGAATTCGGCGGTGAATTTCCTCCGCAAGTATCAGTTCGACGGCGTCGATCTGGATTGGGAGTATCCCGTCTCCGGAGGCTTGCCGGGCAACAGCGCGAGAGCGGCCGACAAGCAGAACTACACGCTCCTGCTTCAAGCGGTCCGCGCCAAGCTCGACGCGGCGGGCGCTGCCGACGGCAAGCACTACCTGCTGACGATCGCTTCCGGGGCGAGCCCTTCCTTCGTACAGAACACGGAACTGAGCCATATCGCGGCGATCGTCGACTGGATCAACATCATGACGTACGATTTCAATGGCGGCTGGCAGACGATCAGCGCACACAATGCGCCGCTCTACTACGATCCTGCTGCAGCCTCTGCCGGCGTGCCGAGCGCTTCCGCCTTCAACGGGGACGCCGCCGTGCAAGGCCATCTAAGCGCTGGCGTTCCGGCAAGCAAGCTCGTCATGGGCGTGCCGTTCTACGGACGGGGCTGGACGGGATGCGGCACGGCGGGCAACGGTCAATACCAGAGCTGTTCGGGACCCTCCCCCGGAACTTGGGAAGCGGGCGTTCTCGATTATACGGACATCGAGAACAACTACGTGAACAAAAACGGCTATACCCGTTACTGGAACAATGCAGCCAAAGTTCCGTACCTGTACAACCCGTCCAGCAGAACGTATATCAGCTACGACGACGTTCAGTCGATCGGCGAGAAAACCTCGTTCATCAAGACGAAGGGGCTGGCCGGCGCCATGTTCTGGGAGTTCAGCGGGGATCGCAACAAGACGCTCCTGAACAAGCTGGCCGACGACCTGCCGATAAGCGGCGCAGGCGACACGACGCCGCCGAGCGTGCCGACGAACTTGACGTCGCCATCGAGCACTTCGTCGAGCATATCGCTCAGCTGGACCGCGTCCACCGACAACGTCGGCGTTACCGGCTATACGGTGACCTACGGCTCCAATACGGTGAACGTATCCGGGACGACGGCCAATATGACCGGATTGTCGGCTAATACGACTTATACGTTCTCGGTTCGCGCCAGAGACGCGGCAGGCAATCAGTCTGCGGCGGCCACGATTACCGTAACGACCAGCGCATCCACGGACACGACGCCGCCGAGCGTGCCGACAAACCTGACGTCGCCGTCGAAAACATCGTCGAGCGTATCGCTGAGCTGGACCGCCTCCACCGACAACGTCGGCGTTACCGGCTATACGGTGACCTACGGCTCCAATACGGTGAACGTATCCGGGACGACGGCCAATATGACCGGATTGTCGGCTAATACGACTTATACGTTCTCGGTTCGCGCCAGAGACGCGGCTGGCAATCAGTCTGCGGCGGCCACGATTACCGTGACGACTGACGCTTCGACCATTCCCGCCTGGGCTCCCTATACAGCTTACAGCGTGAATCAACAGGTGACCTATGGCGGCGTTACGTACTATTGCATCCAGGCGCACACTTCCTTGCCGGGCTGGGAGCCGCCGATCGTTCCTGCGCTGTGGGAGCCTGTATAAACGCGATCGGATGCAGAAGACCCCCCGTCAATCGGGGGGTCTTCTGTCGACGGAAATTCTCCCGTCATAGTTGCTGCATTCGAAGAAGCATCGCCGTCGCTTCTGCGCGAGTCGCCGTCTCGTTGGGCGCGAACCGATTGCCGCCTCGGCCATTGACAATGCCCAGCTCGCGAATCGCTTTCACTGCGCCTCTCGCCCACCGCGGAATCGTGTCGTCGTCGGCATAGCCGGTAAACGCGCCGGCATCCGTCTGCAGCTTAAGCGCCCGGGCGATCATGACCGCCATCTCCGCGCGGGTGATCTGCGCGTTCGGCCGGAAGCTGCCATCGCTATTGCCGATAACGATGCCGGCTTGTACCGCATGGGCAACGGCCTGCTTCGCCCATGCGCCGATTAGAGCTTCGTCAGTAAAGGGGAGCGCGGCGACTTTCCCCTCCAGCTTCAAAGCGCCGACGAGCATCGCCGCAAACTCGGCTCGAGTGACGGGATCGTTCGGCCTGAACGTGCCGTTCGGGTAACCGCTGACGATGCCTTCTGCCGCGGCTCGCTCGATATCGCCCTCCGCCCAGTGTCCGGCGATGTCGGCGAAGGAGATCAATGGCGCATCGGGCTCGGCAGTTTCTATCGGTTCTGAAGGTTGAGTCGTTGCCCGTTCAACGGTAAGCGTATACGTCTTCCGAGAACCGTCTTCTGCATGGACGGTTAGCGGTATGACATTATCCCCTTCTTTCAGATCGATCAGGATGCCGTCGCCCAATGTCCGATCCTTCCATGTCACTCTGGCTGCCGGGTGCTCGGCGGCGGCTTTGATTTCAATTTGTTTCGCCTCCGTTCTAACCGTATAGGCATGCGTGTTCGCCGCGAACGAAGGCGTTAACGCAACGAGAGTGCCGTCCGCCCATGCTTCCAGCATCTTCAGGCTGGCGTTGCCGGATAATGGCCAGCCTTCCCTGCCTGAGCCGCTACTTCCGGCAGCTCTCGGGATCGCTGTCGCTGCATGGGAGAAATCGCTGATACCTTCCGCATGAATCGTCTTTACCGCAAACGAATAGGCTTGACCGTTCGTCAGTCCGGTGACGGTATAGACGTTCGCCGCAACCGATTGAACGAGGCTCCACTCTGCCGGATCGACGGGAGCAGACGAGCCTCCCGTTTGATAAACCGCGTATGTTACGCTTCCGATATCCGTGACGGCATTCCAAGTCAGAGTGACCGAACGATCGCCCGCCAAAGCGGTTAGATGATCCGGCGCCGGAATCGCCGCAATCGTATAGCTTTCACTCATCACTTCGCTGTCCAGCAGGCCATCCTTCACGGCGATCGCTTGAATCGTCATCTCCCCGGTCACTTCGATCGGCTCCACGTATTCAGTGCTGCCGCTCGTCGGCGCGCTGCCATCCGTCGTGTAATAGATCGTCGCGCCTTCGGTCAGCGTCTCCAAGACTACCTTTGTGCCCGCCGGAACGGCACGCCCTGCCGGATTGGCCGTCGGCTTGGCGACCTGCTCGGGCAGCGCTGGATTTTTCACCAGAGTGATCGTATACGTTTTATTTTCGTTCAAATAAGGGGACACTTCCACGTTCACGATCGTTTGCTCGTCAGTGACTTGGATTTTGACTCCCTCCGCCGGATCGGATGGTCGCTCGCCATTCACATACACATCGGCATGCTCCGCGTTTTCAAGTTCAGCTAGCACGTTCACCTCGGTGACGCGATAGTCGACCGGAACCGTATATTCCTGCCGAGCAACGTCAAATGGGAGTTCCACTTCCTCCCCGCTTTGATCGGTCAGTTCGATCCAAGCCAGATCGCTGGTCGGAACGTCGAGCTTGCCGGATCCCTCAGAACCCCAGCCGACAACGGTTCCATCCGCTCGCAACGCTAGGGTGTGATTATCCCCTGCCGAAATCGCGACGACGTTGCGCAAGTTTAACGGAACCTCGAGCTGCCGATAAGTATTGCTTCCCCACGCAACGACCGTGCCGTCCGACTTTAAGGCGACGGAATGATGGCGGCCTGCGCTGACGGCGACGACATCTTGCAGTCGATCAGGCAAATTTAACTGGTTATAGGTATGATCTCCCCATGCGACGATCGTGCCGTCCGTTTTCAAAGCCAAGGAATGATAGCCGCCAGCGCTGATCGCTTTCACATCCCGCAAGTCGCTGGGGATATTCAGTTGGTTAAAGCGATTGCCTCCCCATACCGCTACCGTACCGTCGGCCTTCAATGCAAGGGAGTGAAACAGTCCCGCGCCGACCGCGATCGCATCCGCCAAATCGCCCGGCACCTCGAGCCGTTTATCTTCCTCATCCCCATATACTCCCCCCCAAGCCACGACTGTACCGTCATCCTGCAACGCTAATGTATGGTAGTCTCCTGAGTCGATAGCGACAACCTTGCGCAAATTCGTCGGAATGTCCAACTGATTGTACAGATCGTCTCCCCAGCCGCTAATCGTGCCATCTGTTTTTAATGCCAAGGAATGAGAAACGCCCGTGCTAATCGATTGGACCTCATGCAAGTTTTCGGGGACCGGAAGCTGGTTGAAGCTGTCGCTTCCCCAGCCGATCACGCGACCGGCGGATGTCAGAGCCAGGGAATGGCTGACTCCCGCAGCGACCTGCCTTGGTTTCACGGGAGCAGCGATACGCGCCGGCGCTTCGATCTGTCCCGATCTGTTATCTCCCCAGGCCACGATCGTTCCATCCGCTTTCCGGGCGACGGAATATTCATATCCCGCAGCAATCGCAATGACGCCGCTTTTCGCTGCTTCGGGTACAACCGTTTGTCCGTAGTCATCCAGTGAACCGTTGGTAATGCCCCAGGCAATGGCGGAGCCGTCAGATTTCAAGGCAAGAGAATGCGCACGCCCTGCGGCAATTGCGATGACGCCGCTTTCCGCCTCTTCCGGCACGGAAGATTGTCCGCTTTCGTTCCTCCCCCAAGCAACCACCTTACCTGAAGCGGTTAACGCCAAAGAATGGTGCGTTCCTGCGCTAATGGCCACTGCATGACCTTGCACTTCATCGGGGATATTCAGCACTCCCAATCCGTACGGGTCTCCTCCCCAGGCAACCACTTCTCCGGCAGCAGTTAGAGCTAAGGAATGCCAATACCCCGCCGCTATAGCTACAACGCCGCGTTCCGCTTCATCCGGCACATCCGATTGACCCGTAGTGTTAGCTCCCCAAGCAATGACTTTCCCTGAGGACGTGAGAGCTAACGAATGGAAGGCATTAGGACCCGAAGCAATCGCGACGATGTCGCTTTTCGCTTCCGCTGGCACATCGGCTTCGCCAAATCTTCCCCCTCCCCAGGCAATGACCTCTCCGGCGGATGTGAGAGCGAGAGAGTGGTCTTGTCCTGCGCTAACCGAAACCACATTGGACTGCGCTGCAATGGGAACCGTCGCTTTGCCATATTGATTCGATCCCCAAGCGAGCACTTCGCCATCCGGGGTTAAGGCGAGGGAATGGGTTCTCCCGCCTGAGATTTGCTGGATTCCTCCCCAGCGATCCCCGAGAGAGGGATGAGCGCTCCCTTGAGCCGATGCTTTGCCGGGAGATATCTCCAGCATGAACGTCTGCATAAGCAGGAAAACGGCACAGATTAGCGCTGCTCCTCTGCCCGTTTTTCTGTTGCACAGATCCATCTCGCATGATCCTCCTCTTGTTTGATCTCTTAAATCCTTTGTCCAATAGATTATACCTAGCTTGGAACGGATCTGTGATCAACCCTTTCTGCAATGTTAAGCCTAAAGGTTGAGGAAGGGGGTGGAGCAAATTCGACAAAAAAAGGAACGGATCAGAACAACCGGAGCGTTCTGGCGCGTTCCAAGGCTTGCAAACGATTGGACGTCTGTAATTTGCCATAAATATTATTGATATGAGTTTTGATGGTGGATAAGGAAACATTCAAATGAAGAGCGATTTCTTTGTTTGACCTCCCTGTTTCCATCCATCGAAGCACATCTCGTTCTTTCGCGGTTAAGACAGGCCGATTTCCTGGCTGAAGAAAAGCACCGTCTCTCTTTCTAACCGCGGGGAACAGTCGCAGCAGCCGTTTCACGTAAGGTAACGGAACCTGATGGCGAGGGCTGCGGTGTTGATCCTGACGCAATCGAATATATTGATCCAATAGCTGCGCCGCCGGCGCGCCGCCGTCCACGAAGGTCCGGATGTACCCTTCCGGCCATGCCAGCGCAAGCGCCTCTTCCAAGACGTCCATACTTTGCGCAACCTGATCTTGCAAGATAAGGATTCTGCTCTGAAGCACGAGCGAACGGATGCGGTCGCTTTGCCGTCCGGTCTCGTTCGCGATTAAGAGAATACGCTCCGTTAAAGCCGCGGCCTCTTCGATTTTCCCTTCATCCGCCAGCGAACAAGCGAGCAAATCATACTCCTTGACCATCGATAACGGAATTTCGTCGCGGAATCGCAAGCCGCTTTTCCTCAGCCATTGTTTCATCGGCTTTTGTTCTCCTTGCATCCTGTGGAACACCGCTCGAAACAACGAGATTTTCCAGGATAAATGCGGATTCGCCCGCGAAGCCGTTCGCTCGGCCAATTCCTGTACCATGGCGTCTGCGGTTTCCGTGTCCCCTCGCGCCATGGAGACGCGGGCAAGCCAGAGCGCCGCGACGGTCGTCAAGCTGGCATGACGATGCGATTTTCCGATTTCGCGCGCCTGGCGAAAATACGTTTCCGCTTCATCCAGCCGGTTGCGCTCGTAATGTAATTTTCCAAAGTCTATGGATAGGTGGGCGACAAAATAGACGTTCCGGGTGGCGGACCAAATGGACAGCAATGCCGTTAACACCTGCTCCGCCAGCCGAGGACTGTCATCCGATACATAGATGTCCCACACCGGGTGATAGCCGTCAGCGTCGCTTCCGAACCCGACGAAAAAATCCCCTTCCGGACGCATGTCGACATACTCCTGCGAATATTGAACGGCATATGCGAAATCCCGGTCCAGGAACGTGCGGAATGCGGCCAGAAAAGCCAGCCCGGCGCGCATGGTTTCGCCATCCTCCGGACGAAGGGCGGCCCGATCCTCTTCCAGCTTGCGAACTGTCCGCCAATATCCCTCCGTGGCGGCTTCCGTCTGTCCGGACAAATACTGGGAGGCGAGCTTGGTCAGAAGCATCATCGGCTTGGCCAATAAAAGCGAATCGGGTATCGCGCCAAGCCACGCGCATAGCGTCGTCCATTCCTTGACCATCAGCTCCGGCGCGATCTTCTCCAGCAAAGTCAGCGCTTCTTCGTACCCCGTTCCCGCCAAGTAATGCTCCACCGCTTCATAGGGATAGCCGTTCTCCTCCAGCCATCTTCCCGCTTCCAGATGTAGCGTCTTCCATTGCCGCGGTTCGCGTATTTTCAGCTGCGCCGCCAAAAATTGCTGAAATAGATGATGATACCTGTACCATACCCGCCGCTCGTCCAGCGGCACCAGAAACAAGCTCATCTGCTCCAATTGCTGCAAATACGCGGCGCTCTCGGCCATTCCGGTCACCGCTTCGCACAGCTCCCCGGTCATCCGCTCCAAAATCGACGTCCGCAGCAGAAAATGCTTCATCGTATCGGATTGCAGAGACAACACTTCTTCGAAAAAATAATCCGAAACATCGCGTTCCGTTCCCGCCATCTTCCGGACCAGAGACGCCGGGTCCGCATGTTCGCGCAGCGACAAGACCGCCAATCGCATCGCGGCTGCCCATCCTTCGGTCAATTGCTGGATTGTCGCCGTTTGTTCGGCGGATAATTTCACATCGCCGCATTTGACGAAAAATTCGGACGTTTCTTCCGGCATAAAGCGCAGGTCGCTCGCTTCCAATCGGTTCAGTCCATTATCGACCCATATTCGGGAAAGCGGAAGCGGCGGCGGAGTACGGCTGGCGATATAAAGATGAACGTGAGCAGGCAGACGTTCGAGCATATAGAGGACTCCCTTTAGAATCCCCGATTCTTCAATATGGTGAAAATCATCCCATATGAGCGCCGTCGCCTGCGAAATACGGTGCAGCCCGTTGACGAGCGCGGCAATTAGCGAGTCCCCCGACGCGTCTTCCGTGGCATGACGAAGCACGCTCTTCTCGTCGAAAGCGGGACAGGCTTGCTTCAGCGCCGCGAGCGTATGCGCCCAGAAACGAATGCGATCGTTGTCTCCTGCATCCAGCGACACCCAAGCCGAGGAACGATCCGCCGCCATCGCCCATTCGCTGAGCAATGTCGTTTTCCCGTATCCTGCGGGCGCTGTGATCAAGGTAAGCGTACGGTCCATTCCTTCATCCAACCGATGAATAAGTCGTTGACGCGAGACAAACTCGCCTCGCGGCCGAGGAATATGTAATTTGGTGGCGACGATCATCGTACGAATTCCCTTCGAATCTATTATCAAGACGAGCACGTGCGAAGAGTTCGGCTTTTACGGCGCTCCGTAAGTGACGCTTTCTGCCTCTTGTTTACTTTCCTCTATAGGTATAGGGGTAGAATGCTCGACGCTTGAACTTTTCAATAACCAACCAATCCAAATGAAGAATGAAGGAACGAAATTAATAACTAGAATAACGACAGATACTGCATACTTATTGCCCCAACCTTGAAAGTAACCAATCCAACTAACAAATATACCTATATATAGAAGAAAAGAATTGAAGAGCCCATAAAAGATCCATACTATTTCTGACGGTAGAACAAAAAAAGCATTTTCAGCTCTTGCATGAACATCATCCGTAATATAATGATAAAAACAAGGCAGCCAAACCATAAATCCAACTATACTAATATTGAAAAAACGAAGAACATTCCGCTTAAAACCTGCACGACCGTCCGTATACCTGTATCCTAAATAAATGTAAAATAAAGGGGCAAAGAGGACAAAGATTAATTGCAATAGAAGCTTTATCGTCCCGCTGGCTTCATTCAAGAAAAAGATATAAAAAATCAACAGAGCGATATGAAGCAAAATATGAAATAGTAAGATCTTAAAGGAGTTCATTTCTTTACCGCTTTCTTCCGCATCATATATACTTCTAAAGCGTCACGTATTACCTCTTTACTTATCCCGCTTACGCTGCCAATTCGTTCAGCCCACTCTTCTGCTGTCTCAAGCCGACTCTCGGGTTGCTTCCCCGCCATTGTGCTATAGAAACTAATAAAGTTGTCAAACTCCCAATGAATGACCTCTTCGTCCGTAAAAATTCTTTTTTCAACCAGAGGATGCCACAACGTTCTTTGCGTTTTTTCCCCTTCGGCGATTAGCTTTTCATTCGAAATGGGGTCTAGCGTATACGTCTGTTTACTTTCTTTGCCGTTTGGTCTTCGGTAAGTGACAAGAAGTAGATTCCCGCGCGATTCCACTTTAACGAGCGAGCCTGGGAAGAAGCCCTCCAATAATTCCTCCGTGTAATCTTCGCTTTCGGGGTCAATGAGTATGGGCTCTATCCATTGATCGCCTAGATCGCATAAGTATCGATGACCGTGCTCGTTCAGTACAACTACAGCAACGTGGGCGTCGGGCGTTAGAATGGCATAACTGGATAGCTTCTCTTGATTGAATTCATGATTTAACCATATGGCCAAGTCAAAACAGTTCCCTGCGGTTCCGTATTGCTCCCTGTGAAGTTTCATTTGTTCGACTGTTCGTTGCTTTGCACCGGCAGTTTGCTGCAAGTACCATGCCTTGGTGAGGGTTTCCATCGGAAATGGGTCAAATCTTCTCCAGATGTCAAGAATGTCCGCTGAAGCTCGCAAAATACTCCCTCCTCATTCATGTCCACCTTCTATTTATCGCAATTATGAAGAAAGCCAATCATGAAACGGCCCAGCCGCAGATATCACATCTTAAGCTGGGCCTTTGTTGAATTTCCAATTCCATTATCATTTCTCTTTATATTTTTTAGGCGCTCGATTGAGATAGGCATCGCCGATGACGCTTGAGATTTCGTCCCATTCGGCATGGCCGTCAAGCCTCATTCCGATCCAGCCGAGGTGTCCGACATAAGGGGGTCTGAAGTAAATTTCGGGATCTGATTCCACTAACGTGGACTGAACGCCTGAAGGTGCGGAGCACCACAATGCGATTCGTCCGTCTCCATGATGATTCACCCGGTATTGAACAAAAGATAATTTTTGATCGACGAAGAAGGTCGGCGCGCCGTGGCTGATCCTTTCAGTCGTTCCGGGAAACGAAAGGCACAAGGATTGGATTCTGCCGAAAAGCTCCTTATGAGTCGCCGATTCTTGAAATAGCGTTTCCATGTCCATCCCATCGTCCTCCTTGCCGTCTATTGACCCGGCTGGCACCTATCCGGTTTATGTGATGGTTTTTTGCCGCGATGCCGGGGCTCTGAAGAACAATCCTTGTTTCGGCGCTCTTCGTGATCTAAAACAAAAAAAACTCTCAGCGCAATAACGGCATGAAGAGTCTCCCGGGTGCTTACGATATTCAATAATGAAGGGTATGGTGCGGTCGAGAGGACTCGAACCTCCACGGGGTATTAGCCCACACGGACCTGAACCGTGCGCGTCTGCCAATTCCGCCACGACCGCATGTTGCTGTGAGCTTCGCGCATGTTCGTCTGCACCGACAGATTCGAGTGAGAGAAGCGGATCGAAATCACGTATATTAAAATAGCACAGTTATCGAGGCGAAGTCAAGGCTGACGGCAAAGTTCCAATTTTCAGTTAATATCGCCGCCCTGCCGACATTAGAAGGACGGGGACACTTCCGCTTCCTCCCATGCAGGCGCGCCCTCGTCCTGACCGAACTCCGCATCGGGGTAGGCGTTAGTCGGAAGAGGCGCGGAAGCTTGCGAGATGTCTTCCGGCAGCGGAGACGCTCCGATGTCCTGCTGCAGCGCGCCCTGCACCCATGCGAGGCCGCGGGCCAGCACCTGCCCGCTTGCAGCCGCAGCGGCGACCTGAACCGTTTCCCGGATCTGATCGTCGCTCGCGCCAAGCGCCTTCGCCTCTTGCGCGTAATAGGCGACCTGGTCTTCATGACGGGCGAAGAGCGCGGCGCCGAGCCCGATCAAATGCTTCGTTCTTGCATCCAGCGCCCCGTCTTCGAATCGTTGAACGGTTGTCATCGTGATCCCTCCGTTGTCGGCCAACCTTCCGGCGGCGCATTGCCGCCGCTTTACAACAGGATTCCTCCGGAAAGGCCGATTCATTCAGGCCGCCATTTTCTCTCTTCGTCGGCAGGCTGAATCGAGTAGGCCCGCTTCACCTTGACGACTCTCCGGTTCGGTCTCCGGATCAGCACGTATTCGTCGTCCCAGGCGACGACGATGCCGACGACATCGTTCTGCTCCAGCGCGTCGCGCACGATTCGGATCCTCGTCCCGTCCACGCGCAGCTTGTCCAGCTGTTCATCGCTCCACATCTTGATCGTATCCTCCTGACTGTCGGATTCGGGCTTCTTCGACGGTCCGCCGACCGCGATGCGCCGAAGAAGAAGGGAACCCGCCTGACGTCGCGTCGAGCGGGTTCCCGGGTATATTCGCCGGTTCGTCCTACCCGACGTGTTCTTTCGAATCGTTCGTCTCGTACCAGCAATCGAGCACTTTGCTGGACATGACTCTACCGTTCACGTATTCCGCCTGGTGGGGCGCGAAGCGCTCCGTCCACGGAAGCTCCAGCTCCTCGCAAAGCTTGACGACCGTCAGCAATTCCGACCACGCCACGTACCGTTTATACCAAAAAAATTGCGGGTGTTCGATCATGTAAGGATACAGGTCGTCGAACTCCGTATGCTTGCAGTCGAGCGCGCGCTCGAAGTGGATTTTCGCTTCTTCCAGCTTGTTCAGGAAGAAATCGGCCGGCATATTGACTTGATTCGAGTTAACCATTGCTGTTCGCCTCCCCCATCTGCAGGATAATTCTATTATACGTGATTGCCGTCAAGATCGGAAGGTGAAGCTCTGCCCGAATAGCTAATCGCCGAACGTTATCGTATTATCCTCGAGAGATTGAATTTTCACGAGCGTCTCCACGCGGTAGCCAAGCTCCCTCAGCGCCTTCCCTCCGGCCTGGAACGACTTCTCCAGCACGATGCCGATTCCTTTCAGCTTCGCTCCGGACTGCTCGATAATTTTGATCAATCCGCGCGCCGCGTCTCCATTGGCGATAATATCGTCAATGAACAGCAGCGAATCGTCCTCGCTCAGCAGGTGACGGGAGACGATCAGATCGGTAACGATGCCTTTCGTAAAGGAAGGCACGCGCTCGCAATAGGCGTCGGGCTCGCCGAGAAGCGTCTTTTTCCTGCGGGCGAACACGAGCGGAACGCCGAATTGCAGAGCGGTCGCGAAGGCGACGGGGATGCCGGAGGACTCGACCGTAATGACTTTCGTAATGGGCTCGCCGGCGAACCGGGACGCGAATTCCTTGCCCATCTCCATCGTCAACTGCGGATCGACGCTATGGTTCAGCAGAGAATCCAACTTCAATACCCCTGAATTGATGACGCTAGCTTCTTTTAAAATTCTTTCCTTGAGAATGTCCATCGTCTTCCCCACCACCCGTTGTCGTTTCCGTTTCGCGCAACCCTTGCGTTAAAATCCTTGGCGGCAATCCAGCCTATCAAGGAATGTCAGGATGCGTTACGTCGGTTTTCATACCATTATAACCGTTCGTCTTCGTTTGCAACAGTTTTTTGCGACAAATTCGCAGCAGCAATCCGCTTCGCCGTCCGCCGCCCGGCGCCTTTTTCCGATCACGGCTGAGAAGCTTCAAGAAGCTCGTCTATTTTGTCCTTCCTTGTTCCGTCATCTTCGCCGTTAACATCCTCGCTGCGGGTAACACGGGGCGGAAACGTCTATGGAAAGTGAGACTTAAGTCCCGACAAGTTTTGACCCTATGCGACAATAGCATGAAATTGAAAAAATAATTTCAAACGCTCGAAACTTTTCCAGCTTATGTCATGTCTTATATAGATGAAGGGATGTTCAGAGGGGGGATGAAACGTGGCGATCAATCGGCCCGTTTTCTTGCGAATCGGAAGCATACTGCTCTTTAGCGCCAGCTTGGTCTCCTGCAGTTCTTCAACGGAACTTCCCGAGGCTTCCTCGCCGCCGAGCGCTCCGGCAGCGCCGACGAACGCTCCCGTTCCGCCGCGCGCAACGCAGCCGCCGGACAGTCCGCGGGCGCCCGCTTCCAAGCCCCCTTCGACCGAAGCGCCCGACGCCGGTTCAAGCCGGCAACCGGAGCCTTCGACGCCTTCCGTCGAAGCCGCGACCGTGCAGCCTTCTCCGTCTCCCGAAGCGACGTCCGCCAAGCCTGCTTTTCAGGCGAAAGCCCCGTCGCTCGCGTATCTCAAGCTGGGCGCCACCGATCAGGAGGTCGTCAGACGCTACGGGCTTCCGGAGGAGACCTATCCGCTTCCCGGAGAGGCCGAGACGATCGAGATCTGGGAATACGCCGGCCTGTCCGTCGGTCTGAACGAGCAGGATCGGGTCGTCTATATCGAGATCGGCTCCCGCCAAGCGGATACGGGCATACAGGATCTTTATTACGGGATGAAGGGGGCGAAAGCCGCCGAAGTGCTCGGCATCCCCGGGGACGAACAGACGAACGTCCTTGCGCTGGAGGTCCAAGGCGGATGGCTGAAGATCGACCTGGATCCCGATACGCAGAACGTCCTCTCGCTTAAGCTGCTTAACCAGGAAATCTAAGCTCCCGCCGCCTTCGCATTATCAGCGGCTTCTCGGAGCGTTCCATACGGGTCTGTCCCTCTGTTCCGGAGGGGCGGACCCGTTATTTGTGTTCTGCCTGCGCGTCTCGCGGCTGCCGTCCCCAGTCATGCCCGTCCGATCGCCGTCATAGAGTAGAAATACAGAGGGACAAGTCGCGTTCGGGAGGTTCCGGGAATGAAGCATTGGGCCAGAAGCATTCAAGTCGCGCTCGTATTTATCGGAACCGTAGTCGGTGCCGGCTTCGCATCCGGGAGGGAAGTGCTGCAATTTTTCACCCGGTTCGGGCACTGGGGACCGTATTTGATTCTCGTTTCCACGATGTTTTTCGTATGGATCGGAGCCAAAGTGATGCTCCTGTCGGCGAAGCTGGAGGCCAAGTCGTACGAGGATTTGAACAAGCATCTGTTCGGCGACACCGCCGGACGCTGGGTCAGCCATATGATGCTCATCGTCCTGCTCGGCGTCAACGCGGTCATGCTGGCCGGCGCCGGCTCCGTCTTCTCGGAGCATCTTAACTTGAGCTACCAGACGGGTCTGCTCGCGACGATGTTCGCCTGCTTCCTGCTGCTTCGCAAAGGGATGAGCGCCATTCTGACGATCAATACGTTCGTCGTTCCGCTGATGATCGGCTTTTCGGTTTTTCTCGTCGTTGAGACGCTGCGCACTCCGCTGTCCGATCAATGGTTCAGAGCTCCGAACGAGTCGTCCCCCTGGGCGGCCTGGCTATCGCCGTTCCTCTACGCAGCTTTTAACCTGTCGATGTCGCAGGCCGTGCTCGTTCCGCTCGGATCGGCGATCGGCGACTCCCGAATTCTGCGCAAAGGCGCGTGGATGGGCGGCATCGGCATCGGCGTGCTGCTGCTTTCCGGTCATTTTGCCTTATCGTCGCGCATGCCCGGCATCGCCCAGTTCGATATTCCGATGGGCGGCATCGCCAGGGAGCTGGGCGCCTGGCTGCACTGGGTTTACGTTTTCCTGATCTTCATGGAAATCTTCACGACGCTCGTCGCGGACATCTACGGCCTGACGCTCCAGCTTCACGAACGGACCAAAGCCTCCCCCTGGATGCTGACCGCCGCTTTGCTGCTGCTCTGCTTTCTGGCCGGTCAGTTCGGCTTCGGAACGCTGCTCTCGACGCTTTACCCGATGTTCGGCCTGCTCAGTCTGGGGTGGCTGTTCCTGATCGGAAGGGATCGGGCGCTGCCGCCCCGGCCCCCTAAGCCCTCTTCCAAGCTTCCAGCGTAAGCAGGCGCGCTCCGGCCGTCCCGGAGACGATCGTCTCCGCCACATGGCGATGGCACGTAAACAGCAGCACCTGTCTCGTACGGCCGAGCTCTTCGAGCACTGGCAGCGTGCGCGCCAGGCGGGTCTCGTCGAAATGCACGAACAAGTCGTCCATCAGAAGCGGCAGCGGATGCTCGGGCGATGCGGCGTCGCACAGCGAGAACCGCATCGCCAGATAGAGCTGCTCCTGCGTACCCCGGCTTAAATAGACGCTTTCCAAGTACGTGCGCTCCTTCGTCTCCGCCAGCAACGTTTTGGAATCGCCCGGAGCCACGATGCGCGAATAGGCCCCTCCGGTCATTCGCTGAAAATAGCGGGACGCGCGAAGCAGCACCTCCGGCTGCTTCTCCTCCTCGTAGACCGCCTTCGTGTCCGCAATCAGCTTGTCCGCCAGCGCCAGCACCGCATAGCGCGCCGTCAGCTCCTCCAGCCGGTCGCCAAGCTCTCTCAGCCGCTGCCTCTTGTCTTCCAGCTCGGCGTCTCTGCGAAGCCTGTCGAGCTGCTGAGCCAGCCGCCCCCGGCGATCCAACAGCTCGGAGCGGATCGCCTCGGTCTCGGCAAGCCTGGTCTGCCCCTCTTCGATCAGCGCGGCCAGCGCAGCCTCGTCGCGCGAGCCGAGCAGCTCGTACAGCTCGGCTTGGGCGGCGGCGTCCCGGCCCGATTCGAGCCTGAGCTGCGCCTCCCTTGCCTCTCTTCGCCATGCGCGGCAGCGGTCGTCGATCCGAATCCGCTCGTCCAGCTCGGCTTCCGAAGCGGCCCCGACCGATCGAAGCATCTCCGCAATCCGTTCCTGCACGCCTTCCAGCTCGGCCTCGGCGTCGCCGACCCTCGCGCGCGCCGACTCGATCCGCGCCTCCAGCCGCTCGGCCGTCCGCTTCGCGTCCAGCTCGCCGACCGCCTCCCGGTACAGCCATCTTACGGCAAGGCTCGTATCCGTGCCGAGTCCCGCGGGCGGAGGCCATTTTCCGGCCAGATCGGTCGCCGCGCGGTCAAAATCGCCGATCGCGCGCTCGAGCGCGTCGACGCGCTCCTTCAGCCGGTCCCGCTGCCGCAGCGCCGCCTGACCGCGCTCCGCCGCCGCGAACAGCTCGAACGCTCCGCTTGGCGTCACATGATCCGGCAGCTTGCGGACGATCAGCCATTGCCGCCATCGCTCGCCCAGCTCCTCCAGCAGCCGAAGCTGGCTCTCGGCTTCCCGTTCGATCAGCCCCTTCTCCTTCAGCACCTCCTGAATCCGATGGCCCAGCTCCTGTCTGCGTTCGGCTTCGCGGCCGCTTCTCTCCCATCGCTCGAGCTGCTCGTGCACCGCCTCCCGCAGCCGGCTCCAGTAGGCGTCCGCCTCTGCAGCCGAGAGCGGCTGGTCCGACCGGGACGAGCCGCCCGGCATCCAGCCCGCCGCCGCTTCAGCGTCGCCGATCAGCAGCCGCAGCTTCTCGCTCACCGCCTCGCGGCCGGCCCGGTCCGCTTCCGGAGAAGCTTCCGAAGCGAACCGGGAGCGGGAAGCCTCGTTCCCAAGCCCGCTCCGGACGTACCCGGCGATGCCTGCGGCCGTCGCGAGCAGCGCTGCGGACAGAAGATAAGGGAGCGGAGAGAGCCGATCCTCCTGACCCGGAAGGAAGGGCCAGACCGCCGCAGCAACCGCGGCGGCCGCTGCGGCCCAGACGAGCCGGAGAGCGCTTCCTCCGCGGCCCGAGCTCCGCCGAGACCGCGAGGCGCGACCCGCCGGCGACGCTGCCGCTGCGCCCGCAGCCGCCGTCCGCTCGTAGTTTCTGCGGGCGTCCTCCGCCTGGTGCCACGCCTCCAGCAGCTCGGATTTCGTTCGCGGGAGGAAACCGAAGGCCGCCCCGTCCGGCTTCGCGCGTTCGTCCGCCTCGTTCTCCGGCGACCCCGAGCCCTCCTCGCCGAGCAGGAGCTCCCGCTGTCGGTCCAGTCTCCGCAGCTCGGTCTGCAGCGTCATCGACGCCTTCTCCGCCTCCTCCCAGGCTTGCCGTACGCTCCGGACTTGCTCCCGGTCGGCCGCCAAGCCTCCGAAGGCGGCCAGCTCCGTCTCGCCCCACTCCGGCGAGACAAGCGCAAGACTGCTGCGAATCGTATCGTCCAAGGCGACCAGCTCGGCTTCCAGCCCGCTGCGCTCCTCGCGCTTGGCGGCTATCGCTTCGCTCGTCGCCTCCAGACGTTCGAGCTCCGGGAAAGCCGCGATTCTCTCCTCGTCCCAGCTCAGCCGGTCCCGCTCCCGCCGAAGCTCCTCCAGCGCTTCGCGCTCCTCGGCCAGCCGGGCCGAGACGGCAGTCCGCAAGCCTCGGAGCTCCCCCCATATCCCGGCGGTTTCCTCGGACAGCAGCGGGGCCGAGGGATCGGGCAGCGCCGCGCGCAAATCGGCGATCTCCGCCAGCAGCGCCTCTCTCTTCAGCCACCATTCCCGCAGCTCCAGCGCCCCCTGCAGCATCGCCGTTTCCCTTCTGAGACCGGGCAGCTCCTCCTCCATTCGTCCCAGACGCTGCTCGACGCTTCTCAGCTCCTCGGCCGCATCCGCATATTCCCGAATGCCGTCGCGGCTCCGGCGAATGTCCGCCTCCAGCTCCTTGATGCTGCCGAGCAGCCGATTCATGTCCTGGTTCGACCCTTTCGGCCGGTAGAGACGGTCAAGCTCCGCGCCGATCCGGCGGCGCGCTTCGGCGATCGACGCGCCTCCGGCCAATCCGGCATGATACAGGAAGCTGCCCAGCTCTTCCCCCTGAAGCGTTCTCAGCTCGTGCAGCTCGTTCAGCGATACGGCAAACAGCTGCCGGTAAAGTCTCTCCGGCAGCCCGCCGAGCAGCAGCTTCTCCCATTCGGCCTGCCCGACGACCCGCTCGGCTCCCGCATCGTCCCTGAGCCGGATCTCTCCGCCGCGGTCCGAATGCCGCTCGATCCGCCACTCGAGCCCGTTCCGATCCGTCAGAACGAGACGGCCGCCATGGCGGCCGCCGAATACCGGCTCGCCGCGCTCGACGGGGTCCTTGCGCGTCGGAAAGCCGTACAGCATGCTGCGCACGAACCGAAGCAGCGTGCTCTTGCCGGCTTCGTTAGGGCCGTACAGCACCGTGACGCGTTCCCCGCCGAACGCCAGCTTCGCCCTGCTGAGCGCTCCGTATCCGTCCACATCGATCTCGCGTATGTACATCGCCGCACCTCCTGGCCTCTATCCGGCATCCTCGTCTTGCAGCAGCGAAGCGCTCAGCTCCATCGCCTGGAGGAGCCATTGCTCGCGCTCCTCCCGCGTTCTCCCGTCCAGCCATTCCCGAATACGCGGCTGCTTGCGCAGCGAAGACAGCGCCTCGTCCAGCAGCGCCTTCGCCGCCTCGGGACTGTCCGCCGCCCGCCTTCCTCTCCGAATCAGCTCGCCGAGAAAACCGTCCTCCTCGGCGAGCCGCTCCAGGCGAAGCTCCCCTGCCGAGCGCACGAGCAGCGACTCCGGCCAGATCCAGTCATCCGTCTCCTCCGGAGGCGTCAGACATTCTCTCAGCGCCTCCAGCCACTCGTCCGCCGCTCCGTTCCGCAGCAGACGCTCATGCAGCGCTCCCCGGCCTTCCAGCCGCAGCCGCGCTACGGTCGCCCGCCCGGACGAAGACCGGCGCACGCGCTCCAGAGCGGCCAGCATCGCCTCGTGCAGCTGCTGCTCCCGCTCCAGTCCGTCGATCGGAACGACGATCTCCTGCCAGACGACGTCCGCCAAGTCGCGGAAGCGCAGCTCCACCGCTCCGGAGCCGGAGACGGAGACGGCGTACGCCCCCTTGCCGCCGGTCTCGCGGACGCTTCTTCCCTGCGGGTTGCCGGGATAGACGACATGCGGATATTCGCGCAGCACTCGCCGGTCGTGAACATGACCGAGCGCCCAGTAGTCGAAGCCGGACGAGGTAAGCTCCTCCAGCCGGCACGGCGCGTAATTGTCGTGCGCGGGATCGCCGTCTACGTTCGCATGAAGCACGGCAATATGAAAAGGCTCCCCCTCCCGTTTCTCGAAGCGAAGCGCCAGATTGTCCCCGACTGCGCGCGCCGGGTACGAAATGCCGTACACATGGGCGGCCGGCTCGCCGCCGCGGGTGAGCGCCGTGCGGCACTCCACCTTCGACGAGCCGAAGACGAACACGCCGTCCGGCCAATCGAGCTGAGCCTGCTTTCCGCCCTCGTGATCGTGGTTGCCGTGCGCGATAAACACCTGTGCGCCCTGTCCGGTCATCTCCCCCAGCGCTCGCTGAAGCCGCAGCTGGGCCCGCAGCGACCGGTCCGCCGCGTCGAACAGATCGCCCGCCAGCACGACGAAGTCGGCGCGCTCCCGCGCGACCAGCTCGCACAGCCGACTCAGCGCGGCGAACGTCGACTCGCGCAGCCGATCTCTCACCGCGGACGGAGCCTTCGACAAGCCCTTAAACGGGCTGTCGAGATGCAGGTCCGCAGCATGTATAAAAGTAAAAGGAACGCCCACTCCGCTCACGTCTCCTCCTGTCCGTCCTCCGCGTCAGCCGCCGCATCGGCTTCGCCGTTCCCCTCCGGGCGCGCAGTTCCGAAGGAAAGATAGATGCGCTCCAGTTCGCTGATCACGCGGTTGAGCGAATACGTGTTCTTCGCTTTGTTCCAGCCGGCCCGGGCCATCTCGTAGCGAAAATGAGGATCGCCGATAACTGTCTCGAGCGCGTCGGCCAGCGCGGCCGGATCTTCGGGCGGCACAAGCAGGCCGTTGATGCCGTCCTCGATCTGCTCCGCGATGCCGCCGACGTTCGTCCCGACAAGGGCAAGCAGACAGAGCGCCGCTTCCGCGAACACCGAGCCGAACGCCTCCGCCCGCGAAGGCAGGACGAACACGTCGAAGAACGGCAGCAGCTCTTCCGGATGAAGCATATAGCCGTAGAAAATCGTATCGTCGTAGATGCCGAGCTTCTGAGACAGCTCCTCCAGCTCCTTGCGGATCGGACCGTCCCCGATAATGTGGAGCACGAACCGGGAGTTGCGCTTCCGAAGCTCCGCGCAAGCCTTCAGCAGCACGTCCAGCCCCTTGGCCGGAACGAGCCGGCATACGGCGACGAGTTGGGTCACCTCGTTGTCGTGAGGCACCGGTTTGAATCTTTTTTCGTCGTAGCCGTTAGGAATGACGATCGTGCTGTCAGGTTCTTGGAGGTATGTGCCGATATATTGAGCAAAGGACTTCGACACCGTCATCAGGCGGTCCGCCTGATGCTCCAGCTCTCCGTAGATCGAAATCAGGAACCGGTGCTCGGGACCGCCTTCGGCGATTCGGCCGTTCAGAATCAGCTCGCGCTCGTAGCTCGAGTGAATCGTCATCAGCAGCGGGGTATCGGGATAGATCCGCTTCATCGCCAGCGCCGCGATCGGATGATGGGCATGGATCAGATCGAAGCGCTGTCCGGTCAGGCGAAGCTTCACCCACCAGATGTAATCCTTGTACGTCTGAATATATTTGTCCACGATGGCGCTGCCGGCATAGGGCCGCCAATCGAACGTCGCGAATTCGATCTCTTCATGGCCCTTGTTGCGAATTCGCTTCGGGAGGGAGAACATCTCCATCTCCCAACCGATGTTGCGGAATCTCTCTCCGATGTAAGGAACCATGGACGAAACGCCTCCCGGCTGCTCCGGGGGGAAAAACAGCGCCTGCAAAATGTTCAACGGCGTTACCTCCTCATTCCGACGTTCTGGGTGTGACATAGGCTGGAAACCGCGCTTCGCCGCGCCGATCCTTCAGATAAAGTTCTTGGCTCAACTATATTGTCTCTCTCAAAATATGATATATTAGAAACATATGTTCTGCAAGTTTCGTAGATCGTCCTTATAAAGGAGACACTCATGTTCCTGATCACGCTGACCCCCGACAATCTCGCCCTGCTGTTCTCATCGGCGATGGCTGTCGTTATCGTATCGCTGATGTTGTTCATGTCGTATCGCCTGTTCGCGAGCAACCGCCGCAGCGCTTATCGGTCGCTGCTGACGTCGCTCGTATTCATCCTGATCCAGCTGCTGCTGCAGATGGCGATCTCCCTTGAGCTGACGCCGTCTTCCACCCTGCTCGTCTTTATCGGCAAGCTGCTGCAGATCTCCGCTTTTATCGTCATCAATTTCGCGGTGTTCGAGCTGTATCACCGCAGGCGGCCGCGGACGCGGCTCTGGTTTTTCGGACTGCTCGCGACGGGACTGCTGGTTGCGGCCGGAGACGTTCTTCCCGGAGCGCTCTCGCCGGATTACGCCTGGATGAGCGGCATTCGGTCGACGCCGGCTCTCGACGGCTATCTGCTGCTGCTCGGCCCTCTGTTTGTGCTGATGTTCGCTCCCCATATCGGTCAGCCTCGCAAATATATGACCAGCTTGTGGATCGCCTTCACGATGCAGCTGTCCAGCATCTCGGCCGCCTACTGGGCCCCCGAAGTGACCATCTTCAAGACGATCGCGGGCCTGCTGCCGGTATTCTATTATATTCTGCTCTTTGCCATCATTTTCGAGCGAGTCGTCGAAATCATGCAATCCGTCTACCGCTCCTCCATTACGGACGGATTGACCAATCTGTACAACCGCAGATACTTTATGAGCAGACTGGAGCCGATCCTGAAGAACGGCCGGCCGGTGGGGGCGATTTTCTGCGACATCGACAATTTCAAGAGGCTGAACGATACGCAGGGGCATCATAAAGCGGACGGCGTCCTGAAGCAGGTCGCCGCGCTGCTGATGGAGGAGACGGACGGGATCGGCCTGGCGGGCCGGTACGGCGGGGAGGAGCTCGTCGCCTTCGTCGTCGGGCCGAGCTCGGCCGTCGCGCAGGCCGCCGAGAGCATTCGCGCCCGCACGGAGAAGGAGACAGTCGTTACCGTCAGCGTCGGCTATTGCATGGCCTCGTCGGGCGACACGGCCGAATCCCTGATGAAGCAGGCCGATCAGGCCATGTATTACAGCAAGACGAACGGCAAAAACCGCGTCACCGACTTCGCCGCGATAAGGCGTTCCGGCGGCGCGTCCGCCGTTCCGCAGCGCCGCAAAGGCTAAATCCGGCCAGGCCGAGGTCAATCTAATTTCCTATCAAGGAGTGTTCATCATGTCGACTTTACTGCTGCTTTTCCCGCTTAAACCCGAGCAAATCGAACAAATCCGCCGGATTATTCCGGACTGGACCCTCGTCTCCGAGCAAAGCTCTCCGATTACGGACGAACAGTACCGCAGCGCCGAGGTCGTGCTCGGCTGGAACGCCGCGATGGAAGAGGCCGTCGCTTCCGCCAACCGTCTGAAATGGGTTCAGACCAGTTCGGCGGGCGTGGACAAGCTGCCGCTCGACGCGCTGAGGGAGCGCGGCGTCGCGCTGACGAGCGCAAGCGGCATTCATCCGGTATCGATGGCGGAGACGCTGTTCGCGATGCTGCTCGCCTTCAGCCGCAACCTGCACCATGCGATCCGCCAGCAGAGCCGCAAAGAGTGGCGCGTATCGGACCGCTACTACCAGCTTTCCGGACGGACGATCGGCATCATCGGGGTCGGCGCGATCGGCACGGAGATGGCGCGGCTCGCCCGGGCGTTCGGCATGAAGACGCTTGGCGTGCGCAAGAGCGCCCGCCCCGTCCCCGAGATCGACGAGATGTTCGGCATGGACCGGCTCTCCGACGTGCTTTCCCGCAGCGATATGGTCGTCAACGTTCTTCCCTACACCGACGAGACGCACCATCTTTTTAATGCGAAGACGCTGGCGGCCATGAAGCCGAAGGCGCTTTTCTTCAACTTCGGCCGCGGCGCCTCCGTCGACACTCCCGCGCTCGTCTCGGCGCTCGAGAGCGGAGCGATCGGAGGGGCGGGCCTTGACGTTTTCGAGACCGAGCCGCTGCCCGAGGACCATCCGCTATGGACGATGGACAACGTCATCCTCACGCCGCATATCGGAGGCTGGACGGATCAATACAAAGCCCGGGTAACGGAAATTTTTCTCGACAATCTGACGTCTTACCTGCGGTCGGGCAAGCCCGAGCGCAATGTGGTCGACTTGAACCGGAATTATTAACCAAGCATAAACGGCTTACGCCGTCCTTGGGACCGGCGGGATAACGGTTTTATGTCGGAGGTGATTCAGATAAGGATAACGAATTTGCTTTCTGAATCACGAACAAGGACGCCGGGCTCCCGTCCGGCGTCCTTCCGTCTTTTCTCCCGCCTCCGCGCATACCCAAAATCTGTCGCTCCGGGGTAAATGTCCAATCCGCTCTCATCCTTCTTCATACTATAGATGTAGACCGAGGAGAGGGACAGCGCTAAAGATGCACCCGCTTCGGCATCCCCCACAATCATCTTCATGAAGGAGGAGTTTGAATGTCTGGTGCAGTCGGCGGATACTATGCATCGGCAGCCTTCGTGCTGGTCTTGTTCATTCTGCTGGTCATTATCTTGCGCGCTGGTTACTGAGTCCCGGGGAACAGCTTCTCGCGTTTGCCAGATTCGCGCGCGCATAAAGCAAGCCGGATGCCGGCTTGCTTTTTTTTAAGGGGGTTACGGACGAGCGGTCAGAAGGCTCTCCAGCACGACGGCGACGCCGTCTTCGTTGTTGGAAACGGTCACCTCGTCCGCCGCGGCTTTGACTTCATCCGGAGAGTTGTCCATCGCCACGCCCCGTCCGGCGAACTTCAGCATTCCCGTATCGTTATAATAATTGCCGATCGCCAGAATGCTCTCGCGGGGAATCCCCCGACGGCCCGCCAGCCACTCCAGCGCCTGACCCTTGCTGGCGTTCAGGTGCTGCACGTCGATAAACCGGTCCCCGCTTCGGATCGTCTGAAGCTCGTGCTTCCAGGCTTGCCATTCCAGCTCCACTTCGTCCAGCACGTCCTTCGGCGCATAGACCGACATTTTCACCAGCGGCTCCGGCAGACGCTCCGCGAAGCTTCTTCGAATCGGCCGGGCGAGCAAATTCTCGTACATCGCCGCCGCATCCTCGTCCAATGTCTCCACGAACAGGTCGAATGCCGTATTCAGATCAAAATGGATCCTCCGTTCCCGGAAAAAACGGATGTAGCGGGCCGCCTGTTCATGCGAGATCGCCGTGTCGTGTATCACCTCGCGCGTCTGGCTGTCGACGACGGCAGCTCCGTTATGCGTAATCATCGTCCCCTGCAGGCCAAGCTCTCTCAGCACGCCCAAGGCGCTCGTCGAGCCTCGTCCCGTGCAGATGACGATCTCCGCCCCCCTTTCCGCCATCTCCCGCACCGCCCTTGCGACTCTCGGCGTCAGCTCGTGGGCGTCGTTCAGCAGCGTCCCGTCCACATCCAAAGCAATCAAGCGTTCGTTCATTCCAGTCCATCCTTCCGGTAATTTCGCAAGCTGTTCACTTCATCCTCCGTCAATTCGCGCCACTCGCCCGGCGCAAGCCCAGGATCGAGCCGCAGCGGGCCCATCGCCACGCGTCTCAGGTACAGCACCTTTTTGCCGACCGCTTCGAACATCCGCTTCACCTGATGGAACTTGCCCTCGCGGATCGTCAGTTCGATCCAGCTCAGCGGCGGACATTCCGGGCCGGAGGGGGCGAAGCCGAGCACGGCGGACATCTCCGCGGCATCGGCAGGCTCGGCCGCCTGCATTCGCCTGTCCGGGCCGGGCTCGGCGGACGCCAGCACCTTCAGCTGCGCCGGCATCGTCACATAGCCGTCGTCCAGCTTCACGCCCCGCTCGAACGCCTCCGCATCCGACGGGCCGACGGCTCCGGCCACGAGCGCCCGATAAACTTTCGGAACGTGCTTGCGGGGCGAGAGCAGCTCGTGGGACAGCTTCCCGTCGTTCATCAGGAGCAGCAGCCCTTCCGTATCCTTGTCCAGCCTCCCGACGGGAAAAGGGGACAGCACGGCCAAGTCTTCGTCCAGCAAGTCGATCACGGTCCGGTCGCGGTCGTCCGCGGTCGCGGAGACGACGCCGGCAGGCTTGTGCAGCAGCGCGTACACCGTGTCCCGGTAACGAATCGTTTCGCCGCCCAAGGCGACCTCGTCCTCGTGCGGACGCACCTGCAGGCCATGATTTTTGACGACGGCGCCGTTCACGGTCACCGCTCCCTGCTTAATCCATTGCTTGATTTCGCTGCGCGTTCCGTATCCGAGATTTCCGAGCATTTTATCGAGTCTGATAGTCGCTTTCATTTTTATACCTGCTTTCTTATTGACAGTTTCATGTCATTGGCATAATCCCCATTTTGTTCGTCAGCCTTATTAGGTATAATGATAGAGAGTCGGAGGAGCCTGCTAGCGGCTCCCCTATCCGTCAGATTACCAGTCCGAATTGGGGGATGCGTTAATGAACGCCAAAAAACTGTCGATCTTCTTCGGCATTCTCGCCGTGCTGATCGTCGCGCTCGTCGTATTGAACAATATGAAGCCCGATACCGTGTACGGCAAGCCCGAGGACAAATTGTACCCGGCCACCCGCAAAATTCTTGACGACCCGAACTACAATAATATCATGATTCCGAGCGAGCTGGAGCAAAAATTGGAGAACAAGATGAGCTTCTTCGTCTACTATTTTGCATCGGATTGTCCGCACTGCCAGGCGACGACGCCGAAGCTTAAGCCGCTGGCGGACGAGCTCAGCATTAATCTGCACCAGTTCAACCTGCGAGAATTCGAGGACTACTTCGGCAAAATGGACATCGAAGCAACCCCTACGCTAGTGTACTACAAAGACGGCGTGGAAATCGACCGCATGAAAGGCGGCCTGAAGGAAGCCGAGACGACGGCGGGCTATTCGCTGGACGAATTCAAGGCGTTCTTCGAGAAGTATAAGCCGGAAGGGAACGACTGATGAACGCTAAGTGGTTGCTGGCGCTGCCGGCCGCGCTTCTGGCCGGCGGAATTCTGCTCGTCGCCTGCGGAGGGGACGGCTCGGACAGCGGCCCCCATCGTCACGGCGACGAGAACTGGGAGCTGGAAGCGTCTCTGTCGGATATGCCGTCCTTTCTGGAGAAATATTCGGGCCGAACCAAGCGGCTCTATACGCTGGTCGGCAAATACGAGGACATCATGAAGTCGGTCAATTGCTATTGCGGCTGCTTGGAGTACGACGACCCGCACGGTTCCCTGTTCCGCTGCTACGTCGCGGAGCAGAACGAGAACGGCGTCACCTGGACCGACCACAGCGGCCAATGCGGCATCTGCACCGAGGAGCTGGCCATGATTGAGGAATGGAGCAAGGCCGGCAAGACGCCCGAGCAGATTTATCAGCTGATCGAGGACAACTTTAATCCGAACGCATAAGGGGACTGTCTCCACGGCTCATGCCCTCCATAGCTGAACGTGAAAACGGTCGGTCAGGGATAAAGCTCCTGACCGACCGTTTTTAACGGTTCCCTATGCCGCTCGCCTGCTGCAGACCTCGAAGCGGGAACGGCTCTTCTACCTGGCGGACAGCCCCGGTTCGATCGCCCAGCCGTCCCTTGCAGCCGGGGCTTGGCGCGCGCCGGCCTGAGGCGGGGCGGCCGCCCGGCTTAATAAGGAGATGCCCGATGCCCGTCTCGCTCGGCTTCGAGAACGGCTTGGGCCGCTTTGGCCGCGCCCATCGGACCGCCCGTGCCGTCCCCCGGTCCGCGCGCATCGAGCCCTTCCTTCACCCTCCGCCCGTATTCGGAGTCGCATTTCATAAAGTGCTCCACCATTTTGCTCCTCACCGTTTCCGGAGCGGGTGCCAGCGCATGGACCAGATTGGCAATCAGCTCTTCCCGCTCCCAATCCTCGAACATCCGAAACCGGTCTCCGGCCTGCTCGTAATTGTTCGGCCGGTCGATCGGCTCATGCACGAGATTTCCTTCGATCCGCGGCGAATGCTCCGGATCTCCCTTGCCCGATTCCACGATGCCTCCGAGCGACGACGGCTCGTAGTTGACGTGAGGATTCGTTCCCGGGGGCGAGTCTACGAACAGCGCCATCTGGCCGTCCCTCTGGTTCGTCGCCACCCGCTTCTTCGGCGCGTTGATGGGCAGCTGCAAGTAGTTCGAGCCGACCCGGTAACGCTGCGTGTCCGAATACGAGAACGTTCGTCCCTGCAGCAGCTTGTCGTCCGAGAAGTCCAGACCGTCGACGAGAACGCCCGTCCCGAACGCCGCCTGCTCGACCTCGGCGAAATAATTTTGCGGATTGCGGTCGAGCACCATCCGCCCGACGGGCAGGAACGGGAACTGCTCCGGAGGCCACAGCTTCGTCGGATCGAGCGGATCGAAGCTCAGCTCCGGGTGATAGTCGTCGCTCATGATCTGCACGCACAGCTCCCACTCGGGATAATCGCCCCTGTCGATCGCCTCGTATAGATCCTGCGTCGCGTGATTGAAGTTTTTCCCCTGAATGCTCTCCGCTTCCGCCTGGGTCAAGTTTTTGATGCCTTGCTTGGGCTCCCAGTGGTATTTCACCAGAACGGCCTGTCCGTCGGCGTTCACCCATTTGTACGTATTCACGCCGGAGCCCTGCATCTGCCGGTAATTCGCCGGAATTCCCCAGGGAGAGAACAGGAAAGTAATCATGTGCATCGCTTCCGGCGTATGGCTGACGAAGTCGAAGATGCGCACCGTATCCTGCCGGTTCGTGATCGGATCGGGCTTGAACGCATGCACGAGATCCGGGAACTTCAGCGCGTCCCGGATAAAGAACACCTTCAGATTGTTGCCCACCAGATCCCAGTTGCCGTCCTCGGTGTAGAACTTGACCGCGAAGCCTCTCGGATCGCGAAGCGTCTCCGGGGAATGACCGCCGTGAATGACCGAAGAGAAGCGGACGAAGACGGGCGTTCTCTGGCCGGCCTTCTGAAACAGCTTGGCTCGCGTATACTTGGCGATCGGCTCGTCCCCGACCTTGCCGTACGCTTCGAAATAGCCGTGAGCCCCGGCACCGCGCGCATGAACGACCCGCTCGGGCGTTCTCTCCCGGTCAAAATGGGTGATCTTCTCCAGGAAGTGGTAATTTTCGAGCGTCGTCGGCCCGCGGCTGCCTACCGTCCGCATGTTCTGATTGTCGTCGATCGGGTGCCCTTGCCGGTCGGTCAGCGACTGCCCCGTCTCCCGGTCGGTCATTCTTCGGTCCGCCGCGCCTCCTGCGCCCGTTACCGATGTTCCGTCATACTCGTTCATTGGGATGCTCCTTTCGGCTTTTCCTGATGGCATGCCTTAAGGTAAAATTTCCCCAATGCGCACATCTTATCCGCAGCCTCTCCCGAGCCGCGCCCTACGAATGCCCGCCCTTGCCGGCGCGCGCGAGCGCCGCCTGCACCTCGGCCGACAGCTCCTTCAGCCCCCACAGGTCGTCCTGCTCCCACAGCTCGTTAAAACGGCGCTGAAACTGCGCGGCTTCCCTCACTCTGCGGAAAAAGTACAGCTCCTGAATTTCGTTGAGCACCCGACGCACGACGAGCGAGCTCTCCTCGAAATCCCGCTGGGCGTCGACGATCTCCTGCCGAATGCTCGACATCTCGTTATCGAGCGAGAACGCCGCCTCCGCCGCGTTGCGCAGCCTCTCTCTGACATGCTCGGGCAGCTGGTTGCGGTATTTATAGTTCAGCGAATGCTCGATCGTGGCCCAGAAATTCATCGCCAGCGTCCGGATTTGGATTTCCGCCAGCACGGGCTTGGACCCGAGCGACGTCTGAACCGGATATTCGACGATCAGGTGGTAGCTTCGGTAGCCGCTGTCCTTGTAGTTCGTAATGTAGTCCTTCTCGTACACCATCGTGAGATCCTTGCGCTGGCGGATGAAATCCGCGACGCGGTAAATATCGTCCACGAACTGGCACATAATGCGGATGCCCGCGATATCTTCGATTCCGACTTCGATTCGGTCAAGCGGAACGGCCAATCTGCGGGCCTTCTCCAATATGCTCGACACCCGCTTCACCCTGCCGGTGACGAATTCGATCGGAGCGTATTCGTCCCTGGCTTTCAGCTCGGCGCGCAGCGACTTGAGCTTGATCTTGAGCTCTTCCACCGCTTGCTCATAGGGGAGCAGGAACTTCCCCCAATCCATTCCGTCCATCGACATTCCTCCTAACGAACGCCCGCTCCTACCGCCTGTGTAATCCGCTCGAACCCGTCCTGCTTCAGCCTGCTCCGCAAGCCGTCGTGAATTTCCTTGAGCAGTCCCGGTCCCTTGTATATCATGGCCGTATAGACTTCGACGAGACTCGCGCCGGCGAGAATTTTCTCGTACGCGTCGTCCGCCGTGAATATGCCGCCCGAGCCGATAATCGGCAGCTTGCCCTTCGTCAACTTGTACAGACTGCGGACCACCTCGGTCGAACGCTGCGTCAGCGGGCGTCCGCTGAGTCCGCCCGTCTCGCCGGCATGCCGATGGGTTAGTCCTTCCCGGCCGATCGTCGTGTTCGTCGCAATGATGCCGGACATGCCGCTGAGCTGAATCGCCTCGGCCATGTACGCCAGCTGCTCCTCGGTATTGTCGGGCGCGATCTTCACGAGAATCGGCTTCGGCAGCTCGCCGCGCCGCTCCGCCTGCTTGGCCATCTCGTCCTTGACCGCGTCGAGCAAGCTTCTCAGCTCGTCCCCGTGCTGAAGCGCGCGCAAATCCGGCGTATTCGGCGAGCTGATGTTCACGACGAAGAAATCTCCGTACGGGAACAGCTTGTCGACGCAGGCGCGATAATCGTCGGCGGCCTCCTCGTTGGGAGTCGCCTTGTTCTTGCCGATATTGACCGCCAGCGGAATTCGGCGGCTTCCCAGCTTGCCCAGCCGGGCGGCCATCGCGTCCGCTCCTTCATTATTGAAGCCCATCCGGTTGATCAGCGCCTCGTCCGGAGGCAGACGGAACAGCCGCGGCTGCTCGTTGCCCGGCTGCCCCTTCGGCGTAACCGTGCCGACTTCCATGAACGACAGACCGATCCGGGACAATCCGGCGACGGCCTTCGCGTTCTTATCCAGACCGGCGGCCAGGCCGACGGGATGCTGGAAGTGGAGACCGAACAAATCTACGGCAAGCTCCGGAGAGGCCGGGGTGCCCCAGATGGCGGACAGAAGCCCGGGCATTCCCGGCACCTTCCCCGCGGCCCCCATTCCGTCGATGATCAGATGGTGCGCGGCTTCCGGGTCCATCTTGAATAACAGCGGTTTGGCCATACGATACAGCAATGAGTTCGACATCCTTTCGCCAAATGAAAACCTTTCGGGTACCAGTTTAGCCTTTTCGCGCCAAAAAGAAAAGGGCAACCTGCCCTTTGGCCCTACGACCGGGAACGGAGAACGAACCGCTTGCTCGCAGCGGCAAAAAACCTCCGCCGGACGCGGCATTCGGCGGGGGCTTGCGGCCTGTCTGGCATTTTGCAGGGAAAACGATTACAATAGAAGGAGTTCGCGAATTATAGCATAGAAAGGTTGATATTCATGAGCACATTAAAAAAGAAACCGCCCGTCACGTCACGTCCAAAGGAAAAGGAGCAGATTAACAAGAAAGCGCTCATTTGGATCGGGGCGGCCGTCGGTCTCGTTATTGTGGTCATGGCGGTGCTGCTCGCGCTGGACGTCTAAGCCGCGACCGCCGTTTTTATTAACCTAGCCAATCATACACTTTGAGGGGGTTTGTCTCGTTCTGCGTACTCGGCAGCCGGAAGCGTTCCGGCGGAGCCCGCAGCTCGTCGGGCAGGCCCCCTTGCGCGATCGTAACCGGCGTTCCCATCGGCACGAGATCGAACAGCTCCTCGATATCTTCGTTTGCCAGTCTCACGCAGCCGAGCGACTCATCCTGTCCCAGACTGTCCAGATCCTTCGTGCCGTGGATACCGTAACGGGTGTCCGACAGCGTCATGCCTCTGGTGCCGTAAGCTCCGTTCCCTCCGTTAGGGTCTCTTACCTTCTCGGAGATGAAGAATTGGCCTTCCGGCGTCCTCTCGCCGCCCAGGCCGACCTCGTAGTTGCGCACGATGACGTCGCCGCTCACGACCGCCAGCCGGTGGTTGCTCTTGTCGACGATAATTTCCAGCGGCTGCTCCGCTATCGCTTCCAGCGTGCCGGCAGGCGTCCCGTACCCTGCGCTTGGACCGGTCTGGTCCGGCCAGCCTGCGGTTTGCGGAATTTTGCCGTCCTTCTTGTCCGTCAGCGCGGCCAGAATCTCGTCGAACCATTCCGACATGCTCTCGGTCCAGCCGGACATCGTATTCTCCGGATAGTCCCCCGTCATCGCCTCCGGCGAAGCGGGCCAACTGCCGGTTCTTTCCTTGTACCGGATCATCGCGGAACGAAGCGCCAGCTTCTCTTCCTGCAGCGGTTTCCAGCCCTCGACGAGCTTGTGGACCGATTGGCCGTCCTCCGGCTTGCATTCGCACCATTTTGGATCGAACCATTCGACGCCCGCGACGCCCGATTCGCGATCCGAGGATACCGTCGCGATCGGCTTGCCGCTTTTGACCCAGTCGTTCCAATCCCCGAGCTTCGGCGAAGCGACCAGCACGCGGGGCTGACGGGAGGGCTTGTTCGTCAGCAGCTCGCCCAGCACGCTTCTCCCCTTCTCCTCCGGCCCCGGCGCTCCCGCAATCAGATCCGGTGGAATGACGCCCGCCGGCAGAGGCGGGGGCTTGCTGCCGGGCCCGGGCTTGGGAGGCGCGCTGGCGGCGGCCGCGACGCTCCCGGGCTCCGCGTCGGGCGTCTCGACAGCCGCCGAATCGTCCCTGTCCGGCAGCAGCTCGCGAACGGCGACGATCGCTCCTCCGACGAGCAGAAGCGGGACGAGCAGAGCGATCGCCCACTTGCGCCAGGAGGACTTTTTGGCGCCCGAAGCATTCTCGGGCAGCTGGGGCGCCGGCTTCGATTCGAACGCCTCGTAGATCTCGCCCGCCTGCGCGAAGCAGTAGGTCGCTTTCGCGAAGTCTCCTTTGCTCTCGTACTCCTTGCCAAGCAGATACCAAGCCATACGGCTGTCTTCGTGCTTCAGGAGGTACTCTTTGAGCGGCAGAGCGTCTCCGACATTGGGAACGTTGTCATAGAAATGCTGAATCTGTTCGTCAATGCGAGATTCCTTGCTCATGCCCTCACCTCCGTTCGAGTAAGTCTATTTCTTCCTTATTATCGGTTGTTCGCCTCCAATTCTAAAGCGGACAAGCAAAAACGCCTTCGGCGTCCTCTAGACGCAGAATCGCGTTTTTGTCGGAGGGGATTCAAATAAGGATAACGAATTTTATACCTTCTGAATCACCATGAGAAGAGGCCGCCCCTTGCCGTCGTTCGACGGCAAGGGGCGGCCTCCTGCTGCGCTTAGGAATGGAAATCTTGTCCGGACAGCACTTCCTTGACATGGCCGGCCCGGATGACGAAATCTCCGAAATGCTCGCCCTGCTGGCGCTCCTTCGCATATTGCTCGAGCATCGGCGAGAGGGAGTCCAAAATTTCCTTCTCGCCGATGTTTTCCTTGTACAGCTTGTTCAGCCGCTGGCCGGCAAAGCCTCCGCCCAAGTACATATTGTACTTGCCAGGCGCTTTGCCGATGAACGCGATCTCCGCCAGCGCCGGACGGGCGCAGCCGTTCGGACAGCCGGTCATGCGGATGACGATGTCGTCGTCGCGCAGGCCGTTGCGCTCCAGCATCGGTTCGATTTTCTCCAACAGGTCCGGCAAGTACCGCTCGGATTCGGCCATCGCCAGACCGCAAGTCGGCAGCGCTACGCAGGCCATCGAATTTCTCCGCAGCGCGGAATAGGCCTTGCCGTCCGTCAGACCGTACGTCTGGATCAGCGCCTCGATCTTTTTCTTCTTCTGAGCGGTCACATTGCCGATAATCAGACTCTGGTTCGGCGTCAGCCGGAAATCCCCGGTGTGAACCTTGGCGATCTCCCGAAGCCCCGTCATTAGCGGATAGCCTTCCTCGTCCTTAATGCGGCCGTTCTGGATGAACAGCGTAAAGTGCCATTTGCCGTTAATTCCTTTCACCCAACCGTTGCGGTCGCCGTTATGGTCGAAATGAAACTCGCGCGCTTCTTCCAGCTGCCAGCCCAGCCGCCGGGTCAGCTCGTCCTTGAACCATTCGAGACCTCGATCGTCGATCGTATATTTGAACCTGGCATGCTTGCGAACGGCGCGATCGCCGTAGTCGCGCTGGATCGTCACCGTCTTCTCCGCCACGTCGACGACCTGCTCCGGCCTGCAGAAGCCGACGACGCGCGCTACTTGCGGATACGTCTTCGGGTCGCCGTGCGTCATGCCCATGCCTCCGCCGGCCGTCACGTTAAAGCCTTGCAGCTTGCCGTCCTCGAGGATAGCGATGAACCCGAGATCCTGAGAGAAGACGTCGACATCGTTCGTCGGCGGAACGGCCAGCCCGATCTTGAATTTCCGGGGCAAGTACACCGGTCCGTAGATCGGCTCCTGCTCCTCCTTCGTATCGACGACCTTCTCCCCGTCCAGCCAGATTTCATGGTACGCGTTCGTCTGCGGCTCGAGGTGGCGGCTGATGCGGGAAGCCCATTCGTACACTTCCGCATGAACGTCGGATTGGTACGGATTCGGCGACGCCATTACGTTCCGGTTCACGTCGCCGCATGCGGCCAGCGTCGTCAGCAGCGATTCGTTAATCTCCTGAATCGTCTTCTTCATGTTCCACTTGATGATGCCGTGCAGCTGCACCGACTGGCGCGTCGTCAGGCGGATCGATCCGTTGGCGTACTGCTGCGAGATCCGGTCCATCATCAGCCATTGATCCGGCGTGACGACGCCCCCGGGAGCCCGGATGCGCAGCATAAATTGGTAGGCCGGCTCCAGCTTCTGCTTCGCCCGCTCGTTGCGCAGATCGCGGTCGTCCTGCATGTAGCTGCCATGGAATTTCATCAGCCGGTTCTCGTCCTCCGGGATGGAGCCGGTAATGCGATCCTCCAGCGTCTCCGCCAGCTTGCCGCGCAAGTAATTGCTGCGGGTTTTAATATCCTCAACATCGCTGTGCGGAGCGCTGTTCGGGTTCATTAAGTTATTATCCGACATCTTGTATTCTCCTCTCGCGATCGTCGGGACCGGCTTAATAGACGTCCCTCTGATAACGTTTCTGCTGCTGCAGCCCAGCCATATATTCGCCCGCCGCTTCCGGGGTCATGCCGCCTTCTTGCACGAGAATGTCCAACAACGTCTGATGGACGTCATGGGCCATCTTCTTCTCGTCGCCGCATACGTAGACGTACGCCCCGTTCTGAAGCCACTCATACAGCTCCCGGCTGTGCTCCTTCATGCGATGCTGCACGTATACCTTTTGATCGGTATCCCGGGAGAAGGCGACGTCCATCCGCGTCAGCACGCCGTCCTTCAGCCAGCGCTGCCATTCGACCTGGTACAGAAAATCGGTGGCGAAATGCTGATCTCCATAGAAAAGCCACGATTTCCCGGAGGCGCCCGTCTCCTCGCGCTCGCCCAGGAACGCCCTGAACGGAGCGACGCCGGTGCCCGGACCGATCATGATGATCGGCGCAGCCGGATCGGCCGGCAGCTTGAAGTTGTCGTTCTGCTGAATGAAGACGGGAAGCTGGTCTCCCGCCGCGACTCTCTCCGCCAGATGCACGGAGCAGACCCCTTTCCGGACGCGGCCGCGGGCTTCGTAGCGCACCGCACGAACGGTCAGATGAACCTCGTCCGGATAAGCGCTCGGGCTGCTGGCGATCGAATACAGACGAGGCGGAAGCTTGCGCAGAATCGTCGCGAATTCGCTCGCCGGTATGCCTTTCAGCGCATACTCCGTCGCCAGGTCAAGCAGATCCCGGTCGGCGATGTAAGCGCGAAGCTCCTGCTCCTTGCCCGCTTGGAGCAGCTCGGCGATTCCGCTGTTCGGCGCAAGCTTGGCGATCTGCTCCAGCAGAGGCTTCGTCAGCACCGTAATTTCGAAGTGCTTCCTCAGCGCTTCTCCAAGCGGCAGCTTGTCTCCGCTTTTGCCCACGGTCACCTGCTCGCCGGCCGACCAGCCCATCGCTTCGATCAGCTCGGCGACAAGCTCCGGATCGTTCTCCGGATAGATGCCCAGGCTGTCGCCCGGCTCGTACCGGAGATGGGAGCCTTCCAGAGAAAGCTCCAGATGGCGGGTCTCCCGATCCGAGCCCCGTCCGTTCAAATTTAGATTTTCCAAAATCTCCGCCGAATAAGGGTTCGATCTCGAATACTCGGATTCGACCGCGCCACCGGCGGCCGGAGCGGCCGGGGCCGCGGCGCTTCCGCCCGAAGCCGGGACGCTCAGCCCCGATACGACCTGATCGATCCACTCTCCGGCAGCCTCGTCGTAGTCCACGTCGCAATCGACGCGAGGCGCGAGCCGGCTGGCGCCCAGCTCTTCGAGACGCTTGTCGAAGTCTTTGCCGGTCTGGCAGAAGAACTCGTAGGACGTATCCCCGAGCGCCAGCACGGAGTATTGGAGCGACTCCAGCTTGGGCGCTCTTTTGCTGTGCAGAAACTCATAGAAAGCGATCGCGCTGTCGGGCGGTTCCCCTTCGCCATGCGTGCTGACGACGATCAGCAGATGGCTGACGCTCTTCAGCGCGTTCGGCTTGAAATCGTTCATCGATGCCAGGCTGACTTGAACGCCCTGCTCCTGCAGCCTCTGGGCCAGCTTCTTGGCCAGCTTGCTGCTGTTGCCGGTCTGCGAACCGAAGAGCACGGTAGCCTCCTTCGGTGCGGCCGGAGCCGCTGCCGCCTCCGCCGGCGCCGCAGCCGGCGCAATGGCCGCCGCTGCGGCCGATGCCGCTACGGACGATGCCGATAAATAACCGCTTAACCAAATCCGTTGCGACTCCGTTAATCGGGGCAGCAGCCGGTTAAGCAGATCGACCTGCTCTTGATCGAAAGGACTGTTCGTGACTTGAAAAACCAACGTTATCCACCTCGCACGAATGCTCATCTCTATTTCCCAGTATTCTTGTTCCCTTAGTTCCTATTCTTTTGAGCCTAACATAGAAGCTACCATACGAGGCAGGACGGGTCAATTAGAATGATCTTATAGCATTAATCAGATAAGCTGATACGAAGCTCGACAACGTCAAAAAAACATCAAGCCGAACGCTCGCGAGGAGCCGTTCGGCTTGATGAGAGCCCGCTTATGCGGTTCAGAACTGTTGATCTCGAATTACGACGACTTGATCCGCGCCATCCCACTGAACGTCCAACCCGCTCTCCTCTGCGAAGAAGCGGACGGGAATCATCATTCTGCCGTCTACCGAGATCGTTTTGGCGTTCAGCTTCAGCGACGCGTTGCCGCCGGCGCCGGATTTCTTCACGCTGTCCGTGCCCTCCGAGATCGCGTATACGACTCCGTCCTTGGAGAGCAGCGCTTCTCCCGTATTGACGTCGTAGCCGACCGTATAGCCGAGCGCGTTGCCCACCGCCCGAACCGGAAGCAGCACGGCGTTGCTCTTCAGCTGAGCCGGCACGTCGGTCGGCACTAACGATCCGTTATACAGCACCGAGATTCCCTTGTTCTGCGGCAGCTGAGCCGGAGCGGCGTACTTTTGCAGGATGCGCACCTTGTTCCCGTACTCGTCCACAATGACGAGCCGCCCGTCTGCCAGCACGGCGACGTCCGTCGGGTGATTAAACATGGCGGATACGGTCACGCCGTCGCCGGAGCCGGGCTCGGTCGGCACTCCCGCGAGCGTCGACACTTGACCGTCCTTGAGCAGTCGAATGACATGGTTCAGACTGTCGGCGATGACGAGCGCTCCGTCGGCGGCGACGGCCAGTCCTTCCGGAGAGTTGAAGCGGGATGCGGACGCTTCCCCGTCCACGTAGTCGCCTTGAACGAAGTAGGCGTTCGCGTCCGCGTAGCTGCCTCCTCCGGCGACGGTGGTCACCTGCCCGGAGGCCAAATCGATATAGCGAATCCGCTGATTGCCCCGGTCGCTGACATAGAGATTGTCTTTCGCGTCGACCGCGAGACCGCTCGGTTCGTTGAATTTGGCGGAAGCAAGCGGCCCGTCCGCGAAATCTCCCGCGTCCTCGACCGCTCCGGGCACGTACTCGATCAATCGATCGGACGGCTCATTAAGCGTCGTCACCGTTCCGTTCGGAGAAATTTTGCGAATCAGGTGGTTAAGCGTATCGGCCACATAGACATTGCCCTTGCTGTCCACCGCGACGTCGGAGGGCGAATGAAATGCCGCAGCCGCGCCTCTGCCGTCGTCGGAGCCGATCCGTCCGCTTCCCGCCAGCGTCGTTACCGTGCCTCCGGGCGTAACTTTGCGGATCGAGTGGTTGCCGCTGTCCGCCACGTAGACGTTGCCTTTCGCATCGACGGCCAGTCCTGCGGGGGAATCGAAGACGGCCCGGTTGGTCGAATCGTCGTTCAAGCCGCCAAGCGGATTGCCCGCTTCGTCTGCGCCGAGCCAATAGCCCGCGAAGAGGGCCGTCTGGTCCGCTTCCAGCGTTCTGAGCAAGTGGTTGGAAGAATCCGCTACGAGCAGTCGGCCGTCCGCCAGCGCTGCCGCCGATTTCGGATGGAAGAAGGCCGCCTCGGAGAACGAGCCTTCCCGGTATCCTTGAGCGGTTTGTCCGGCCCAGGTGCGGACCTCGTACAGCTTGGCGGATTTCGTCCAGCCCGGGACGGCGGCCGACGCGGCGACGGGAGACGCCGTCCAGACGAGCAAGGCGGCCGAAACCGCGCCTATCCATAGTTGGTTGATTTTCGTTTTCACAGTCGGACTCCTTTGCTTTAGTTTTATTACGGCCCTAGTTCGTACGGATGATGAATTCGTAGCCTAACCGTCTGCCCATCGAATCCTCCAACATCACGATAAACCAATTATTCGAGTCTCCGGTAAACTCGTATTTTAAGCTGTAGGTCGCAGGAAAATCCTGGACGGGCGTCACGCTGATAATCCCCGGGTTGTTCGCCATCGTCCAAGCGCCATCCAGCGCGGTGCCGGCATCGGCCAGTTCAATGAGGAACGTAGCCGTCTGGGTTCCTTGCTGCTGAGCGGGGAACAGCCCGGAATATTGGAGATCGTTCTCTCGCTCCATCGCGACCGTTAGAGACGTCGCATCGTCTACCGCGCTTACCGACGTAATCTGGAGACTCGCCGGCTGTCCAACATGCAGCTCCAGCGTGAATGCGGCAGCGTTCCCGCCAAACTGGCGTAGAGGATCGACGAGAAGCGTTAACCGATTATAGCCCGGCTGGAGGCCGACAAGACTTACGTAGCTGCCGTCGTAGCTGGTATCGTTCCAGATGACTTTCGCGTCTCTCTCGCCGATCATTCCGCCGTCAAAGTTGCCCAAAAAAGTATACAGGCTGAGAAACCCTTCCGTCGTCCCTGCCGGAAGCACCGCCACGAAGGTGCCGTTCCCCGCATAGCTCAGCTGAATGAATTCATTGCCCTCGATAAACTCTATGCCGCCCGCAGACAGATGCTCGTTCACCGGAAGCGCGTTCCCGATTCTCAGCGTCAGCTCCAGAGGCTCCGTATAAGGCTGATCTTCCGTGAAGACATGGATCACGTATCGGTAATAGCCGTCGTTGTAAGGCAAATCAAACTCATTGACTCCTTCATTCAGCGTGAAGGGCTCTCCTTGGTCGCCCGAGATCGGCATAATCGTTCCCTGATAGCCCTCGGAAAGCGAAAGGAGGAGACTATAGCTTTCGTTGGGGGGCGGAGAAGAAAGCTCCGCATAGAACGAATCGGACCCGGAAGCCTGAATCGGCAGCTGCTCGTTGCCAGCCGCGATGCTCCACGCCTGAAGGCCTTCCGGAAGAGCGCTTCTGTTTATCGTTAAAACAAACGTTCGGTGATAAAAATAGGACCGATCGGCGATCGTGATTTCGAGCGTATTCAAGCCGGGCTGAAGCTCGATCAAGCCGCTGCTCTCCGATACTGCCGTTCCGTTGATCTTGATTTTACCGATTAACCATTCGTAGGAGTATACCGCAATCGCGCTTACCGTGAAAGGAACCTCGGCGGTGAATTGTCCCGTACCCGTTTCCTGGTACTCCACCCCGTACTCGTTCTGCCCCATAATATCGAATGGTTGCACGGACCACTCCGGCTCGGAAACGCCGTTCAGAATAAACAGCTCGATCCCCTGCTCCGGCTGGAACGAATACGTGCTGGCGCCTGATCGCTCTACGGTCAGGCTAAACTGCTGATATCCCTCTTCCAGCCCTTCAATCGTCTTGACCTCGCCGCTGGACGTCCATTGCAGGGCGCTGTCCGGAGCCTCGATCGGCGTCAGCGTCACGCTGCTTACGTCGGAGGCAAAATCGAATCGAACGTTCAAGGAAGAGACCGGAGTGTCCGTTTTAATGGCGTAAGTGCTGTAGAAGTCATCCTGCCTCGTCTGGGTCCAGGCCAGCGGCTGCCCGGCATCCGTCGTGACCTTCCAATCCGTCAGGCCAGCGGGAAGACTCGGGCCAGGGCTGGGGCTTGGCGACGGACTTGGGCTTGGCGACGGACTTGGGCTTCCTCCGCCTCCTCCCCCGCCTCCCGTTGGCGGAACCGGGGTCGGGGTCGCGCCGGGCGCCGCATTTCGGTTTTTGAGCTCTGCCTCGCGACTTTGTCTTTCCTGCTCGAAACGCAATCTCTCGGCTTCGGCCAACTTTCTCGCATATTCTTCTATCGCTTTGTTCTTCTTTTCCTCAGCTAGCTTTTGGTTGGCTTGCTCCTGCTGCTTCTTTTTATCGACCAAGCTTCTCATCATCTCGTCCATTTGGCGCTGCAGGTCGGCTTCCTGCTGTCGTCTGAGCGCTTCAAGGCGGGCCGCCTCCTTCTGCTTGAGAGCCTCCTGCTTGCGCTTCTCGGCCTCTGTTAAGCTTATCGGAGGCGTGTTGGCCAGATCGATTTTTTTGTTGAGCGATCGGTTCGCTTCGTCGATCAGTTTTTGCAGCTCATCTTTATCGATTTTGTTAGCGTTCTGAGCTTCCTTCAAGATGTTGCCGATCAGGTGGTTCAAGTTTTGGAGGATTCGGTTCAAATCTTCGTTCGTATCCAAGCCGATCGTCGGATCCGGCAGCCCGCTCTCCAACTCTTTCTTCTTTTTCTCGATGAATGCCTCGTTCTCTTGGTCGATCGCGTTTTTGGCATTGATAATCGCGGCGATCACCGCCGGAGAAGCCGTGCCTATGAACGAAGCCAGATCCGTCGGAATGACTTCGTCTGCAAATTCGTCCGTCTGGTTGCGATCGTCGACCGTTAACTGCTGGCCGGGATTAACCAGTACTGCGGAAGGCGTCGCATTCGACCGCGTGTTCTTAGGGACGATCTGGCCGACGCCCGAGGCGATCATGAATCTGGAGTCTCCCGACAGCGGATCGACATATACGTGCAGGTTCGTTCCCCGCACGCCCATGACGGCGGTCGGCGTCTCCAGCGTGAACTGGTCGCCCGCATTTTTGATCGATTTGACCGTCGACCAGACCGAACCGTTCTTCATGCTCACTTTCGTTACCGTGTTTTTGCCTTCCTTAAGCTTGGAGAAGGTCAGTGTCGTATTGGCGGATACCGTCATCTGGTCATCCTCCGACGATCCGTTCGCGAATTGGAGCACGGCGGACCCTCCCGCTCCGACGGAAAGAATGTCTCCTTCATTTAAGCTCATTTTGGCGAACGCCGTGAACTGCTTGGAGCCCCCCGACTTCTTCACGCTGACGGCGCCGTTAAGCTCCTTAATGACGGCGACCCGAGACGATGCCGCGGACGCCTCCTGAGAGAACAAGCCTAGCAGGGGCCATGCAAGCAGCAGCGTCCCCAGCAAACCTGCGATCCATTTCTTCATGCGAATTTCTCCTCTCACCCGTTTGTTCAGTTTTTTAATAGTTCAATCACTTATAATAGCGACAAAGCGCTTATTCCTGTCCTTGCGGGTTCTGCCGGATTCCCAGCAGCTCGTACACCCGGATCGGGTGGGACTTGCCCTTGAACATGCGATCCTCGCCCTCGTCATAGCGGAACCACAGCTTCGTCCGCTCGTATACCTGTTCGGACACGTGGACCTGTCCCTTCTTCGTCTGCGACTCGATTCTCGCGGCGATATTGACGTTGTCGCCGATGGCCGTGTAGTCGACTCTCAGATAGGAACCGATGTTGCCGACAACGACGTTGCCGCTATGTATGCCGATGCCGACGTTGACCTCGCACTCGTATTTCTCCATGATCTGTTCGCGTATTCTCTTCATGCCCTGCTGAATCTCGTATGCGGTCTGCACCGCCATCCGCTCGTGCTCGGCAACGTCAAGAGGCGCATTAAACAGAATCATCGCCGCGTCGCCGATAAACTTGTCGATGGTGCCCGAGTTGCGAAGCGTCGTCTCCGTAATCATGTTAAACATCGTATTCAGCGTATCGACGAGCTCCGGAGGCGTCAGCTTCTCGGACAACGGCGTAAATCCCCGAATGTCGAGGAAGAGGACGGTAATGTGCTTCAAATCTCCGCCCAGCTTGATCTCGATATCCTGGGCAACGATCTGCTTGACGAGATCGGGAGAAATATAGCGCCCGAACTGGCGCGTCACGAAGCTCTTCTGTGCGCTGTCCATATACGACTTGAGCGAAACGTTGGCCAAGTAAGCGAGCAGCATGGCGAGCAGGCCGAGAACGACGTTCGCGTGCAGGGCGGAAGCCTGGTATAGGGCGTACTGGCCGTACAGCAATCCCGCCAGCACGGCCAGAAACGATAGAATCGAATAAATATTTTTCAGTCTCCAAGGCAGGAAAATAAACAGCAGAAACAGAACGAAAGCGAGCGCGAGCTCGAAGCCGTTCGGCAAATAGGAGATCTTCGTTCCCTTAAGCAGCTGGTTGACGATATTCCCGTGAACGTACATCAGCTTGAAGTTTTTTTCGATCGGCGAAGCGCCGGTGTCCAGCCCTCCGTCGCTGGTCAGCCCGACAGCGGTAAAGCCTACGAACACGATGGCGTCCTTGAACAGATCCGGAGGCAGCGAACCGTTCAACACGTCGATAAAGGAGACGGTCAGAAAATCGTCCGTCGTCAGCTGATAATCGATCGTGATCGTATTTTTGGCGACGGGCTCGCCGAATTGAACGGGGTCGGTAAGCTCGGCATATCGGCTCAGATCCGCTCCCGCCATCTCCGCCGCCTTCCATGCCAGGGAGGGAATCATCTCTCCGTCCGGCCCCTGAATATGGAGCCAGGTTTGGCGAACGACGGCGTCCTTGCTCGTGACCCGATTTATATGAGCCAGATGAACAAGCTCGGAAAACAGCTCGTAAGGCCGGGCGATCGCCTGCGCCTGAATATATTCGTCGCGTATGGCGACGGAAGTGCTGAAATGCTCGCCCATCAGTCCCGTTACGGGCAAAATGACGTTGGAGTGGGCCGCAAGCGCTTGCGCGAACGCCATGTCGCTGTCCGGATTGTCGCTTGCCTCGCTGAAAATAATATCGAACGCAATCGCCTTCGGCTCGTTCCCTTCCGAATTCAAAGTGTCCAGGAAAGGCGCGTACACCGCCCGATCCCAAGGAAATCGGCCCAGCTCCGCCAGCGACGCGTCGTCGATCGCGACCATCACGATTCGATCGTCCGCCTGATGGCTCGCCGCCGCCCTCATATCGTAATCCAGCAGCCACGTATCGATCGTGCGCAGCGCCCCGGATTGATAGATCAGGAACAAAGCCAGCAGCAGAACGGCATTGAGAAGAATCGCGATTCTTTTTATTTTCCCTTTCAAAATCAACCCCGCCTATGTAAATGATAACCATTGGCTTCTATTATACATTAGGCTATTCGGTTTATGTTGCATTTTAGCTAAAAAGTTACTTTTATGACGAGAGTCATAGATGGGCGGCAAAAAAAACCCTTTCCGTAGGTCCGGAAACCTAGAAAAGGGCTCTCTTCGTTCGAATAGCGATTACATATTGAACGGTGTATCCGCGATTTTGATCGAATCCGTCGGGCAGCCGTCGGATGCGTCCTGCAGATCGTCGTAAAGGTCTTCTGGAATTTCGGTGACGCCGCGGTTGCCGTCATTGGCGTAAATCACCTCGGCAAGGCCTTCGTCGTCATAATCGTAAATATCCGGCGCCGTAGCTCCGCATGCGCCGCACGCGATACATGTGTCTTTGTCTACGTAGGTAAACTTAGCCATGTGATACCCTCCTATTTTCATCCGTGTCGCATACGAAAGTAGTCCCACTATAGTTCAATATAATACAAAACCTGGCCGAGATCAAACGAAAATAAAGTCTCCATGAGAGATCTTCCTTCTGCCACGGCTCCCTAATCGTCGAGGCTCTCCCGCAAAAAATCTTTCTGCAAGGACGTTCCTCTCAGCTTCTTGTTGCGAATGAGCGACGAAGGGTCGTCGCTGAGCATGCCGGCGGTCAGCACGGCGCTTTCGCCGAACTTATCCCGCAGCGCGTCCATCGCGGACAATAAACGCTGCTTCTTGGGCTCTTCCTCGTATGTGAACAGATCCAATTGCAGCGGCGTATCTTTTTTCGCGGACAAGCCCTGCAGCGTAATGCCGAGCAGCCGGACCGGCTTGCCTTCCGTCCAATGGGCGTCCATCAGCCTGCAAGCGAGCTCGTAGACGTCGTCAGCCGCCTCCGTCGGCACGGAAAGCGTCAGAGAGCGGGTAATCGTGCGCATGTCGGGATCGCGGATCGTGATCTGTACGGTGGAGCAGACCATTCGCTGACGGCGAAGCCGCCGCGTCGTCTGATCCGCCAAGTTCAGAAGCACGCGGCGGTACTGCTCGCGCTCGGTCAGATCGGCCGGAAGCGTCGTCGTGTGGCCGATCGATTTGGGCGCTTCCCGCAGCGGCTCGACCGGCGATTCGTCGATGCCGTTGGCGGCGTTTTTCATCCAGGAGCCGTATACGCCGAAGCGCTCGGTCAGCATGCTCTCGTCGGCGGCGGCCAGCTCGCCGATCGTGCGGATGTTGAGCTTCAGCAGCTTATCCGCCGTGCGCCCTCCGACGCCGTACAGCGTCTGGCAGGGTTTGCCCCACAGCAGCTTCGGAACGTCCCGCCTCCGCAGGATGGTGATGGCGTTCGGCTTGCGCATGTCGGAGGCCATCTTGGCCAGGAGCTTGTTCGGAGCGATGCCGATGGAGCAAGGAAGCGACAGCTCGTTCCGCAGCCGCCGGGCGATCGTCTCGGCGATCTCCACGGGCGTTCCGAATTGCGAGCTGCCCGTGACGTCCAGGAAGCATTCGTCGATCGAGACGGCTTCCAGGAGCGGCGTGAAGCTGCCCGCAATGCGCATAAATCCCCGGCTGTACTTGCGGTAGAGATCGAAATCCGGCGAGATGATGAGCAGCTCCGGGCAGGCGCTCTTCGCCTGGCGAACGGTCATCCCCGTTCGAACGCCCCTGGCGCGCGCTTCGTAAGAGCTCGTCACGACGATCCCTCTGCGCAGCTCGACGCTGCCGGCCACCGCAGTCGGTTTTCCTTTGTACAGACTCGGCTCATCCGCGGCATGAACGGAACAGTAAAACGCGTTCATATCGATATGAAGAATGAACCGCCCCTTGCCCGCGCTTGCCCCCATGGCCATCCCTCCCTGTCGTTTCCTATTATACCGAGGAATCCGGCACGCCCGCAACGAACCGCGCTCTCTACATTTAATGCCAGTCATGGTATAATAGTTTCACCTGTTTTCTTAAGGAGGCTTTTCGGTAACGCATGTCTACTTCACTCTGCATTTTCGATACGACTTTGCGCGACGGCACGCAAGGCGAGGGAATCAGCCTGACCGCCGAGGACAAAGTTAAAATCGCCCTGAAGCTCGACGCTCTGGGCGTCCATTATATCGAAGGCGGCAATCCCGGCAGCAACAGCAAGGACATCGAATTTTTCCGCCGTATTCGCGAAATGAACCTGCAAGCGAAGCTCACGGCATTCGGCAGCACCCGGAGAAAGAACAGTCGCTGCGAGCAAGACATCAATCTGAAGCATTTGACGGAATCGGGAGCCCGTGCGGCGACGCTCGTCGGCAAAACGTGGGATTTCCACGTCCATACCGCCCTGCAGACGACGCTGGAAGAAAATCTGGACATGATCTACGAATCGCTAGCTTTCGTGAAGCAGAGCGGAATGGAGGCGCTGTTCGACGCCGAGCACTTCTTCGACGGCTACAAGGCGAACCCCGATTACGCCCTGGCTGCCTTGGCCAAGGCCAAGGAAGCGGGCGCGGCCTGGATCGTTCTCTGCGACACGAACGGAGGCACGCTGCCCGGAGAAATCAGGGAGATCGTCTCCCGGGTCGCATCGGTCATCGACGCCCCGATCGGCATCCATACGCATAACGACTGCGAGCTTGCCGTCGCGAACGCCTTGGCCGCAGTGACGGCCGGAGCCAGGCAAATCCAGGGCACGATCAACGGCTACGGGGAACGCTGCGGCAACGCCAACCTGTGCTCGATTATTCCGACTCTGCAGCTGAAGATGGGGTACGCATGCGTCAGCGACGAGCAGCTGAAGTCGCTAACCGGTGTGGCCCGCTACGTCAGCGAGATCGCCAACGTCATCATGCCGGTCAACCAGCCTTACGTCGGCAACGCCGCCTTTGCGCACAAGGGAGGCATCCACGTCTCCGCGATCATGAAGGATTCCAAAACGTACGAGCACATCCAGCCTCATCTGGTAGGCAACAAGCAGCGCGTGCTCGTCTCCGAGCTTGCGGGCCAGAGCAACATTCTGTCCAAGGCCCAGGAGCTGGGGCTCGACGTTAATCCGGAAGGCATGAAGTCCCGCGAGGTCATCGACCGGATCAAGGAGCTGGAGCACCAAGGCTACCAGTTCGAAGGGGCGGATGCCTCCCTGGAGCTGCTGCTCAGAGACGCTTACGGCGATGCCGTGCAGATTTTCTCCGTCGATTCGTTCAAGATCACCGTCGAGCGAAACGCCGGCCAGATGACGAGCGAAGCGGTCGTAAAAGTTCGCGTAGCCGGCGAGCAGGTATACACGGTGGCGGAAGGCAACGGACCGGTCAACGCTCTCGACAACGCCCTGCGCAAAGCGCTCGTCCAGTTTTTCCCCGGCATCCGCGATATCCATCTGTCCGACTACAAGGTTCGCGTGCTGGACGAGAAGGACGCCACTGCGGCCAAAGTTCGCGTCCTGATCGAATCGACGGACTTCAAGGAAACGTGGAGCACGGTCGGCGTCTCCTCCAACGTCATCGAAGCCAGCTGGGAGGCGCTGGTCGACAGCATTCGCTACGCCCTGATCGGGATGGATCGGGACACGGAGATCGCCCCGACGCTGCTGCAGTCGAACGGGCTTGTCAATCACTGACGCCGGAAGGCGTTCCCGTCTGTTCGCTCTCTCGAACCGGCTCGCCAATCCTATTCATTGGCGGGCCGGTTTTTTTTGCGGCTGCCGGGCGCGCGGCGACGGATTTTCCCCGCATCAAGCATAAACGGCTTACGCCGTCCTTGGGACCGGCGGGATCACGTTTATGTCGGAGGGGATTCAGAAAAGGATAGCGAATTTTATACTTCCTGAATCACACAAAAAACCTCCAAGAGCGGACAAACCGATCTCGGAGGGTAAAGTCTTAATCAAATGGCGACTACAGTACGTCCTTAAGCATTTTCTCCCATTCTTTCCGCTCCACGACGCCCTCGATCCGGTGGCGGACGACGCCGTCTCTGTCAATAATGAAGCTCACGGGATACCCGGTAATTTTGTACAGATCGCCGGCCACGCCTTGCGGGTCCGTCAGCACGGGAAACTCGAACCCCTGCTCCTTGACGAATTCCTTGGCCGCTCTCACTCTATCGTAATTGGTCGCGTTAATCGCGTACAGATCCAACCGGTCCTGATGGTCCTCGTAGATTGCCTTCAGATCGGGCGCCTCGACCTCGCACGGTCCGCACCAGGCGGCCCAGAAGTTGATAATCAGCGCCTTGTCCCGCTTGCCGCCGACGCTGTAAGTGGCCGTCCCCTCCAGAGCGTCGAGCTGGAACGGCGGCGCGTAGTGATTCGCCTTCGGAGCGGGCGAGGGCGGGATGTCGGCGAGCGAAGGCGCCGTCGCTTCCGCGGCCTGGCCGGAGGATGCCCCCTTGCCGCTGCCGTCCCATATCCACACGCCGGCGATGGCGATCGCCGCAACCGTCAAAATAATCCAATTCCTCTTCAAGCCAACCCCACCTTCAAGCAACAGATGTTACCCCTATCTTACCCCATTTTCGGGGATGCTTCCATGCCCGAGACGTGTCGGAATGATGAACATCCGTTCCGCCCAGCGCATATCGCCTTCTTCGGAAGGGAACGTTAATCGAACTGGAGCAGAGAGCTTGCGACAGACGATACTTGTTGCCGATAAGGAGGAACAGGAGTGGGCTCGACCACGAAATCCAGAAAAAAGCTGTCCGTCTTATTTACGAGCGACATCGGCGAAGACGTCCGGCCGGCTGAAGCGGCGTCCCCGTCGGGCGGAAATCGCCGGTCGAAAGGCAGGATCGGCGAGTATGCCGCGCTCTCGACCGTTCCGCTCGTTCTCGTCCTCGGGAATTCCATGCTCGTTCCCATCTTGCCGACGCTGCGGAGCGAGATGGGCATCTCCCAATTTCAGACCAGTCTTGTCATCAGCTTATTTTCGGTCTCCGCCGCGCTGATCATCCCGATCGCGGGCTATTTGTCGGACCGCTTCAGCCGCAAGGCCGTCATTATCCCTTCCCTGATCGTCTACGGAAGCGCGGGCGTGCTCGCCGGCTTCGGCGCGATATGGGATTCGTACGGCGTCCTCATCGGCGCGCGGGCGCTGCAAGGGATCGGAGCCGCCGGCACCGCTCCGATCGCCATGGCGCTCGTCGGCGATCTGTACAAGGACGGCCAGGAGAGCCAAGCGCTCGGGTTGATTGAAGCCTCCAACGGAACCGGGAAGGTCGTCAGTCCGATTCTCGGTTCGCTGCTCGCCCTGATCGTCTGGTATGCCGCCTTATTCGCGTTTCCCGTATTTTGTCTGCTTTCCCTGCTCGGCGTTCTGTTTCTGATTCACGAACCGAAGCGCAAAAACGAGCCGAAGCCGATCTCCGGATATCTTCGGTCTATCCGGCAAATTTTCGCCAAACAGGGACGCTGGCTGGTGTCTTCCTTCTTCGCCGGCTCGCTCGCGCTGTTCATCCTGTTCGGCGTCCTCTTTTTCTTATCGGACATTCTGGAGAAGCCGCCCTATTCCATCGAAGGCGTTCGCAAAGGGCTGGTCCTCGCCATTCCGCTGTTCGGGATGGTGGCGACGGCTTATGCGACCGGATCGGTCATCCGCAAGAACGGCGTTCTGATACGCTGGCTCATGAACATCGGACTCGCGTTGATGGCTGTCTCCCTGGCGCTGGCTATCTGGCTCAACACGAATCTGTACGTTTTTATCGGCCTGCTGACCGTCAGCAGCATCGGGACCGGACTGCTTCTTCCCTGCCTGAATACGATGATCACCGGAGCCGTCGACAAGTCGGAGCGGGGCATGATCACGTCCCTGTACAGCAGCCTGAGATTTTTCGGAGTCGCGTTCGGCCCGCCGCTGTTCGGCTGGATGATGGCCAAGTCGCATACGGTCGTCTTCGTCACCGTATCCGCTCTGTCGCTAATCGCGCTCGGGCTCGTCTTTTTCCTCGTCAAGCCCGGCAAACAGGTGCAGTAGACAGGGGTTGCCCTCCGCGCTTTAATCGCGCATACTCGGGGAAAAGGGGAGGGGAACTATGGAGACCTCAAGAGAAGCGCGATTGGATGCCGACGTGGAAAAAAAGCTCGTGTCCGCCCTGCTGAACCGCCTGCCCAACGAGTCGTGCGGCTTGCTTTGGGGGACGGCGGCGAACGGCGTTATCGAGGTTGGCGGGTTTCGGCTAATACGCAACGCTGCCGATTCTCCTGCCGCGCAGTTTCGCTTCGATGCGGAGGACTGGATCGCGGCGTATTACGAAGCGCAAAAAAACCAACGCGAAATCGTCGGTTTGTTTCACAGCCATCCGTCCGGAACGATCGTCCCCAGCGAGAGCGATCTCGCAGGATTCGTTCCTTGGAAGTCGTATTGGATTGTCGGGCTGCAGAGCGCCGGCCATCAGATCGGCGTCTACGTGCGCCAGTCCGAAGCCGGCTGGGCCAAGCTTCCTCTGCGCGTCGTCAGTGGCGGCTCAAGTATGCGTACAGCTCACCCAGCGTCGTCACTTGCCGATCCAAAATCTGTCTAAGAAATTGAAAATAAAGCTTGGCGGTCATGATCGAATCGTGCAGGGCGTGATGCCGCTCGGTGACCTCGACGCCGTAACGATCCAGCACCTCGTCCAGACCGTAATGAATCGCCTTCGGCTCGAGCCACTTGGCGATCATCATCGTATCGATCATTCGATGCGTCAAGTTGACCTTGGACGTCCGCCACAAAGCGCTGTTCAGAAACTGCTTGTCGTGGCCGCTGCCGTGCGCGATCAGCACCCTCTTGCCGATAAAGTCCATAAAATCGTGCAGCACCTGCATCAGATCGGGCGCATGCTCCGCCATGTCGTTCGTAATGCCGGTCAGCTCCGTAATGTGGCGCGGAATTTTCCGCTTCGGATTGACCAACTGGTAGAACGGCTCGGCTTCCTCGAAGCTGCCTCCGCGAATAATGACGCCGCCGATCGAAATAATTTCGTCTCCGTTGTACGGATAAAAACCGGTCGTCTCCAAATCGAAAACGACCGCTTCCATCTCGGAAAGCTGCATTTCGAGCGCGCTTTCCTTGCGCTGCTCCCTGGACATCGAGCGGATGAAGGCCATCTGCTGGGCGTTGGACGAGCCGAACATCGAAGCGATCGCCGGGGTAAGCCCGCCCATCTTGTACAGGTTCCACATTCGCCCTCTCGAATTCGTATCCTTGGGCTCTTTCACCGCTTTCACCTCCCGCCAAACCGGTACTGCAGCTCCTTCTGCACCTTGCGCTGAACTTTGCTGCCGATCTTCAGCGCTTTTTTCAGAGGAGCGATCATCTCCTTCGTCAGCCGACTCGCCGGAAGCTTCCCGGTGCCTACGAGATAACCGTCCTCCATCGCGACCGAGGTGAACAGCCTCAGCTTCAGGAACAGCTCGAAAGCCTCCTTGGCCTCCTCGGCCTCGTCCTCGGCCAGCACCTCTTCGTTCCGCAGCGCGTCGATCCTTCGCAACGTGCTCGTCTCGCGAATGCCTGCGCGCATGGCGAGCAGCCGGAAGGCGTTCACCATCGGAATATAGGCTCCATATTTGATATCCAAGCTGCCCGCATTTTCCCCGTACCGCTCCGTCAGCAGCTGGCCGAATACGCCGACCAGAACTTTGTGCCTCAGCGTATTTTCGAGCATTCTTTTTTCGATAACCGGGTGGCTGAGCAAATCTCCGAAGTAACGGCTGCGAAGCCGATCCGCCAGGCCGGCGTCTCCCCAGACCGCCCGAGCGTCCGCGGCGATCAGCAAGTATCGGACGTTCTCCCAGTTCGGCTCGGCGAACCAGCTGGCGATTCTCGCCGACCAGCCCGTCAAGGGCAAATTCCACTCCGGATTGGAGGCGATCACGCTGCCTTCGCAAGGCGGATAGCCGATCGCGATCAAATATTCGACCGCCGTATCGGCCAGCCTCAGGAAGTAGCTCCGGTTTCGCTCTTCTTCTTCCTCGCTTCGCGCATCGGCGTACACAAGGCCGCTGTCCTGATCGCTGTGCATCGTCTGCTCGAGGCGGCCTCCGCTGCCATAGAGCATATACGCGTAAGGCACGGGAGGGGCGCCCAGCCCCGACCGTGCCAAATCGTTCTCCGCCAGCATAAGCACTCGGACAATCAACGCGTCGTGAAGCTCGTTAAGCGCGACGATCGCTTCGTCGGCGGGAGAGGAGATCAGCTCGGCCTCGAGCCGCCGCTGTTCCCTTTCCCTGGCCGCTTTCAGTTGGTCGAGATTGTCGGCGCAGTCGATGTCTGGCCACCGCTTCTCCCGGATGGGATTGTGCATGCGGTCTATACCCTCCCGTGATTACGCCGGCGAACTCGTTGGATGGACTTATACGGACGTACCGGCTTTTTTCAATTGCTCTGGGTAACCGTAGTTGCCGTGCTCGCTCAAGTCGAGACCGATAATTTCCTGTTCTTCCGTGACGCGGAAGCCGATGACTTGCTTCACGACCCACAGGACGACGAAGCAAGCTGCGAAGGCGAACGCGCCCGCCACGACGACCGATTCGAATTGAACCCACAATTGCTTCCAGCCGCCGCCTGCGAACAGACCCGCTTGACCTACGCCCACTTTGGCCGAGAGCTCTTCGGTCGCAAACAAACCATTCGCCAAAGTTCCCCAGATCCCTGCCGCGCCGTGAACGGACAGCGCATAGATCGGATCGTCGACTTTGATTTTCTCGAAAAACTTGGCGCTGAAGAAGACGAGCACGCCGGCGACGAGACCGATGACGACAGCGGCCCAGGGCTCTACGAACGCGCAGGAGGCCGTAATGGCCACCAGACCCGCCAGCGCGCCGTTAAGCGTAGCCGTAATGTCTGCCTTGCCGTTCACAAGCCAGGAGATCAGCAGCGCCGCTACCGCGCCGGCAGCCGCGCCCAGCTGCGTGTTAAACGCGACGTATCCGAAGAAGCCGTCGCCGATCGCAACCGTGCTGCCCGCGTTAAAGCCGAACCAGCCGACCCACAGAATAAGAACGGACAGCGCCGTATACACTTGGTTGTGGCCGAGAATTTCGTTCGCGGAACCGTCTTTGTTGAAGCGGCCGATCCGCGGCTTGAGCAGTATCGTCGCCGCGAGAGCGCCGATGGCGCCGGTCAAGTGGACGACGGTCGAACCCGCGAAGTCCTGCGCGCCGTCTTCGGCCAGCCAGCCCCCGCCCCAGATCCAGTGAGCGACTACCGGATAGATGACCGACACGAAGAACAAAGTAAAGATCAGGTAGGAGGATAACTTCGCCCTCTCCGCGAACCCGCCCCAAGCGATCGACAGCGAGACGGCCGCGAACGCGAGCTGGAAGACGAAGAAGATGGAATCCGGCAGACTGCCGTCCGTCACTCCGTTAGCCGGAGAAAAGAAAAAGTTGCCGATTCCGATGAACCTGTTCACCGTTTCCGAAGCGTCTCCGCCGAACGCGATACCGTAGCCTACGGCCCAGTACACCAGGGACGCCAGACCTACCGTAAAGATCGTCTTGCCTGCGACGTGGCCGGCGTTCTTCATCCGGGTCGAGCCGGCTTCGAGAAGAATAAATCCGCCTTGCATGAGCAGTACCAGAATGGCAGCGAGCATGACCCACAAAGCGTCGAGTCCCATGTTCAATTGCGCCGGCGACGGATCTTCCGCGAACGCGGCTGTCGGGAACAGCATCAGTAGCGCACCTAAGGACACCAAACTTTTCTTCAACACAACGACCACTCCCTACGTGTGATGTTTCTTAACATTTTAAGAAAGGCATAGTGTCATTATAGGTTGATCTTCCCGATTTGACAATACGATTTTTGCAAAAAAGTTCATTATTAACGCCAAAAATCTAACATTCATGTCCATTTAGGCGTTCAATGTTAGGTTTTAGATCTTTAATTTACATAATATGGTTGTTAGGCGGTGAAGAGGCTCCGTCTTCTCGGGAAAGAAGGAAGGCCCGGACACCGGCAAGCCCGGTTTCCTGCGAGAAGGATGGCACATCGGCTGCAATTTCACGGGAGGATTTATTCCGCATTCACAAGTCCGTAACAATAAGAAGCAAAAGGGCCGGAGCTGTCAAGCATCACGTTTGACTGTACGGTTGAGGATTCTGTATGATGGATGAAAGCGGACTTTATATGGAACGAAGATCACCAAAGAAAGGGGATAACGATGCGTAAAGGACAGTCGCCTGCCCAGCGCCTCTACCGGATCGGGGAGCTCTCCTCGCTGGCCGGAATCAGCTCGCGCACGATCGACTACTACACCAGTCTAGGCTTGATTCTGCCTGCCAAAAGGTCGTCCGGGAACTATCGCTTATACGATGACGAAACTTTAAGCCGCTTGCGCCGTATTGAACAATTAAAGGCGCAGAAGTTTTCCCTGGAAGAGATTCGGGAGCAGTTCGCCTCCCACAACCGCGTTGCGGTGGACGAAATCGTAAATCGCAAGCTTGCCGATTTGCAGATCCATCTCGTCCAACTGGAACGGGAAGTTAAAGAACTGGAGCCTGTACTGGAGCAACTAAAGCCCAATCAAGCCAAAAAGCTGTACAGAACCATTACTCCGCAAACAGCAGCCTGCGTTGAGGCTCTTCTTCTTCTTTTAGGGAAAAGTAACTTCATGTGAACATTCACCCTTAAGATGGAGGTCGAAAAGCGATGTTTTTTCACCCGATGGATTTTCTGATTATTATCGCCTTCCTGCTGTCGCTGTGGGCTCAGTTCCGGGTCAAAGGCACGTTCAACCGCTGGTCTCAAGTCAAAGCCTCTAGCGGGTTGACCGGCTACGATGCGGCCAGGCGGATGCTCGACCGCAACGGCCTGCACGACGTGCCCGTGGAGCCGGTTCCCGGCGCCTTGTCCGACCATTACGATCCGATCGCCCGGGTCGTTCGTCTGTCCGAGCCGGTCTACTACGAGCGTTCGATCGCGGCAATTTCCGTCGCCTGCCACGAGGTCGGACACGCCATCCAGCATCAGCATGCCTATCCGATGCTCGTGCTGCGTCACCGGATGTTCCCGGTCGTCCGTTTCGCGTCCGGCATCGCGCCGTTTCTGCTCATTGCCGGCTTCCTGTTCAGCTCGCTTAATCTGATCGGGTTCGGGATCATCTTCTTCGCGGCCGCGGTCGCCTTCCAGCTGGTTACGCTCCCTGTCGAGTTCAACGCCAGCTCCAGGGCGCGCGATCTCATGGTGGCGGAAGGCTTCATCCATCGCGACGAAGAGCGCGGAGTGGCCAAAGTGCTGAACGCCGCCGCCCTGACCTATGTCGCCGCCGCATTGATCGCGCTGCTCGAGCTTGTCAAATATATCATGATCTTCACCAGCAACCGGGAATAACCCGCAGCTGCGACAAGGGGCAGCCTGGATCCTTATCGGATTCCGGGCTGCCCCTTCCCTTGTTACAACGACTTGTAATCATGGTGGAAAAAATCGATCAGGAACGAATGAAAAATCTGGACGACGAGCGGAAGCTTCTCGGAGGATCTGTGAATGAGCCCGATCGTCCGGGTTACCTTCGGCTCGCTTATCCTCACGACCGCGGGCATCATCGAGCTCGTCTCGTACATCGCCATCTCCGGCAGCAGACTTACGCCCATACCGGCCGCGACAAGCCCTCTGATCGTCCCCGACTCCTCGCCCTCGAAGCCGATTTTAGGCGTAAATCCGGCTTCCTTGCACGCGTCCCAGACGATCGGGCGCAACGAATAGCCGTTCCCGAACAGCACGAACGTCTCTTCTTTCAGCTCGCTGAGGTTGATCGCCTCTCTGCCGGCCAGAGGATGGTTCGTAGGAAGAATAGCGTAAAGACTCTCCGTCAGCACGACTTCGCCCGTTACCTGATCGTGATTTTCCGGGAACGGAGAGATGAATGCGATGTCGACCTCGGCGTCGACGACGTCCCGGATCAAGGAGGGATACATCCCTTGACGGAACCGAAACTTGACGTTCGGGTGCAGCTTGCGGAAGGCGGCCACAACTTGAGGCACGAGGTGGATGCCCAGGCTGTGCGGGAAGCCGAGCCGAATTTCCCCCACTTCGGGATCGAGAAATTCGTGAACTTCCATGACGGCGCGATCGAGATCTCCCAGTATCGCTTCCGCTCTCCGCAAGAACAGCTGGCCGACCGGAGTCAGCTGCACGTTGCGCCCCCTCTGCATGAACAGACGGATGCCGAGCTCCTCCTCGAGCCGGTGAATCTGCCGGCTCACCGCCGACTGGGCCACATGCAGCTCCTCGGCCGCTTTCGTCACATGCTGAAGCCGAGCAACCTGCACGAAATATTCCAATTGCCTCAGTTCCACGCGACCACCCCTTTCCCGTCCTGCGCCCCATCTTCCATTCATTGGACAATGGCGTTCCATAACGATTATAATGATAACGGCAAACCTTATCAATGAAGGAGGATTTCGTCCCATGTCCCAAGAACGTTCCGTTTCTTTCAAAGGCAATCCGATTACGCTTGTCGGTCCGGAATTGAAAGTCGGAGATTCCGCGCCAGATTTCTCCCTGAACAAAAACCTGCTCGAAATGTCTTCCCTGAAGGATTTCGCAGGCAAAATCAAGCTGATCAGCGTCGTTCCTTCGATCGACACGGGCGTATGCGACGCGCAAACTCGCCGGTTTAACGAAGAAGCCTCCAAGCTGGGCGACAACGTCGCCATTCTCACCGTAAGCGCCGATCTTCCGTTCGCCCAAGCCCGTTGGTGCGCCGCGGCAGGCGTAGACCGCGTCTTCCTGCTGTCCGATTACAAGGACAACAGCTTCGGCAAAGCCTACGGCGTGTTCATTAAGGAGTTCCACCTGGACATGAGAGCCATCTTCGTGCTGGATCAGAACGACCGGATCACTTATGTCGAAGTGCTGAACGAGATGACGGAGCATCCGAATTACGAAGCGGCGATCGCCGCCGTCAAAAACCTTCTCTAGACCGCAAAACCTATTCATGACAAAAGCGAGGACAGGCCAGACGCCTTCCTCGCTTTTATTATGTCGTCTGAAGCGCCCGTCTAAGCCTTGTAACTCGCCAGCTTGCGATCCAGTACGCTGTATATTTCCTGTATGTTTCGATAGTTCGCTCCGAGATCGCCAAGCGAGCCGCGGGAAGCCGAGTAAATGTCCACCGCCGTGTTGCCCGGGCTTGTACCGACGAGTTGGATCGTAATATCCATCGTCCGTCCGGACATCGACTTCTTCTCCATGACGATTTCCCCGACCGTCTGGACTTCGTGAAGAACTTTGTAGCCCTTCATTTTCTTCAGAATGGAGCTGATTTCATCCCAAGCGCGATCTTTCGAAAGGCGGTAATAGTGAGATTTAAGCTTGGGGTCCTTCGCCTTGTCGCTCGTATGCTCATGACTGCGAATCAATCCGATCAGAATCCGCTTCAAACGCTCTCTCTCCCTCCGAGTACCCTTGGCGCTACCATCTATCATACCACGCCTTACCCGGGGATTAAAGTCCATAGACAGAAAAAACCCGCCATTGCCGTCCGACGTGCATGTTTCTGAACCTGCTTTGGCAGGTGGGTGCCCGCAGCCCGGGTTTTGACTTCCCTTTTCGAGGGCGTGTCAGCCGCCTGGCAATGTAGAGCTCCCTGGAAACAAACATTGGTTCAAAACAATAAAGCGTCGTAACGCACAGGGCAGGATTATCCCCATTATAAGCGGGCAAAGCGCAAAAGTAAAAGGTTTAGCCCTGGGATTTTTTCCCTTCGTCCTCTTCGGCGGCCTCTTCTTCCTGCTCGGCTTCGGCTGCCGCTTCGGCTTGCTCCTTCATCAGCATCATCTTCTGAATGACGATGTTGAAGTTAAAGAAGGTATACACCGCGATGATGCTGCCGAAGAAGAAGGGCAGCAGAAAGGTGAATCTCAAGCTGATGGCGATGACGGCCACCGCTCCGATCGCCATAGCCAGCGAACGGAAAGGGCGTCCGATCGTCAAAATAAGCGCATTCTTGAACAGTTGAACCGTTTTCATATGAAAATGGGACAACAGCGAAAAGAAGTGAAGCAGAGAGATCAGCAGCAGCAGCATTAACGCGATGAACAGATACGCCAAGATCTGAAAACCGCTGATTTGCTTCAGATAGACTTGAAAATCGATGATCAGGATGGCGAACAGCAAGGCGTAGAACACGCCTCCGATCATCGCCTGAACGAAGTTCTGCTTATAATTGCGGAAGAACGTTTTGAATAGCGGAACGTCGACATCTCCGAGCACCCATTTCCGGGCGACCGAGAACATCGCCGAGGTCGCCGGAAACAAGGTGAACGGAGCGACAATTGCAAGCGGGATAATCGCCGCTTGCAATTGCTCCATATTGGTCGCCGTTATAAACACGTACATCAGAAACCAAAAAGGAAAAGAAGTGAGAAGCCAAAGCACGTTCGTAACCGACAGCCTCATAATCCATTCGGATATTTTGTAGAAGCCGCCCATCATGCCCCGCATTTCCATGGGGATTCCTCCCTGATGCCTGTTGGTCAGTCTGCTGCTGCCGTTAGATCTTTACGAAGTCTTCGTTCTGCGATCGACTGCCGCGATAATCGTTTTTGCGCTCGGTGCGTCCGCCGCCGCGGTTGTCGCGATAGCCGCTGTCGTCGCGATTGCTGTTGTAGCGGCTGCCGCCGCCGTAGGACTTCCGGCCTCCGCCGTAGCCGCCCGGACCGCGCCCTTGGCCGCTCTGGCGCCAGGAGCCTCCCGAACCGCCCTGGCCTCCGCCGGAGCCGTAGCGGCGTCCGCCGCCGCCGTAACCGCCGCCGCGATTGCCTTCGAACTTGCGCTTCTTCGAGCGAACCGGATCCTCCGGAGTCAGCTCGACGTTGACATCCTTCTTGTCGCCGTTCAGAAGCTTCATCGCGGCCGCCAGCAGCTCGACGGAATCGTATTGCTCGAGCAGCTGCATCGCGACCCATTTGTAAGGCTTGACGTCCTCTTCGGAGCGAATCGTTTCCATGATGCGCTCGGCGAGCACCTTCTGTTTGCCTTCCATCGCTTCGGACAAGGTCGGAAGCAGCTTCTTGGATATACGGTGACGGGTGACCCGCTCGATGAAGTGCAGGTGATCGGTCTCGCGGTGCGTTACGAACGACCAGGAGGTTCCTTCCTTGCCTGCCCGGCCCGTACGGCCGATGCGGTGAACGTAGCTTTCCGGATCTTGCGGAAGGTCGAAGTTAATGACGTGGGTCACGCCGGATACGTCCAGCCCGCGCGCCGCCACGTCCGTCGCCACCAGAATGTCGATGCTGCCGTCGCGGAACTTCCGCATGACGGCGTCGCGCTGATTCTGGGACAGATCCCCGTGCAATCCGTCGCATGCGTATCCGCGCTTCATCAGCGCTTCGGAAAGCTCGGCTACGCGGCGCTTCGTGCGGCCGAAAATAATGGCCAGCTCCGGCGGCTCCATGTCGAGCAAGCGGCACAGTCCGTCGAACTTCATGCGCTCCTGGATCTCGACATAGTACTGCTGAATCGAAGGCGCGCTAAGCAGCTTCGACTCGACTTTGACGTGCTCGGGCTCGCGCAGGAACTGCTGCGCCAGCTTCTGGATGTTCGCCGGCATCGTCGCCGAGAAGAGCAGCGTCTGACGCTCTTCGGGCACGAGCTTGAGGATCGACTGGATGTCGTCCATAAAGCCCATGTCCAGCATTTCGTCGGCTTCGTCCAGAACGACCGTCTGAACGTCGTCAAGGCGGATCGTCTTGCGGTTGATGTGATCGAGCAAGCGTCCGGGTGTTCCGATAATAATCTGCGGCTTCCGTCTTAAAGACCGGATTTGACGTGAGATGTCTTGACCGCCGTATATAGCCAAGGAACGAAGTCCCTTGAAACGTCCAAGCTTCTCGATTTCTTCCGATACCTGAATCGCGAGTTCGCGAGTAGGCGCCATAATCAAGGCTACGATACGGTCTTCCGATGCGGCGATCTTGCTGATCAGCGGGATGCCGAATGCAGCGGTCTTGCCAGTGCCCGTCTGGGCCTGCCCGATCATGTCTTTGCCTGCGATGGCAACGGGAATAGCTTTCGCTTGGATTGGGGTCGCCTCTTCAAATCCCATCTCCGATATGGCTTGAAGTACATCCGGCTCCAAACCAAACTCTGCAAATGTGCTCAAACTTTTTCAATCTCCTTCTGTGTTGGGCCTTCAACTTACGGCTTCCAAAAAAATGATCAGTTCATTATAGCACAAACCTGCCTGTAAACTCCAGTCTCAGGAAAAGAGCGCCATTCCTTGAATGAGCCTCGTCTCCCGGGGGAACCTATGCGTACAACGCCGCGTCCGCTCCCTACGCGCGCAGAGGAGTGCTTGTATGAAAAGAATTGCCATAGTCGGCCCCGTATTTTTGATGATCATCGGCGCCGCCGCCGTCGGCTTCGGCTTCCAGATGCTTCTCATTCCGGAGAAGCTGCTCAGCAGCGGAGTGTCCGGCGTCGCGATGGTCATCGGGTATTTGACCGGATGGAACATCGGCTGGCTTTATTTTGCCCTAAACGCTCCGATTTTGTTCTGGGGATATCGGATTTTGGGAAAACGCTTTATCGCCCTCAGCATCGTAACGGTTGCGGCGACGTCCTTTTTTCTGCAAACGATTCCCATCGTCAAGCTGACGGACGACCGGCTGCTCGCTTCTGTGTTCGGCGGCGTTCTCGTCGGTCTGGGCACGACCTTGTCGCTGCGCTTCGGCGGCTCGTCCGGGGGCTTTGACATTATCGCCACGATCATCTCGCGCTACCGCAATCTTCCGGTCGGCCTGCTGATCGTCGGGCTTAACGCGTTCGTCGTAGCCGCGCTCGGCTTTCTTCAGCACGATTGGAACGCCGCCCTCTATTCTATGCTGTCCATCTATTTAACGGGAAAAGTAATTGACGCCGGCTACACGCCCCATCATAAGGTGACCGCTTTTATCGTCACCAACCGCACGCAGGAGCTGGCCTCCAGACTGCTCAAAATGCCCCGCGGCGTCACGATCGTGAAAACCCGGGGGGCGTTCACGAGCGAGGAAAGGGATATGCTGATGACGGTCACGACGCGCTTCGAGCTGGCCGAGCTGCGCAAAATGATCAAGGAGATCGACGCCAAAGCGTTCGTGAACGTCGTGCAGACGGTTGACGTCATCGGCGATTTCCGCAAGCGATAATTTCCCGGCGAAAATTCTGGGTTTTTCAGCAAAATACTACAAAATACCTGTGTCTACTCCTCCCCATCTCGTTTATAATCGGATTACAGAGCTTATGGGGAGAGAATAGGATGAAGATTTTTTTGACGTTTTTCCTGCTTCTGAGCCAGGCGTTCGGCGGCGGGCACTCGGCCGAGCAGCCGTCCGCCGGGCTGTGGGGCTCGATGATGCACGCCGTTCATCGGCCGGCGCTGCCCGGAAACGGCGGAGGCGGGCTGGCGGGCGCGCCGACCGGAGATCCCCAGCCGGATGCCCCGGTCATTAAGGGGATCTACGTCACGGCATACAGCGCAGGCGGCGAGAGAATGGCCAAGCTGCTGGACTTGCTCGACCGGACGGATCTGAATTCGATGGTCATCGACATCAAGGACGATCTCGGCAATATTACGTACAAGACGACCCACCCGCAGCTGCAGGAGCTCGGAGATCCACAGCCGTACATTAAAGACGTCGACAAGCTGATGAGCACTTTGCGGGAGCATGACGTTTATCCGATCGCCCGCGTCGTCGTATTCAAGGACAGCGTGCTCGCCAAGAAGCATCCGGAATACTCCTTTATTCAGAAGGACGGCTCGGTCTGGCAGAACGGCAACAAGGACAAATTCGTCAATCCTTATCGCCGGGAAGTGTGGGAGTACAACGTCGAAGTCGCCAAGGAGGCGGCCAAGCTGGGCTTCAAGGAGATTCAGTTCGACTATGTCCGATTCCCGGAAGGCTTCGAGAAGCGGGCGGACAGCTTGAAGTATACGAAGGACGAGCAGAGCCGCGTCGATATCGTCACCGGCTTCGTCGAGTACGCCAAGAAGGAGCTCGAACCGCTCGGCGTGCGGGTGTCCGTCGACATTTTCGGCTATGCCGCCTCCGTTCCCGCCGCTGAAGGCATCGGGCAGGATTTCACGAAAATCTCCGGCGCGGTTCACGTCATCAGTCCGATGATCTACCCGAGCCATTACAGCACGGGCTGGTTCAAGCAGAAAGATCCGGACAAGGCCCCGTACGAGACGATCAAGGGCGCTATGGACGATACGCACAAGAAGCTGGAGCCGCTCGGCGACGACAAACCGATTATCCGGCCGTGGATTCAGGATTTCACCGCCAAATGGCTCGGAAAGGGCCGCTACGCGCAATACGGCGTCGCCGAAGTCGAAGCCCAGATCAAGGCGCTGAACGACAGCGGCGTCGAGGAATATCTGCTCTGGAATGCCGGCAACCGGTACACCGAAGGCGTTAAATATTGATCGCGGCAGGGTCATAGATGACCCCTGCAATGCCGCCGCTCGTCTGCTGCAACCCGACTTGTCGGGCTGCAGTCCCACATAGACGGGGCTGCCTCATCCGGTCGGATAACGACCTGAGAGACAGCCCCGTTTATTGTTCTCCATATCGGCGGCGCCGCCGCTATCGCTTGCCCGGGTAATACGGTTCTCCCAGAGCGCCGGGAGCTCTCGAACGGCCCACCGCGCCGACGAGCACCAGTATGGTCAGGACGTACGGAAGCATATAGATGAACTCGGACGGAACCTTAGAGGCGAAATCGAACAGCTGCAGCACGTTGTTGATCGACTGCGCGAAGCCGAAGAACAGCGCCGCCCCCATCGCTCCGAGCGGATTCCACTTGCCGAAAATGACTGCGGCCAGCGCGATGAAGCCTTGCCCGGATATCGTATTGTGCGAGAAGGAGCCTGTCGTCGTCATCGCGATCGTCGCCCCGCCGATGCCGGCCAGCACGCCGCTCATCAGCACGGCTGCGTAGCGAATTCGCAGCACCTTGATGCCGACCGTGTCGGCGGCGCTCGGATGCTCGCCTACGGAACGCAGGCGAAGACCGAAGGCCGTCTTGTACAGCATGTAGTAGATTGCGCCGACGAGGATCAGAGCCAGATAAGTCGTCGGATAGGCGTTAAAGAGGCCGTCGCCGATCACCGGAATGTCCGACAGCAGCGGAATTTTCACCTTATGGAATACTTCGTTAACGAGCGAGGTTTCGCCCGAACCCTCGAACAGGAGCTTGACGAGATACAGCGTCGCTCCGCCCGCGATAAAGTTGATAACGATCCCGCTGACGACCTGATCGGCTCGGAACGTGATCGTCGCCACCGCATGAATGAGCGCGAACAGTACGCCGAAGAGCGCCCCGGCCAGGACGCCGATCCACGGAGAGGCGCCGCCAAGCCCGGCTTCCTGGGCCTTATAGGCCGCGACGGCGGCCGCGAACGCACCGGCGGTCATCAGCCCCTCCAGCCCGATATTGACGACGCCCGAGCGCTCCGAGAGAATGCCGCCAAGCGCGGCCAGGATCAACGCGGTCGAGAACACGAACGCGGTGTTCAGCATATGCCCGATCGTTGCCGCATCCATCTAGATCGCCTCCTCTTTCCGTTTCTTCCCGGACGCCCGTTTCAGCAGCCAGCGAATAATTCCCGGTGCAGCCACGAAGAAAATGACCGAGCCGATGACGATGCGGATAATTTCCGGAGGAACGTCCGCGCCGAAGCTCATCCCGCCCGCGCCGTAGGACAGCGTGCCGAACAGAATCGCGCCGAGCAGAACGCCTAGCGGATTGTTGCCGCCAAGAAGCGCCACAGCGATGCCGTCGAAGCCGTGTCCGGTATGTCCGGCCGAGATGACCTGGTTATGGAATACGCCGAGCACCTGGAACACGCCGGCCAGTCCCGCAAGCGCTCCCGAGATGAACATCGCCTTGACGATGCCCTTGTTCACGTTGATGCCCGCATAGTGGGCCGCGTCGGCGTTGGAGCCGACCGCTCTGAGCTCGAAGCCCTGCTTCGTGCGCCACAGGAAGACGTAGAAAAAGAGAACGCCCAGCAGCGCGAAGAACATCCCCCAGTGCATGCGGGCGTCGTCCATCCATCGGGACAGCCAGCCGATCGCGACGGAGGCCGAATCGTCCACCATGTACGATCTGCCCTTGCCCGGCTCCAGCAGGAAGCGATTGACGATGTAGTTCGCCAAGTGCAATGCGATCCAGTTCAGCATAATCGTCGTAATGACTTCGTTGACGCCTCTGGCCGCCTTCAAATAACCGGCGATCATCCCCCACGCGCCGCCGGCGACCGCTCCCACTACGATGGCGAGCGGAGCATGAAGGTACCAAGGGAGATGGACGGTCACGCCGATGACCGTCGCCCCCGTCATGCCGATAATGTACTGGCCCTCCGCGCCGATGTTGAACAGCCCCGTTCGGAAGGCGAACGCGACGGCCAGGCCGGTCAGCAGAATCGGCGTGATCGCCGTCAGCGTCTCCCCGAAGTCGTACCGATTGCCGAACACGGTCTCCAGCAGGGAACGATAAGCCAGAATCGGATCGTACCCTCCGATGAGCATGATGATCGCTCCGACGATCAGGCCAAGCAGAATGGCGACAAGGGGGACGACGGCGGAGTCTTTCGTGAAAGCTTTAATCAGTTTGTCCACTGTCCGTTCCCCCTTGACTTTGCTTATAATTCGTCATCATCAGCCCGAGCTCCTGATCGTTCGTCTCGGACGGCTTGACTTCCCCGACGATGCGACCTTCGTAGATGACCGCGATTCGGTCCGACAGCTGCATAATCTCGTCCAGCTCGTACGAGACAAGCAATACGGCCTTGCCCATGTTCCGCTGCTCCACGAGCCTCTTGTGAATGTACTCGATCGCCCCGACGTCCAGGCCGCGGGTCGGCTGGGCGGCGATCAGCACGTCGGGGTTTTTGTCCACTTCCCGGGCGATGATCGCCTTCTGCTGATTGCCCCCCGACAGCGCCCGCGCATCCGTCATTAGCGAGGGGGTCCGAACGTCGAAGTCGTTGACGAGACGCTCCGCGTGCTTGGCGATCGCTTCGTAATCCATAAATCCGCGCTTGTTGAACTGCGGCTGGTAATACGTCTCGAGCACCATGTTGTCCCGTACCGGAAAATCGAGCACAAGCCCGTGCTTGTGGCGGTCCTCGGGGATGAGGGAGACGCCCGCCTCGGAGATGGCTCGAGGCTTCGCCCCGGCCAGCTCCTTGCCGGCGACCTTGATCGACCCTCCGGCTACCGGACGAAGGCCCGTTAACGCTTCGATCAGCTCGCTCTGGCCGTTGCCCTCGACTCCGGCAACGCCCAGAATCTCGCCGCGTCTTAGCCTGAACGACGCGCCGTTAAGCGCATGAAGCCCTTGACGCCCTTTCACGACGAGATCCTCGACTTCCAATATCGGCTCGCCGAGCACGGCATCCTTTTTGTCGAGCTTTAGCGACACCTCCCGACCGACCATCTTCTCGGCCAGCTGGTTCGGGTTGGTGCCGGCTGCCGGCAAGCTGTCAATGACTTTGCCGCGGCGCACGATCGTGACGCTGTCGGCAATGGCCATAATTTCCTTGAGTTTGTGTGTGATAAGCACGATTGACTTGCCCTGATCGACAAGATTGCGCATAATGACGAGCAATTCGGAGATCTCCTGCGGAGTCAGCACCGCCGTAGGCTCGTCGAAAATCAAAATATCCGCTCCGCGGTACAGCGTCTTCAATATTTCGACCCGCTGCTGCATGCCGACCGATATTTCGTCGATCTTCGCATACGGATCCACGTTCAAGCCGTATTGCTGCGATAGGCTGCTGACTTTGTCGTACGCCTTTTTCCGGTCTACCGCAAGCCCCATCCACTTCCGGGGCTCGCTGCCGAGAATGATGTTTTCGGCCACGGTAAAAGGGTGCACCAGCTTGAAATGCTGGTGCACCATCCCGATGCCGAGTTGAATCGCTTTGTTGGGCCCGTCTATGACGACCTGCTGCCCATGAACGAAGATTTCCCCTTCTTCCGGCTGATACAGGCCGAACAGAACGTTCATAAGCGTCGATTTGCCTGCGCCGTTCTCGCCGAGGAGGGCGTGAATCTCGCCCTTCCTCAGCTTGAAGTTGACGCTGTCGTTGGCGACGATGCCGGGGAAACGTTTCGTAATGTTGCGCATCTCTACGACGGTTTTCGCCTGTTCCATAGTCGCACCCTTTACCGGTTATTCAATGCTAGGCAGTCGGGACCGTAATTTCGCCGCTAATAATTTTTTGCTTAAATTCCTCGACCTTGTCCAGAACGTCCTGAGGCACGTTCGCCTTCGACGTCTCGGGCAGGCCTACGGCATTGTCCTTAAGGCCGAGCGTCGTCACTTGGCCGGCAGGGAAGTTGCCTTCGATCAAGTCTTTGGACACGCGGTATACCGCCTCGTCGACGCGCTTCAGCATAGACGTGAGCGTGACGTCGTCGCCGAACTCCAGCGATTGGTCCTTGTCGACGCCGATGACCCAGACCTTCTTGTCCGCTGCGGCGTTCTTGTTGCGTTCCTTCGCTTCGTTAAAGACGCCGTTGCCCGTGCCGCCCGCCGCATGGAAGATGATGTCCGCTCCGTCGTTGTAGAGCGAGGATGCGGCCGCTTTGCCCAGGTCGGCTTTGTCGAACGCGCCCGTATAGTTGATGTTGACCTTCGCGTCCGGATTCACGGCCGCTACCCCGGCTACGAAGCCGAGCTCAAACCGCTTGATTACCGGAATGTCAATGCCGCCGACGAAGCCGATTTTGTTCGTTTTGGTCATCAGACCCGCGACGACGCCGACCAGATACGCGCCCTCGTTCTCGGCGAACGTGATCGACGCCACGTTAGGCGCTTCGACGACTTCGTCGATGATCGCCAGATTGGCGTCCGGATTTTTGGCCGCGGCGTCCTTCACCGCATCTCCGAGCAGAAATCCGATGCCCCAGGTCAGGTTGTAGTCGTCGCGCACGAATTTGTTCAGATTCGTCAAGTAATTCGTCGCTTCTTTGCTCTCCTGGTATTTGACTTCCGCGCCCGTGTCGTCCTTCAGTTTGTTCAGGCCTTCCCAAGCGCTCTGGTTAAACGATTTGTCGTTAACGCCGCCGACGTCGGTAACCATCCCGAATTTGAAGCCTTTGCCGTCTACTACCGCCTCGCTCGGCGCGCTTTCGCTGGCGGCCGGCGAACCGGCCGGGGACTCGCTCGGCGCGGCGCTCGGGCTTGCTGCCCCGCCCCCGTTGTTGTTTTTGGCTCCGCATGCTGTCAAGGTCAAGGAAGCGACCAGCATAATGCCTGTAAGCAGCTTTGTCGTCTTGTTCATCTCTTAGCTCTCCTTCAATGTAGGATGGACGAGTGCGGACGTGTCCGCTTCCCCGCCGGTTAAGGCCTAAAGCCGCTGCACGACGGCTTTCACCAATGAAATAAATTTCGGCTTCGTGCGATTCGCGACTTCGATGACTTGCTCATGGCTGAGCGGCTCCAGATGCTCGCCGATCGCCATGTCCGTCACGCATGAAATTCCGATGATCTTCATCGCCATATGGCTCGCTACGATCGCCTCAGGCACGGTGGACATGCCGACCGCGTCGCCGCCCATCAGCCGCAGCATTGTCAGCTCCGCAGGCGTCATGTAGGAAGGGCCGGAAATTCCGGCGTACACGCCTTCCTTGACGCGAAGGCCGAGCGATTGCGCCGTCTCGCGGACAAGCTCGAGCAAATCTGGTGTATACGCCCGGCTCATATCCGGAAAGCGAGGCCCAAGCGAGGACTCGTTCTCCCCGATTAGCGGGTTGGCTCCGGTCATGTTCAGATGATCGCGGATGAGCATCAGATCCCCCGGCTCGAATGCCGGGTTCATGCCCCCGCATGCGTTGGTGACGATCAGAACATCGACTCCGAGCGCCTTCATGACGCGAACCGGAAACGTGACTTCCTGCATCGTATAGCCTTCGTAGTAATGAAACCGCCCCTGCATGGCCATTACCGTCTGGTCTTGGAGTCGGCCAATTACGAGCTGGCCCGCATGCCCCTCCACCGTCGATACCGGAAAGTGCGGAATCGACTCGTAAGGAATTCGGACAGCATCCCGAATGTCGTCGGCTAGCTCGCCCAACCCGGAACCGAGAATCAGTCCGATGCGCGGCCGGCCTGAGATCAGAGACTGGATGTGCGCGGCCGCCTCGTTCATTCTTTGCAGCAACTGGCCCATTTTGTTTCACCCCCTTTAAAGTATAACCCTAATATGCCTAATCGCTTGCCGTCGTCACGCGTCCGCTTGAACGACTCCGACGACCAGCGAGGGTGGCTCCACCGATTCGGAGCGAATCGCCATCGATTCGTAGACGCGCGCGATCGCTTCCTCTGCGCCGACGTCGTTGGCATGCACGGTTGCGAGCGATTCGCCGACGCGAACCTCGTCTCCGATTTTTTTGCGAAGCACGATGCCGACCGCCAGATCGATGGCCGATTCCTTCGTGGCCCGCCCGGCTCCGAGCAGCATCGCCGCAAGCCCCATGCGCTCGGCGGCGATCGAAGCCACATACCCCGACTGCTTGGCCGGCACCTCGATGACGCGCCTCGCGGCCGGCAGCCGCTCGGGCTCGTCGACGACCGAGGCGTCGCCTCCCTGCTCCGATACGAACGCTTTGAACTTCTCCAGCGCCCGGCCGCTCTCTATCGCCCGCTCCAGCAGCGCTCTGGCCTCCGCTTGGCCGGAGGCGACTCCGGCCAGCACGGCCATATGGCTGCCGAGCGTCAGGCAGAGCTCCGTCAAGTCTTTCGGTCCTTGTCCCTTCAGCGTGTCGATCGCTTCCCTGACCTCCAGCGCGTTGCCGATCGCGTTCCCGAGCGGCTGGCTCATATCGGACAACACCGCCACCGTCTTTCTTCCGACGCGGCTGCCGATGTCCACCATGCAGGCCGCCAGTTCCCGGGCTTCCGCCATTTCCTTCATGAAAGCGCCGTCGCCGGTCTTGACGTCGAGCACGATGGCGTCGGCGCCCGAAGCGATCTTCTTGCTCATAATGGAGCTGGCGATCAGCGGAATCGAATTCACCGTGCCGGTAACGTCTCGAAGTCCGTACAGCTTCTTGTCCGCGGGCGTCAGATTGTCGCTTTGCCCGATGACGGCCAGCCCGTTGCGGTTGACGAGGCGGATGAATTCGGCGTTGTCGATCTCCGCGTGAAAGCCCGGAATCGACTCGAGCTTGTCGATCGTTCCGCCGGTATGGCCAAGGCCGCGTCCCGACATCTTCGCGACCGGAACGCCGATGGAGGCGACGAGCGGCGCCAGCACCAGCGTCGTCGTATCTCCGACTCCTCCGGTGCTATGCTTGTCCACTTTGACGCCCGCAATGCCGGACAGATCGATCGTTTCTCCGGAATCGACCATCGCCAGCGTCAAATCCGCTCTTTCCGTCGGCGTCATGCCGCGGAAAAAAATCGCCATCGCTAGCGCCGACATCTGGTAATCGGGAATCGAGCCGTCCGTGTAGCCGCGAATCAAATAGCGGATCTCGGCTTCCGTCAGCTCCCCTCCGTCTCTCTTTTTCGTGATCAGATCCACGGTTCTCATCGAAGAGCCCCCCTCTTAGTACCCTTGGGTCGTTCCGCCCGTGACGATCGCGACGGAGGAGCTGGCCCCCAGCCTGGTCGCCCCGGCCTGGATCAGCTTCCTCGCCGTATCCAGATCCCGCACGCCGCCGGAAGCTTTAATCCCCATCGCAGGGCCGACGGCGGCGCGGATGAGGGCGACGTCCTCCACGGTCGCTCCCCCCGTCCCGAAGCCGGTCGACGTCTTGACGAAGTCCGCCCCCGCTTCCTTGCACAGCAGAGAAGCCGTCCGCTTCTCCTCTTCGGTCAGGTAGCACGTCTCGATGATAACCTTCACGGCCGCCTTTCCCTGACAGGTCCGCACGACCTGCTCGATGTCCCGCCTCACGGCATCCGCTTGCCCGGACTTCAAGGCGCCGACGTTCAGCACCATATCGATCTCGGTCGCGCCGGCCCGAATCGCGTCCTCCGCCTCCGCCGCCTTGACTTCCGTCCGGCTGGCGCCGAGAGGGAAGCCGACGACCGTCGTGACGCCGACACCGCTGCCGGCCAGCTCGCGCGCGGCAACGGGAACCCAGTACGGGTTCACGCACACCGTCGCGAACCGGTGCCGCTTCGCCTCCTCGCAGATACGGACAATATCCTTCTCCTCGCTTACTGCCGACAATAAAGTATGATCGATCATGGCTCCAATTTGTTCAGGGGTCATAAGGCACCAGTCTCCTGTAGGTCTGTTTTTTTGAGCAGCGCTTTCGCTGTAATCTGGTCGGTGACCAGCGTATTGCCGTATTTGCCGCGCAGCGCTCCCCAGATGGCGTTGACCTTGGAGGCGCCGCCGGCGACGAGAATGGCATGCTCCTTCTGGCGAAGATCCGCCAGCTCGATCCCCACCGTGCGCTCGTTCAGGCTCGGCAGACAAATTTCTCCGTTAACGTCGTAATAGCGCGAGCAGATGTCCCCGACCGCTTGCGTCCGGATCGTCTCCAGCTCGTCGCTGCGCATGTAGTTCGAATTGAGCAGCACCGAATCGGGAGTCGGGGCTCCGGCCGTGAAAATGGCGATATTGGCGCTCTGCCCCATATCCATCACTCTGCGAATGTGACGATCCGTCAGCATCGCCTGTTTGACGAGAATATGATCGACAATCGCGGGCAAATACATGAAATAGGGGGTGACATTAAACGCTCTGCCGAACAGATGGACGATCTCCGAAGGGGAGATTCGAATGTCCGCGTCGCTGACGCCGCCGTTTAGCTGGACGACGAAGGAATGGTTCAGCGACTTCGTCTTCAGGTGAAGCGCGACCTGATACATCGTAGAGCCCCAGGACGCCCCGATCGTGTCCCCGTCCTTGGCCAGCTCCATCACGTAGTTGGCCGCCGCTTCGCCGATATACCGCTTGACGACGCTGTCGTCGTATGTCGGAGTAAACGCGACGACGGCGTTTTTGAGCTGGAATTTCTCTTTCAACAATCGCCGCAGCACTTCGACATCTTCCGTCGGGTCCTTGATCTCGATCGTCACGACGCCTTCCGTCTTCGCCTGCTGGAGAAGCCGGGATACGGTCGGACGGGACACGCCCAAAGCGTCGGCGATCTGGTTCTGGCTGTAATCCAGTTGGTAATAGAGCTTGGCCGCTTCCACGACTTTCCTTATCTTGTCGTTATCCAACAAAATTCACACCATTCGCAAAGCTGTTTTTTGAAATTCTGTTCATCATCGGTGAAATTATGTTCTCTTAAACGCTATTATAATGGATATAAGCATTCCGCGCTAGGGAGAATTACATACAAAAAAAGCCGCTCCCCTGTTCGGAAAGCGGCTCGTTGAGCCGATGGATACCGACCGCGATTATTGCGCCAGACGGAGAGCCAGATTGTACAAGTCGAGATTAAACGACTTTTTCGTGGACACGACTTTGTCGATATCCGTCGCCACGAATTCGCCTTTGACGATGCCGATCCCTTTGGCGGAATCCCCTTCGATCAGGCGCTGAACGGCATAATCGGCAAGCCGGCTTGCCAGAATGCGGTCGTTATGCGTCGGAGCTCCCCCGCGCTGAATATGGCCGAGCACGGTGACGCGAGGCTCGATGCCGCTGTACTCGGTAATGTTCTTGGCGACCTCCTCGCCGGAGCCTACCCCTTCCGCGACAACGACGATGCCGTGGCGCTTGCCCTTCTGGAAGTTGTCCTTCATGCGCAGGGAAATCTCCTTAATGTCGAACGGAACCTCGGGAACGAGGATCGCCTCCGCACCGCTCGCAAGCCCGGCATAGAGCGCGATATCCCCGCAATGGCGTCCCATGACTTCGACGACAGAGGATCTCTCGTGGGAGGTCATCGTGTCGCGCAGCTTGTTGATCGCGTCAACGACGATGCTGACCGCCGTATCGAAGCCGATCGTGAAATCGGTGAACGGAATGTCGTTGTCGATCGTGCCGGGAAGGCCCATCGTCTTGATGCCCAGCTTGCTCAGCTTCTGCGCGCCTTGATACGAGCCGTCGCCGCCGATGACGACCAGGCCGTCGATGCCGTGCTCGCGCAGGACGTCCGCTCCGCGCTGCTGGCCCTCCGGCGTCATGAACTCCTTGCAGCGGGCCGTCTGAAGAATCGTGCCGCCGCGTTGAATGATGTCGCCCACGCTGCGCAGATCCATCCGCCTCAGATCCTGATTGATCAGCCCTTGGTAGCCTCTTTGCACTCCGTAAACCTCAATCCCGCGATACAACGCGCTCCGGACGACGGCGCGAACCGCCGCGTTCATTCCCTGAGAATCTCCGCCGCTCGTCAATACCGCGATCTTCTTCACTGCGCTCATTCTCCAAATTCCTCCCTGTAAGTCTGTCTCTACATCGCCTTTCTTATCCAATGGCTGTTCAGCCAGAAAAACACCCGGGTCCACGGACTGCCCTTCATGAGCAGTCTGGCGGTCTTCCGCACGTCCTGCTGATCTCGAACTTTAGGATCGGACAAATACAGCGCGACGAGACCTTCGACGATCATTCGGTGAAAGCGTCCGAACGGCAGCCCGTCTGCGGCGGCTCTGGCCGCTTGAACCATGCGCTCCATTCGCTCGTTCAGCATCGGCTGGTCGGCGTAATAGCTGCAGAAGTTCAAATCTCCGCCTGCCCGATCCTCCGCCTGATCGATCAAATAATCGAGCAGAATATGCAGGCCGCAGATGGAAGGGAAGTAGCGGTTGCGGATCTCTACCGCCTGACGCTCTCCCAGCTTCGGGTCGCTGGCTGCAAGGAACAGCATGAACATCCCCAGCGTCGACCCCGTCGCCGCCGCGAATTCGTTCCACTTCAGCTCCGGGTAGGCCGCCGAATGCTTGTCCCACCAGGCCAGCAGCTCCTCCTCCCGCCGGGACGGGGCGATATGCTTGTACACCTGAAGATCGGCGTACAGCTGCACCAGCTCGACGACGAAGGGCTGCACGGTGGCGTAAGCGGGAAGCTTGGCGATCCTCTTCCGGCATTCCAGCACGAGAGCCTCCAGATAGCCCCCGTCGTCCTGCTGCTCTCTCAGGGCATAGTAGTTGCGCGTCGGCGCTTCCGGCGCCACCGCATCCAGCATGCTCTGGTGCAGCAAGCGAAAATCGTCCGGGTCGAGCGAGGTGCTGCGGTCGCACAGATTGTCCAAGTAGTCGCTGATCGTCTGCAGCGCGACGATCAGCGGAATAAGCACGTGCCGCTGCTCCAGATTCGCCGCGGCGTACACGCCGCCGCCCTCGCAGTGAAATTGCTTCCCGTTCATGCTGTCCAGCGCCTGCTTGCGAAGCTCCGGGTCGGGAATGCGTTCGGCGAAGCTGCGCCAGCGTTCAAGCTCCGCGCGAACTTCCGGCAGGATGTACTTGTATACTCTTTTCATCAAGGTAAACGGCCCGCGAGGGGATCGGCCCGCCAATAACGCTTCTTTCGTCATTTTCGTAGGGTCCTCCGCAATGCTTTAACCGATAGGCCGCTTGGCTTGCGGCTCCAACTCCTGTCGGGTGCGAAACCAAATATTCAAGTCGTTGATCCTGCTGGCCAGGTCGGCAATCTCGTCGTTGATCAGGCAGGATCTGGCGAAATCTTCCTCTTCGAACAACTGCGCCTGCTTCGCCCGAATGGCTTCCTCCAGCCGGTGGATCCGATCCGGAATCGCGCCCCGAATCATCTCCCACCTGGATACGATCGCGGCTTGTCGTTCCGGCGTCAGCGCGTCCCACCCGCTCTGCAGATTCGGAAGCGCTATGCCGTGCCTCTCGCTGTATACGAACTGGCTGTCGAGCCAGCGTTCGTCCTCGCGCATCCTGATCACCCGGTTTTCGTTCGTGATTCAGAAAGTATAAAATTCGCTATACTTTTCTGAACCGCCTCCGACAAAAACGCGATTTTGCGTCTGGAGGACGCCTAAGGCGTTTTTGCTTGAACAAAGCCTCTAATTTTGCTTTATTCTTTAATTTAACATTTTGCAAGTTTGAAATCCAGTTTTAATTCTCTGAAATTGCCTCCCGAATGCCCGGTATTATCTGCTATAATACTACCTATGTGGATAACGGAATTGCCGACTGCCGAAGGAGCCTAACATGCCGACCCCTAACGAGCCGGTCTCGCTGAGACGGCTTTTCCTGTTTTTTATTCCGATGGGAATATCGGTGCTGCTAATTAATCTGTCGCACATCATTGTCAACGGCACGCTCGCCAGATCGGACAATCCGGAAATTATTCTGGCCGGCTATGCGCTGGCGATGAGCCTGCTGGTCGTCACGGAGAAACCGGCCGTGCTGTTCCGGCAAACGTGCTCGGCCCTCGTTCGGGACCGCATGTCCTTCCGGGCCGTTCGAAAGGTTAGCTACTACGTGTTCGGAGCCTCCCTCGCTTTCGGAGCCTTAATCGCATATACGCCTGTCGGACATTGGGTATTCGGCTGGGCGTACGCCGCCGACCCGGCCGCGGAGAAGGAGGCGACCGCCGCTTTCCGCGCCCTGATGTTCCTGTCCGTGTTCTCGGGAATCCGGTGTCTCTATCAAGGCGTCATCATTTATAAAATGAGAACGAGATGGCTGACGATCGCAATGGTGTTCCGGCTGGCGGGCATGTTCCTGCTCTCCCAATATTTCCTGCGGACGGGCGTCGACAGCGCCCTGCACGGAACGGTGATCTTCGTGTTCGGAATGATGATCGAAGCCGGCGTCAGCTGGTGGGAAGCGAGCAAGCTGGTCAAGCAAATGCCGGAAAAAGACGAGGAATGGGAAGTCACGAAGCCGCGGCAAGTGACGAAATTTTATAATCCGCTCCTCTATTCGTCGCTGATCATCGTCTGGGTGCTGCCGATTCTAAACGCCCTGCTCGGCACGACCGAACGAGGGACGCTCGCCGTCGCGTCGTTCGCCGTGGCCGGCAGCCTGATGAATCTCGTCCTGGGCTTCTTTACTTATTTCCATCAGATCGCCTTGCTGTTCGTGAAGAGCGATCCGGCCATCGTGCGCAAGTTCACGCTGCTTCTCGGGTTCATTCCGCCGCTGCTGCTGGCGCTGATCGCGTTCACCCCGCTCGGCGACTGGATGTTCTCTCACGTTCTCGGCGTGAAGGACGAGCTGCTGCAGGCTTGCATACACGCCTTGCGGGGATTTCTGCCCTTCGTGCTCGTCTTCCCGTGGCTCGACACCTTAAACGGCATCGTCATGGCCCACGGCGAGACGAAGCTGATGTTCGGCTCGCAAATCGCCAACGCCATTCTAACTGCGCTGACGATTATTATGCTCGTCTTGCTGCTGCCGGCATGGACCGGCGTTCTGGGCTCGTTGGCCCAATCCGTCGGCGTCGCCGCCGAGGTGCTGTTCCTGACTTGGCTCTTCCGGCGCAGCCGCCGGACGGCCAAGCTGACAGATTAGGCTTCCATCACAGGTTAACCAATGAATATAGAAGTCCGTTGTACTCCGAAAGGGATGGCTTGCCGGCTTCAGACTGCCTGTTTCAGTTTCTTTGACGGATTAGACCTTTATCGGCGAGAAACTCGAGGCAAAACTCGCGGAAAACCATTCCCTTTCTCCATTGCACTCAGCCTGCTCATCGTCGCGTCTTTGGTTCAACCTATAAAGAGGAGATTACGTAATGGAGACAAGCTCATCCATGCGCGGACAGCTCTTCGTGCTGCGGGCGCTGCAATTCGCGAACTATGCTTCCATGGTGCTTCTGGCCACATACTTCCCGCTCTACTTCGAAAGCCTGGGCTTCTCGAAGCTGCAGATCGGCGCGATTTATTCGGTCGGACCGTTCCTGTCCATCGTGTCCAACCTGGCGGTCGGCATCCTGAGCGACCGGACCAAAAATCTGCCCCGAATTTTGAGCCTGCTGTACCTCGCCCAAATTGTGGCGCTTGCGCTGCTTCTGCCGCAGAAGGAATTCGGCATCATGGCCGGCATGATGGCTTTATTCTATCTGTTCCAGACGCCGAACAATTCGATGCTGGACAGCGTCTCCCTGCTCGCTGCCGAACGAATGAAAATCAGCTTCCCCTCGATCCGAATGTTCGGCTCGCTCGGCTTTGCGATTTGCGCCGTACTGTTCGGATACTTGCTGAAGACGTACGGCTCCGAGCTCACCCTCTGGCTTCTTCTCGGCGTCATTCTCGTCTCGCTCGTCCTGTCGTTCTTCGTCGGCGACTATCAGGCGACGCTGCGCAAGTTCGAGTTCGGCGGGTTATGGGAGCTGCTTCGCCGCAAGGATACGCTCGTCTTTTTCGGCTTGATCATGGTCATCTCCGTCGCCCACCGCACGAACGAAGGCTTCCTGTCCGTAGCCATGCGGGAGATCGGAGCCGACGATTCGGTCATCGGGTACGCCTCGCTCGCCTCGGCCGTCAGCGAAATTCCGATGTTTTTCCTCCTCGCCCGGTTTGGCCATCGCTTTCGCGAATATCCGCTGCTGGCGATCGCCAGCGCATTCTACGTCATCCGGCTCGGCCTGCTTAGCCAAGCCGACGAGCCCTGGATGATGGTCGCGCTGCAGATGATGCATTCGGTCACCTTCGCCATTTTCTACATTACGGCGCTTCGCGGCCTGCAGTCGCTCATTCCCGACGAATACCGCTCTTCGGGCCAAGCGGTATTCGCCGTCGTCTGGACCGGTTTGGCCGGTGTCATCGCCGGAACGCTCGGCGGCTGGCTGTACGATTCGTTCGGACTGTCCAGCGTCTTCCAATTCGGCGCCGCGTTCGCGCTGATCGGCATGATCGGGTTCCTGCTCGCTCATCTGGGACGCAGATAAGGAATGCCGCAGCCGGCGCAAACTCCCCTTTCGCAAGCATAACCAATACGGGACGAGGCAGGCGCAGGCCTGCTTCGTCCCGTATTGGTTATGGCATCAGCCCGTCTCGGCTTGCGGCTCCCATTTCTCTTCTTCTTCGCGATGCACGGTAATACGGGATATCCGCAAGTGATCGGTCTCTTCTATCGTAAACCGGAAGCCTTCCTCGGCGATGACGAATTGATTTTTCTTCGGCGGGTTCTCGATCTGGGAATAGATCCAGCCTCCGATCGTGTCATAGTCGTCGGTAGGCAGATCGAGCCCGAACAGCGTATTCACTTCTTCGATAAGCATCATTCCGTTAATGGAGTACGTACGGTCGTCGCGCTGCTCCACGTCGGGACGCTCCTCGTCGAATTCGTCCTGAATCTCGCCGACGATCTCTTCCATGATGTCTTCCAATGTCACCAGGCCCGAAGTTCCGCCGTACTCGTCGATCAGAATCGCGATCTGGGTTTTCTTCTTCTGCATCAGCTTCAGCAGGTCGCTGATCGGCATGCTCTCGGGCACCGTCGTCATCGGTCTCATTAAATCCCGAATGTCCAGAACGGAATGGACCGGCACCTTCAGCAAATCTTTAATATGCACGAAGCCGATGATGTTGTCTTTGTCTTTCTCGCACACGGGATATCTCGTATGCATCTCTCGCAGCGCGATCGCCCGGTTCTCCGCGAAGCTCAGATTGCCGTACAGGCAGATCATTTCGGTCCGGGGAATCATAATTTCCCGCGCATTCGTCTCCGCGAATTCGAAGATGTTGTCCATTAACGCAAGCTCGGTATTGTCGATCAATCCGTTCTTGTGGCTTTCCTGTACCAGATTCCGGATTTCCTCCTCCGTATGGGCGGTAGAAGTATCTTCCTTGACATCGATGCCGAACGGCCTCAGCAGCATTCCTGCGATTCCTTCAAGCAACCAGATGAACGGGCTTATCGCTCTGCGGAAGAAAATGAGCGGAGCGGCCGTCAACAGGGTGACCTTCTCGGCTTTGCGGATAGCCACCGATCGAGGCATCCATTCGCCAAGCACGAGATGAAACACCGCTATGAACGTAAAGCCGATGATGAAAGATAGCGGTTGAACCAGACTTTCGTTGAGATGAACGGCTTCGAAGGCGGGCGCAAGCAGACGGGCGATCGCGGATCCGCCGACCCAGCCCAGTCCGAGCGACGCCAGCAGGATGCCCAATCGACAAGCCGACATGTACGCGTCCAGGTGGGCGATCAGGTGAGAAGCCGCCTTCGCTCTCTTATGCCCTTCCTGCGCCATGGCGTCGATCCTCGAGCCGCGTGCTTTGCCCATCGCAAATTCCGCAGCCGCGAAGAAACCGTTCAACAATACCAACGCGAAGATCAGAATCAAGTCTACGCTTAACGGGTAGGGGTCAGGGTCCAAATGTTTCCTATCCTCGCCGATGGGAGGATAGGTACACCTCCTTTTTTTCAATTAAAAGTATAAAAATAAAAGCTTATTCCTTTAGCTTAGACGGTTTGGAGCACCCCGTCAAACGACGGTTGGCCTCGTAATTAGCCGTAGTACCCATCTGTATTCCCTAGAGCCTGTCGCCTATGCCGATTTTCGGGCGTAAAGGCCGGATATCCGCGAATCTAACGAATATCGTCTGTTCCGCCCGCATCAAGCCAAATTTTCCCTCCCGCGACCGTCCCGCTCAGCTTGCCCCTTCGTCAGCCCCTTCTTCCTCTTCGTTTCAGTTGATTTTGCCGGATTTTATCCTCCATCCCCTGCTCGGTCGCTTCGTAGAAGACGCTGGAGGACAGCTTGTCCGGGAAGTAGCTTTGCTCGACGTAATGGCCGGGATAATCGTGCGGATACTTGTAGCCGACATGGCCCAGCTTCTTCGCTCCGCCGTAATGGGCGTCTCTCAGATGAAGCGGGACTTCGGCGGATTTGATCGTCTCGAACGCCGACATGATTTTCCCGATCGTCACCGCAATCGCATTCGATTTCGGGCTTTCCACGGCGAACAGAATCGCCTGCGCCACAATATATTTTGATTCCGGCCAGCCGATCCGATGGTACGCCTCCATCGCGCTCACCGCCTGCACCATCGCCTGCGGATTGGCCAGTCCGATGTCTTCGCTGCAGGCTACCGTCAGACGGCGCAGGAACACCATCGGATCCATGCCCAGCTTCTCCACCGCGTACAGAAACCAGAACAAGGCTGCATCGCTTGATCCCCGAACGCTCTTGTGGAACGCGGACAGCACGTCGTACTGGGTCGATTCGTCCGCCTGAACCGTAGGCTGGCGGATCGATTCCTCCGCGACCTCAAGCGTCACGCGGACGGTGCCGTCCGGCTCCGAAGGCGTCGTCACGGCGGCCAGCTCCAGCGCGGTGAGCGCTCGGCGGATGTCTCCGTTGGCCATAGATGCAATATGCTCGAGCGCCTCCTCGTCCGCTTGCAGCTTCATAAAGCCGAGACCCTTGACCGGATCGGCCAAAGCCCGGCGCATCGCGGCGAGCGAATGCTCCTTCGTCAACGGCTCCAGCCGAAACAGCGTCGAACGGGACAGCAAAGCTCCGTTCACCGAATGGAACGGATTTTCCGTCGTCGCCCCGATGAAGACGATGATGCCCCGCTCCACGGCCGGCAGAAGCGCGTCCTGACGGGCGCTGTTGAATCTGTGCACCTCGTCGAGGAACAGAATCGTCTTGCGGCCGTACATGTTCTTGTTGTTCTCCGCCTGCTCGATCACCTCGCGCACGTCCTTGACGGAGGCGTCGACCGCGTTCAGCCGGACGAAGTCGCCCTGCGTTCGCTTGGAGATGATGTGCGCCAGCGTCGTCTTGCCGCAGCCCGGAGGTCCGAACAGCAGAATGGACGACACGACGTCTCCTTCTATCGCTCTTCTGAGCACTTTACCCGGGCCGACCACATGCTCTTGACCGATGTATTCATCAAGCGTCTCCGGACGCATCCGGTCGGCCAGCAGCCGGCCGCGCGGCTCCGATTCCGCTTGGAAGCTGAACAGATCCATTCGTGATATCGCCTCTCTTTCCTCTTATCATACCAGAAACCTGCGTTTGCAGGAAGAGAAAGCGATCATACGTTCCCTTACAGACCGGAGCTCCCGATCCTTACGATCTCTCTTCTCTCGCGGATGTAGTCGCGGATGACGCGCAGCTCTCCGGCGAACTCCCGATACGGCCACCTGCGGCTGGCGTCCTCCCGGATGTACGGGGCGATGCTTTCCATCATTTTTTCCGCGATCGGCATTAACCGCTGCTCCGTGAACGGTCCGTTCAGCGCCTGGCGCAGGATCGAGCGGTACTTCCGGCGAAGTTCGGGGAAACCGAGAAGCTTGCGGGTCAGCGCGTTATAGCCGGCAATCTCGACCAGGTCGCTCCTGACGATGCGGCCGTAGCAATTGCGTCCCCAGGTGCCCTCGTAATCCCAAGGAATCATGCGCAGCTTGCCTGTTTTCCTGCTTCGATAGATCGCGTAATTTTGCTCGAAGCCGTCGTAATTGCCGGTTAACACCGCTCCGGCCAGCCAGCGCAAGTAATTGTCCACATCCAGCCGGGCGCGAATGTAGGCTTCCGCGCGCGATCCCCGGAGCTTGTTCAGCCCCCGGATAAACGAGGCCAGCCGCGCCCTCTCCGAGCTGCGGCCGAACCGGTATTCGTAGCCGGCGAGCAGCGACCTCTTGGGGCGGCCGGACTCTAGCGAGAACAGCCCGAAGTCCGCCTGGTTGTTGATCGCGTAAAAGAGCGAAGAAGCCCCGATATTCCTTCTGGCGAAAAACGGCTTCTCCACGCCTTCGATCTCCAGATACACGCCCTTGGGCTCGCCGTTGATCGTCAAAAGCACATGCTTCGTTCGAGGAGCGGGAACGCCAAGCATCGGGAAAAAGGCGAAGGAAAGCGCATTTCGAATCATCGAGGGATCGTCATATTCGGCGTTATAATGAAAAAACTGCTTCCCGCGGACGACCTCGTACGACTTTTTCGGATAACTGCGCGTATGGCCGCCCCGGTACCGGACCGACACGAAGGCCGACAGCCCGTTCGTGTTCATTCGACCGGGAACGTATCGATCGTTCCACAGGTTATTTTCCAAATCGCGGCTGGCTTTCCGGCTTAGCCGCAGCGCCCTGACCGGTAGAGGCATACGGTGACCGCCTTTCCTGATCCGTCGTCTGAATCAGCGTATGACGCCCCGGCATTGGCGGAAACGGCGTCCGTCTACTTGTCGGGACGGGCGGGCTCAGCCGTTATGCGCCGTCTCCAGCGTCGGCGATGCCAAGCGTAAGCGGCTTACGCCTCTGGAATCGGCGGGCTCACGTAAGAAGCCCTCCCCGGCTTGCGCCGACAAGAGGGCTTCTTTTCAGCGCCGGCCACCTATCTCAGCCGGCCTTTCGGACTAGCTGCGCTTCCCGCTGCGAGGCTGCTTGCGGCCTTTGGGCGCCGCGTGCGCCTGATGGCGCCCGACTGAACCCGAACGTGCCTGCGCGCCCTCCGTGCGCCAGCTGAAATGCTGGCCCGTACGGTCTCCGGCATGCCCTCCCGAGAGCTCGTTCATCCGTCCGAACGTGCGTCCGAGCGTGCGCCCTACCGTAAACCCGCCTGCAGGTTGGTCCTGCTGGCCGCCGGTACGCCCGAACGTAAGCGAGCCGGGCTGCCCGTACGGCGCTCCTCCATAGAAATGTCCGGGGTGACCGGGCGCATGTCCTCCCGTACGGCCGAAATCCGTCCCCCAGTTCCCCCAGGTTCGATGTCCGTAATCCGGAGCCGCGCCGATCGGCTCGTTCGTCTGCTCCTCCGGAGCCCGCTCGACCGGAGCTCTTCTCGGTGGCTTCTTGCCTCCGTTCGTCCGCCGGCATTTGCAATTGCGGGCTCCCTTGGAACGGCGATGGTTACTCCCATGCAACAGCATGCTCAATGTCACTGCACCTCCTGTGTGTAGCTCATACAGTCTATGAGCCATCGCCTCCCTTCGATAGAGACAGGCGCAGAAGGGCTTCGAAAAAGGGCGAATCGCCCCGGGTGCAAGAGCCCCGGTCGCTGCAATCGGACGCGACGAGCGCAAGAAGAGGGTATCCCAAAAGTAGGTCATTTCGCTTGAGGAGACAGCTCGCTTGAAGGAAATCGGCATTTCGTACACCATTCGGCCCGTTCGAGCGTCACGCCTGCGTTTGGAGCCGTCCCAAAAGGATTGATGGACAGCCCGTTCTCGTTTCTGTAACGAAAAGAAGCCATTCCTTGGTAAAACGGAAGTGTCGGGCAACCGTTCGAAGGAGGGCTTCTTCTGCACATTCAATAGAACAAGCCGGGTGGCTTCGCTTGCCCTAACCCGCTCAAGCGGGCAACAATGAACCAAAAAGCGCGAGTCATGGGGCCATGCAACCCCTAACTCGCGCTTTTTCTGCTTACCTCCCATGCAAAAACGCCTTCGGCGTCCTCTAGACGCAGAATCGCGTTTTTGGAGGGTCAAGCCTGCACGTCTTATTCTGCGGCTTATTCTGTCGCTTGGCCTGCCGGTTTCGCCTCCAGCAGCTCCCGGAACACGACGCTGACCATAATCAGCCCCGCGACCGGCGGCACGAAGGCGTTGCTCGACGGCGGCTGCTGGGCTTTGCGGATTTCCGGCGCGGTGTCCGGGACGATCCGCTGAGTGACGTCCTCCCGCGGCCTGATCGGCTCTTCCGTGGAAAAGACGACCTTGACGCCTTTGCGAATCCCGGCCTCCCGGAGCTTTCTTCGAACGACGCGCGCGATCGGATCGACCGACGTTTTCGAGATGTCGGCCACCTGGAACCGGCTCGGATCCATTTTATTGGCCGCTCCCATGCTGGAGATGATCGGGATTCCCCGTTCCAGACACTGCTTCATCAAATGCACCTTATAGACGATCGTGTCCGAAGCGTCGATGACGTAGTCGAGCGGGTACTTGAACAGCTCCTCGTACGTCTCCTCGGTATAGAACATTCTTAACGCGATCGCGTCGCACTCCGGATTGATCAGCCGGATGCGCTCCTTCATCAGCTCGGCCTTCGGCTGCCCGACGGTTGTCGTAAGCGCATGAATTTGCCGGTTCACGTTCGTAATGTCGACGACGTCCTTGTCGATCAAAATAATGCGCCCGACGCCGGAGCGCGCCAGCGCTTCGGCGGCAATGCCGCCGACGCCGCCGATACCGAGCACGGCCACGGTGCTGCCTTTCAGCCTCTCCAGCCCTTCCGGGCCAATCGCCAGTTCCGTTCGGGAAAATTGGTGCAGCATCGGTTCGCCCTCCTCCTTCCGGTTGCCTTATGCTTGCTCTTCCGCCTCTTCCGTTCTCGCTTCCGGAGAGGCTTTCTTCGCTTGAGCAGCGACCGCCTTGGCCGACAGCCGGATGTGCAGGTCTTCCAGCTGCCGCTCCGTCACCGGCGCCGGAGCGTCGCAGAGCAGATCGGTTGCGCTGGCCGTCTTCGGGAAGGCGATCGTCTCGCGCAGGTTGCTGCGGCCGGCCAACAGCATGACCAGACGATCGAGACCGAAGGCGATGCCGCCGTGCGGAGGCGTGCCGTATTCGAACGCATCCAGGAAGAAGCCGAATTTCTCCTTCGCCTCTTCCAGCGTGAAGCCGAGCGCCTTGAACATCTGCTCCTGAACGTCGCGGCGGTAAATCCGCATCGAGCCTCCTCCGACTTCGTAGCCGTTCAGGACGATGTCGTAAGCCTGTGCCCGAATCGCGCCCGGATCGCTGTCGAACAGGGCCAGATCCTCGTCCTTCGGACGCGTGAACGGGTGGTGCTCGGCGACGAATCGCTTCGCTTCCTCGTCCCATCCGAGCAGCGGGAAGTCGACGACCCAGACGAATTTGTAAGCCTTGTCGTCAATCAAGCCGAGCTCGCGGCCGACCTTCAGACGCAGATTGCCCATCACGTCGGCGGCCGTCTTCAGCTTGTCGGCGGAGAACGTCAGCAGATCGCCTTCCTCGACGTTCAGACGCTTGGTCAGCGCTTCGATCTCCTCCGGCTTGAAGAACTTCACGATCGGCCCGTTCCACTTGCCGTCCTTCACCGTAATCCAGGCGATTCCTTTGCCGCCGTAGCGGGCCGCGAAAGGCTGCAGATCGTCCAGCTCCTTGCGGCTCCAGCTTGCGCAGCCTTTGGCGTTCAACGCCTTGACGACGCCGCCCGACGCGGCGACGGACGCGAACACCTTCACGTCGCTGCCCTGGACGATATCGGTGACGTCCTCGATCTCGAGCCCGAAGCGCAGGTCCGGCTTGTCGGAGCCGTACCTGTGGATGGCGTCATGGTAAGAGAGCCGCTGGAACGGAGTCGGAATGTCCACGCCGATCGTCTCGCGGAACAGACGAGCCATCAGCTGCTCCATCATGCCGAGCAGCTGCTCCTGCGACAGGAACGACGTCTCGATGTCGACCTGCGTAAACTCCGGCTGGCGGTCCGCGCGAAGATCCTCGTCGCGGAAGCAGCGGGCGACCTGATAGTAACGCTCCAGGCCGCCGATCATAAGCAGCTGCTTAAACAGCTGGGGAGACTGCGGCAGCGCGAAAAACTCGCCCGGATGAACGCGGCTCGGCACGAGATAATCGCGAGCGCCCTCCGGAGTGCTCAGCGTCAGAATCGGCGTCTCGACGTCGATAAAGCCGTTCTCGTCCAGGAAGTCGCGGAACACCTTGGTCGCCTTCGAACGGAGCCGCAGCGTCTTCTGCATCTCCGGGCGGCGCAGATCCAGATACCGATATTTCAGGCGCAGAGATTCGTCCACTTCCACCCCGTCTTCGATCGGGAAAGGCGGCGTTTTGGCCGAATTTACGATCTCCACCTCGGTCACTTGAACTTCGATCTCCCCCGTCGCCAGGTTCGGGTTATACGTCTCCGGATCGCGCTCGACGATTTTCCCGGCAACGGCCAGCACGAATTCGTTGCGCGCGCGGCTGCCCAGCTCTAGCGCCTGCTTGGAGATTTCCGGGTTAAAGACGATTTGCACGATTCCCGTGCGGTCGCGCAGATCGATGAACAGCAGGCCGCCGAAGTCGCGCCAGCCCTGCACCCATCCGTTCAGCACGACGGTCTGGCCGACGTGCTCCTTCGTTAGTTTGCCGCAGTCGTTCGTTTTAAGCATCATTTGGATTCGTTCCCCTTTTTATCGTGTAGTTAACCGTTGAATCGTCTCCGCAAGCTCGTCGAGCTTCACGGCCGTTTGCTCGCCGCCGGCCATCGGACGAAGAGAGACCTCCCCGCGGTCCAGCTCGTCGTCGCCCAGCACGGCCGCGTAGCGGGCGCCGCTGCGCTCCGCCGCCTTGAACTGCGCCTTCGTCTTGCGGCCGAGATAGTCCCGCTCCGCCGCGATTCCCGCGTCCCTCAGCCTCTGCGCGATCCCCGGAGCCGCTTGCTCGGCCCGCGCGCCGAGGGCGACGATGTAGACATCGGCCTGGTTGCCCAGCTCCGGCTTAACGCCCTGGCTTTCGAGCAGCAGCAGCGTCCGCTCCAGCCCGAGCCCAAGCCCGACCCCGGGCTTGTCGTCTCCGCCGATCTCCGCCACGAGCCCGTTGTAGCGCCCGCCGCCGCCGATCGTATCGATGGCGCCGATGCCCTGCGCCTTGTATTCGAACGCAGTGTGCGTGTAGTAGTCCAGCCCTCTCACCAGACGCGGATTCAGCCGGTACGGAACGCCCATCTCATCCAGACATTCGCGCACGCGGGAGAAATGCTTCTCGCATTCCTCGTCCAGACTGTCCAGAATCGACGGAGCGTCCGCGAACTTCTCCTGATCGACCTTGCAGTCGAGCACCCGAAGCGGATTGCGGTCGATTCGAGCTTGACAGTCGCTGCACAGGCCGGCTCGCATCGGGAGCAGATACGCGAGCAGCTTTTCCCTGAAAGCCGCCCGAACCGCCGGCGTACCGACGGAATTCAAGTCGACCGATACGCCGGTCAGCCCCAGCTCCCGATAGAAGTGATACCCCAAGGCGATGACTTCCGCATCGAGCGCCGGATCGTCGGAGCCGATCGCCTCGACGCCGAACTGGTGAAACTGCCGGTAGCGGCCCGCCTGCGCGCGCTCGTAGCGGAACATCGGTCCGATGTAGTACAGCTTGGCGACGTCCGGCTCTCCGTACAGCTTGTTCTCCACATAGGAGCGGACGACGCCGGCCGTTCCTTCCGGACGAAGCGTCATGCTCCGTTCGCCGCGGTCCTCGAACGTGTACATCTCCTTCTCGACAATGTCCGTCGTCTCTCCGACGCCGCGCTTGAACAGCTCCGTGCCTTCGAAGATCGGCGTTCTAATTTCTCTGAACCGGTAGCGGCGGCAAATGTCGCGAGCGGTGCTCTCCACATACTGCCAAAGCTCGGAATAGCCAGGCAGAATGTCCTGAGTGCCCGGCGGCTTCTGGAAACCCATCCTTCTCTTCACTCCCCTGTTTGAGATCCCATTCTTTCTCCAATCATTGGGCCATCCCTCGTCACGTCTGCGGTTCTACTGATGCAGACAGCGCCCCGCCGACACCGCCGATACCCGATGGCAAGCCGAAACGGCTTGCGCCGTCCTTGGGATCGGCGGGATCACGTTTAGGTCGAAGTGATTCAGATTAAAGGCAGCGAATTTTAATCTTCCTGAATCACTCAAAAAAGCCCCCGTCCCATGGCGATCTCCGTAGAGTCGTCAGGGACGAGAGCTTGTCGTTGCGCTCCCGCGGTGCCACCCGTCGTTCAAGCCTGTCTTTCGACAGAGGCTTGCTGCTTTCGTCCGGTTAACGCCCGGCATCGCCGCGATGCTACTGAGCCGAACCCGACATGCGTCAGGCAGGCAGTTCCCATCGGGTTCTCGGGGAGGTCGTTCGTCCGATCATCGCCGGAAAGCTTGCAGCCGAGGCTTTCCTCTCTGGGGGCTTGGGGCCGGATTACTTATTCCCGTCATCGAATCTGAGGCTTTGGAAATACAATTGTAACTTATTGTAGTCTGTTGCGATGAGCCTGTCAAGCGAGCGCAAGCCGCCCCAGGCTCCACGCATCAAATTTCCAATGTCGCGTTGGTTCGTGCGAAATCGAGCCTGACATGATCCCTGTGAGCAATATTCGATAGCAACCTGCTTATTTCGCAAAACAATGACAAGCTGTCTCCAAG